>DATBCJ010000072.1:0-13874 GCA_036270565.1 Candidatus Dormiibacterota bacterium | reverse complement strand
GAGTCGGCGCGCGGGCTGGCGTCGTTCGTGGCCTTCCCGATGATGTTCCTGTCCGGCATCTTCTTCCCCATCACCACGCTGCCCGGCTGGCTGCAGACCGCCGTCCACGTGCTGCCTCTCACCTGGCTGACCGACGCGCTCCACCGCGTCATGAACGACGGTGTCGGCCTCTCCGACATCGGGCTAGACTGCCTGGTTCTCGCCGGCTGGGGGGTGCTGACCTTCGCCGTCGCCACCTGGCGCTTCCGCTGGGACTGAGCCGGCGTCAGCCCGCGGGCGGTTCCGGGGGTGCGCTGGCGGCAGCGGCGGGCTGCACGGCCCGTCCGCATGCCGCGCAGAACTTTGCGCCGCCGGGCAGTGCCGCTCCGCAGCCGGCGCACGTGTGGGGCTCCGCGGCGGGGAGCGCCGCGCCGCAGTTGGTGCAGAACTTCGCTCCGGCGGTGTTCTCCGTGGCGCAGGCCGGGCAGGTGACCACGGCCGCGGCGCCGTTTGCCGACGCCGAGGGCTGGTAGCCGCCACCGCCACCGGCGAACCCCGGCGCGGAGGGCGGCGCCGGCCCGGGTGCCGGCATCTGCGTCGCCTGGCCGCCGAGCCCGAGCCCTGCTCCGATGAACGCGCCCCCGACCCCAGCTCCGCCCTTTTCCATTCCCCGCCCCGCGCCCAGCTGGAGCTCACCGGCCGCGTACTGCTGGAACGACCCCGCCAGCCGCGAATAGGCGGTGTCGCGGGCCAGCGCCTTGAGCTGCGCCTCGTCCTCATCGCCCAGGCTGATGGTGAAGTTGCCCATGCGGGCGACCGACAGCCCATAGGCGCTGAGCTGCTGGGCGGAGGCGGCGATCACGTCGGCCTCCACCTCGGGCACGTAGGCGGCGAGGCCGAGGATGGGCCAGCCCTTGCTGACCACGTGCTGGGTGACGTCGGTGCGGAGCACCTTGATCAACTGCTGTGCCACCCAGTCGGTGATGGCGTCGTTGTCGGTGACGTCGACGGTACCGGTGAGGTTGGTGAGCAGGGTCGAGGGATCGGTGACCTTCAGCGAGTACTCGCCGTACACGCCGAGTGCCACGACCAGGCCGGTGACGGGGTCCTGGACGTTGTCGATCCGTCCACCGAACTTGAGGTCGGGGTACTCACGGGTGCCGACGAAGTAGACCTCGACCCTGTAGAGGTTGCCTCCGGTGAGGTGGTCGGCGAAGAACCCAAGAAACGGGATCTCGGTGGCGTCCAGCGCGTGGCGCCCCGGTGGCAGGGTGCCCTTCACCTCGCCCTGGTACATGAAGACCGCGACCTCGTCCGGCGCAACGATGGCGTTGCTGTAGCGGCGGATGTTCAGGTCCGGCCACTTGAAGACGATCTGCCCCTTGCGGGCGTCGGGGACGGCGATGTTCTCGCGTGGCGATGGGAAGAAGTCCGGCATCGGAAGCCTCTGGAGTGGTCGACTGTTTGCCCCCACATTATCGGCTTGCCGCGAGGCGGCCAAACCCCGACACGCCGGTGCGACTCTTCACAGCTTCGTAGCCCGCCGGTGTCGAGGCGACGCCGCCGGCGCGCTGACAATGGACCGGCACCGCCGCCGCGGCCTTTGCTCCTTCATTACGAGGCCACCGTGTCCGCAACCACAGCCGGCGTAACCACCGCACCGCCTCGTGACCCCGCCGTCACTGGACCATGGCAGTCCGGCCCGAGTCGACGTGGCAGATTGCTACCGATGTGCCCGAAGGGTGGGAATCACCCGTGATCGCCATGAATGACGCGGTCGACGTCCTCCGCCACGGGTGGCAGGACGCCGCCGGCATCTTCGCGCCCGACAGCCCCGAGATCGCTGAGTTGCTCCAGGCGCGACTCGAGATGGCGGTCGCCAATCGCGCGCTGGACGAAACCCATCTCCTTGGCGCCATCGACGACGTCGAGTCCATGGCGGAGAGCACCGGCAGCCCATCAGGACAGGCCCTGGCGCGGCGGCTGCGCCGCACGGTGTACGAATACCTTCTCGCACTCGACGCCGCGCCGCCACCGGTGCTGGCGGCCCCCGCGCCGGCCGTGGCTCCGGTCGCGCCCGACCCGCAGCCCGAGGTGGAGGAGGTCGCGGCCCTCGGCCACCGCGCCAGCGCCGCCGACGACCTCGCCCCCGCGCCGACCGACGACGCCGATGACGAGGTGGAGGCCAACGGCGAGTCCCAGGCGAGGCGTTCACGGTTCGGCCTGCGCCGCCGCCAGGCCGACGCCGAGACCGGCGAGGAGGCCGCGCCTGAGCTCGACGCCGAGGCTGACGCCGCCGGCCCCCTCGAGGCTGCCGAGCCCACCTGGCAGTACCAGCCCACCACCACGACCGCTCAGCCGGAGCCCGCCTCAGCGGCCGCCGAGACCGAGGCCCGGGCCCAGGCCGAGCCTGAGGTTGAACCCCAGCCGGACGTAGCACCCGAGCCCCAGGCCGAGGCCGAGGCCCGGGCCCAGGCCCAGCCCCAGGCCCAGCCCGAGCCCGAGGTCGCACCCGCGCCCGAGGTTGCACCCGCCCCCGCTGAGCCCGAGGTTGTGGCCCCCACGGCCGAGGTCGCCGACCCACAGGCAGCCGAGCACGCGGACGGCTTCGTCGCCCCCAGGCCCGGGTTCCACATCGTCGAGGAGACCCACCCCAACCACGCTCCCGGGGCGGCCGCCGAGTCACCGCTGCCCATGCCTGCCTTCGCAGCACAGGAGGCGACAGCCGCCTCCTCGACCGCCCCACCGGCCGCCGCCGGGGACTTTGCCGAGTCGGACGTCCAGACCTATCAGTGGACCAGGCCCGTGGCAGCTTCCCCACCGCCGGCACCCGCTCCCGCGACGGCCGCGCCGGTGCCGGAGGTGCCGCGCCCGGCGCCACTTGCCGAGCCGGTCGCCGCCACCCCCGAGCACAACGCCGACGGCGAAACCGAGATCGACAAGGAGAACGGGTGGCGGGTGCGCGTGGGAACGAACCCCGGTGCGATCGCGCCGCAGATCGAGGAAGACCCCTTCGAGAACAATCCCCACCTGGCGGAGTTGCGCCGACGCATCGACGAGCGCCTGCGACGCAAGAAATGCGATGAGGCCGCGGCCCTGATGCAGGAGCTCGCCCAGGAGGCCGGCGGACGAATCGTGGCCGAGCTCGCCATGAACGCCGGTGATCGCTGCCAGAGCCTTGGCAAGTCAAACGCCGCGCTGAACTGCTACCTGGCGGGGTCGCGCGCCGATCCGGTGTACGAGCTGCCCCTGAGCAGGCTCGCCGACATCTGCATCGACGACCAGGACACCGAGCTGGCCGTCTCGTACCTCGAGCGCATCGCGCGCCTCTACCGTTTCCGCGGCGACGACAAGGCAGCGCTGCGCGTCTACCGCCGCATCGCCACCATCGCGCCGTACCGCGAGGACGTGCTCACGCTGCTGCTCAACGTGCAGAACACGGGGCGATTCGATTCCTGAAGCCGATCTTCATCACGCGGCCTCAGAACCGCATCGGAAGGTCGATTGCTTTGTTACCGGATGGCGACACCGGGTCGTCCATCCTCGGCGAAACTCGACAGAGGACATAGAACGCGTCCCGGCTCGCATCGACGCGCGATGCACCACTTCAAGAAACGACACCACCATCAAGGGGAACTGACGTGGCAATTCAGCCGAACAAGCCGCAGAACCGGGTGTTTCTGCTCGTGGGCATCGTGCTCGCGGCGGCCGCCGCGCTCGCCGTCCTCTTCGCAGTCAGCCGCGGCGGGAGCAACACGCCGACGTCCAACGTCGTGGTCGCCAAGACGACGATCTCCGCCGGGACGGCGATCACGGCCGACATGATCACCAGCACCGCACTCGCCCAGGGGAGCTTTCCCGCCGACGTGTACACCGACACCACCCAGGTGGTCGGCAAGACCGCTCCTGTGACGCTGAGCCAGAACACACCGCTGTACCAGTCGCTGTTCGCCTCCGCGAATCCCGCGGTGCCCGGTCAGGCAGTCGTCGCCCACCTCGACATCACCAAGGGGTACGTGGCCCTGGCCATCCCGGCCACGAGCGGCGTCAACGGGTCGGGCAACAGCGCCGAGCTCGCCTCGGTGGGGTTCTACATCCAGCCCGAGGACCATATCGACATCCTCATCGACCCCGGCGTCACCGGTCAGGTCGGCGTGCGCTACTCCTTCCAGGATGTCCGCGTGCTGCGCGTCGGCGCCTCGGGAACCACCGCCAGCGCTGTGAACTCGTACATCATCGAGCTGCCGCGCAGCCAGGCGGAGATCATGACGGCGCTGACCACCCCCCACACGGGCGGCGGGCAGGTCGTGCTCAAGTACGTGCTGCGGCCTCAGAACGAGTGGGGCAAGCGTGACGGCCAGAACGGCTTCGACAAGCCCAACTACGAGGCCAGCACGGCCGCACCCCTCACCACCGGCGCCGACACCGGTGTGAACGCAGCCACGCTCAACGCGCTCTTCGCCCACTGAATCGAGGTTCAGGTGAACCGCCGCCGATTTGACGTGGAGACCGGGTGATGACCATCAGCCTGCCCGCCGTCGCCGCCGCGGTGCTCGCCGCCGGCACGGTGTTCTGCCTCACGCTGTGGGCGGCGGGGCGCCGGCTCAGCGAGGCCGATCGCGTCGCCGCGCGGTTGAGCCAGTACGGCCGCCCCACCGAGCTTGCCCCGACGCGGGTGCGCACCGGCAACCCGATCCGCGACATGATCGAGGCGTTCTCCACGATGCTCAACCCGGTGCTGGCACGCTCGTCGCACACGGGCAAGCTCGCCGACGACCTGCAGAAGGCCGACCTCAAGCTGAAGTCGTCGGAGTGGGTGCTCGCCGTGGTCGTGTCGGGGGTGGTGCTTGGCGCCCTTCTCGCGTTGCGCTTTGCCAACCCGGTCGTCTTCCTGATCGGCCCGGTGGCGGCGTGGGCCGGAAGCGCTGTCTATCTCCGTTTTCGCCAGGGACGGCGCACGCGTGCCTTCAACAACCAGCTCGGCGACACCATCACCCTGCTCAGCAACGCGCTCAAGGCCGGGTACTCCTTCGCACAAGCGCTGAGCTCGGTGAGCAAGAACGGCACCCCGCCGATCTCCGAGGAGTTCAGCAGGGCCACGCGCGAGATCGCGCTGGGTATCACAGTCGATGACGCGCTCAACCACATGGTGATGCGCAACAAGTCCGAGGACTTCGACCTGCTGGTCACCGCCGTTCAGATCCAGCGCGTGGTTGGCGGCAACCTGGCCGAGATCCTCGACACCATCGCCTACACGATTCGCGAACGCGTGCGCATCCAGGGTGAGATACGCACCATCACAGCCCAGGCGCGCATCTCGGGCCTGATCATCACCCTGCTCCCGTTCGGGCTGGCCGCCGTGCTCGCGGTCATCTCACCGTCGTACTTCGGTCCGATGCTTTCAGACAGCCTTGGCCATATCATGCTGGGCATCGGGGTCTTCTCGATCATCATCGGCGCCGCCGCGATCCAGAAGATCGTCAAGATCGAGGTCTGACATGCTCCTCGCAGTCGTCGCCGCCTTCGCCGCCTTCGTGGGCATCAGCTTCATCATCTTCGGGCTGACCAATCGCTCCGGGGCCACCCAGGCCGACCTTTTGGAGGCGCGCCTGGCCCAGTTCACCGAGACGGGCCACCACATCACCAGCCTCACCGAGGCGGAGCTGAGCCTTCCCTTCGCCGACCGCGTCATCAAACCTGTCTTCGACAAGTTGGGCAGGGTCATGTCGCGGCGCATGCAGGGCGGTCAGCAGCAGGCCATCCAGGAGCGTCTCAACCTCGCCGGCCGCCCGGGCGGCCTCACCGCGGGTGGGTTCGTCGCCCTGCAGCTGATGGCCATGGTCGTTGGCGTGGTCGCCGGCATCGGCGTGGCGCTGCTACTGACGCTGACCCCGCCCCTCCTCTACGCTTCGCCCGTCCTGGGCGGCGTGATCGGCTACCTGGCTCCCGCGTCGGCGATCTCGCGACGCATCCGCAAGCGCCAGAAGGAGATCCTACTGGCGCTGCCGAGCGCGCTCGACCTGCTCACCATCAGCGTGGAGGCGGGCCTGGCCTTCGACGCCGCCCTCAGCAGGGTCACCGACAAGTACCACAACGCCCTCGCGGCCGAGTTCACCCAGGTGCTCAACGAGGTGCGCCTCGGACGTCCCCGCCTCGAGGCGCTGGACGAGATGGGCCGGCGCAACAAGGTCGAGGAGCTGAACAACTTCCTGCAGGCGATCATCCAGTCGGAGCAGCTCGGCGTGGGCATCGCCAACGTCCTGCGCATCCAGTCCGAAGAGATCCGCAGACGGCGCCGGCAGCGCGCCGAGGAGGCTGGGCAGAAGGCGCCGATCAAGATGCTCATCCCCATGATCGGCTGCATCTTCCCAACGCTGTTCATCGTGCTCCTCGGCCCCGCCGTCATCCAGGTCGGCAAGCAGTTCCACTGACCGGGGTCAGCCGGCCGTTGGTGGTGTACCGCCTCCCAGCTGGATGAGGACGCCGTCGATGAGCCGCCGGCGGCGTGCCCGCCAGCGCTCGCTCAGGACCGGGTTGCCGGCCACCGCAGCGGGAACCGCCGACTCGTCGTCGAGCAGCGTTCGCAGCTGTGTCACCTCGCGGCGCAGCACCTCCAGGCGCAGGCTCGCGATCATCTCGAGGGCAACCTCGACGCGCAGGTCGTCGTTTGAGAGAACCCACGCCTGGAGCGCGTCGGCCACGCTGTCGAGGCCCTCACCGCTGTCGGCAAGCGGACGGGCGTAGCCGAGCAGATCCTCGACCAGGGGGTCGACGCGCTCCTCGACGCGCCGCTCGAACGTGGCCAGGACCGCGTCGTAGGCGGCCTGGTAGGCGAGAACGGACGCGAGCTGCGGGGAATGGTGGGCGAGCCGGAGCCGTTCGAGCTGGGTCAGCTCGATGTACCCGAGCCGTTCCGCGGCGATGGTCACCAGCCAGGGCCCTCCGTCGGGGCGAAAGAAGCAGAGGTTGTCCGGAAGGGCTGGGCTTCGCCAGGCGAAGAGCCGGTCGGCGGCGCTGAGCAGCACCGCGCTGGAAGCGTCGCCGAGCTTGAATCGCAGCAGCGACCCCCCCGGCCCGCGCACTGGGCTGCCCTCGAGGTGGGGGTGGAGCGACTCCACCACGTGGCGGCCGGCCTCCGACATGTCGCCGGCGCCGACGGTGAGCATGCCGGTGGCGCCTTCGACCAGCGCCGCCTCCACGAGGTTGCGGTATTCACGCCCCACGGGCTCGTCGACCAGTTCATAGGTGCGCCGCGCGGTGACGTCGGTGGCAGTGCGCGAAAAGGGCCGGCTCGGCATTGGGCTTCCTGACGTGGATGTGACGGGGATCATGCTAGAGCACCCCGACCGTTGCAGACGCTTCCAACCCTGCTTTGGCAGAGTTGTGACAAGCGCGCGCGGCAGGTGGACGCGTGGTAGGTTCGGGCCCAGCATGATCGCAGCTCAGAGCAGCACCACCCTGCAGCAGTTCAGCGCCGATGCCATCCTCGTGGTGCTGATCATCATCAACGCCATCCTCGGCTGGCGCACCGGCACGTTGCGGCGCGTGGTCTCCTTCGCTGGGCTGTACGCGGGCGTTCTGGCCGCGTACTACATGGGCAACTACTTTGCGTCGCTGGTGCGCAAGGGCGACATCTTCGCCAACGCCTGGTCCTTCGTCGCCGTCACCCTGGTGGTGGTCGTCGCCTTCGAGGTGATCGGAGCCTTCTTCAAGGACCGGCTGGCGCAGCTGGCCACGTTCACCTTCGACCGGATCGCGGGCACGGTCATCGGCGCCGCGGTTGGATTCTTCCAGGCGAGCGTGCTGTTCATGGTCGCGCTCGCGGTGGGCGCGGCGCCGAGCTCCCCGGCCAACACCATACCCTTCGCTCGCGACGTTCCAGCCAACGCGATCCGCAACGCACCGCTCTCCGGCCAGGCGATTCGCGCCCAGCCGGCGCTCACCAGCATCTTCGCGCCGATGTTCTCGACGTCCAACCTCACCACCCATCTCGAGGACAGCACCCAGCTCACCGCGCCCTGACCGGGCTTCGGCCGGTCAGGCGGGGACGGGGTTGTCCGAGGCGAAGAACGACCTCACCACCGACCCGAGGCCGACCAGGTTGAAGGGCTTGGTGATGAGATGGTTGGCCCCGGCGAGCCGGGCCTTTTCGACGTCGTCGTCACCAGAGAGAGCGCTGAACATCAGCACCGGGATGTCGACCGTGTCGGGGTTGGCACGGATCTGGCGGCAGGCCTCGATGCCGTCCATCCCCGGCATCATGATGTCGAGGATGATCAGGTCAGGGCGCTGCTTGCCGACCTCGGCCAGGCCGTCCTCGCCGTTCGCGGCCATGGCCACGTCGTACCCCTCGATGCCCAGGTACATGGCGACGATGTGGAGCAGGCGTGGATCGTCGTCGACAACCAGGACACGTCGGCTCATCTGAGAGGGGCTCCAGAAGCGGTCGGCGGGGTGGACCTCCCCTTGCGGTCGAGTATACGGAGGGTGGTCACCGCTCACCAGACGAAGGGGACGATGCGAGGGGTGCGCTGCGCGTACGTGATGTACTCGGGGTACGCCTGGGTCAGCAGGCGTTCCTCGAACCGCGCCCGAACCAGCTGGGTGGCGATGAACGGAGCCAGCACCACGACCGCGAGCGCCCCCGGGTTGACCATGACGAAGGCCACCGCGGCCAGGATCTCGGCGGCGTACAACGGGTGCCTGACCATCCGGTAGGGCCCGCCCGTCACCAGCCTGCGCACCTCGGGGATGATGCTCAGGCTTCGACGCAGGTAGAGGAGCCCGTACACGGCGATCGCGAAGGCGATCGCCGAGATCGTCGTGGAGAGCCCGCCCAGCCACGACGGCGGCCTGTACAGAGCCACCCCCTGGGGCAGGGCGCCGACCACCAGCAGCATCACCGTGCCGGCGAGGCCGGCGGCGCGCGCCAGCACCCGGCCATCACGCGCGCGGGGCGCGGGGCGCCCGACGTAGATGAAGACGGGGATGGCGCAGAACAGCAGGTACAGCGCCGCGGGCAGCGGACTGCTCAGCAGCGATGTCACCGTCACCGGGTTGGGCAGCGCACGCACGTCGCTGATGAGTCGCTGGAGCTGCACAAGACCAAGCAGCGCGAAGAACGTTGCCGGGACGACACGGCCGAACACGATCAGCCGCATAGAATCGGCCGATGAGGTCCTCAGACGCGGTGCAGCGGCTTGGAGTGCCATTGCCCAGAAGTCTAGGTGAGAGCGGGGAAATCGCGTGTCCCGAATGTACGAGGCTTTGTTACGATCCTTTCGCAGAGTATCCATCCTGGTGACACAACCTGGGGTCATAGTTTGGGTCGGTGCCGGGCATCAACCCGGCCGAAATCCAGTTGCAAAATCCCAGGTAAAGGAGGTGAACACCGGAATGCTTAGCAATCTCTATCAGCGTCTGCGCGAGCTCATGGTTCGCGATCGGGAAGATGAGGAAGGCCAGGGTATGGTCGAGTACGCGCTCATCCTCGTCCTCATCGCCGTCGTCGTGATCGTCATCCTCACCGTCGTTGGTCATCAGGTCAACAACGTCTTCTCGAACATCAGCAGCGGCCTCGGTACCTAAAGACCGTCCGCTCGCTCACGCGAGAACTGAACAAAGGGGAGCCGCCTGGTGCGGCTCCCCTTTCTCTTTGTCCAGCACCAGTCGTGTGAAGTGCTGTTGACGAAGGCGTCGCAGCCGGCCATTTGCCGCCTACCATCGTCCGATGGACCAGCAGCAGGCGGGAGCGGCCATCCGCGTGGTGGTCGCGGCTCCCTTCGAGGAGATCGTCGGCATCCACGAGAGGATGTCCGAATACGCCGACGAGCTCGACGTCTGCGGCGTGGTGTCCAGCGCCGCGGTGGTCGCCGACCAGACCCGGGTTCTCCAGCCCGATGTGCTCGTGCTCAGCGAGAACCTCGGCGTCGATCCCGTCGACGCCGCCGCCAAGCTGGCCGCCATGGCGCCGACCACACGGCTGGTGGTGCTGGTCAGCAGCCGCGACACGCTGCCGCCCGGGCTGTCGGATGCGGTGCTCCGCCTCGACGCCTCCGCCCGGGAGCTGCGCGGCGCCATCGTGCTGGCCGCGGGACGCCTTCGCGGCCAGACGGCCCCCCCGGCGCATTCGGGAGCGGGCGGCACCCCCGAGTCGTCGCCCTGGTTCTGGGAGAACCCCGGCGATCCGGCCGCCTCCCAGCCCGACCCGGGCGCGCAGCCGGCCGCGCCTCAACAGCCGGCTCCCCCTGCCTCGCCGCCACCGGCCGAGGAGGAGGACACCGGGTGGCCGCCGGCATGGCTGCGCGTCGCCTCCGAGGCCCAGCAGGCGGAGCCCCAGCGGCAGCAGCAGCAGCCCCTCCCCGCCGCACCCACCGAGGAGCCGCGACCCGAGCCGCAGGCGGCGGTGGTGGCGCCCGAGGCGGTAGCGCCCGAGGTTGCCGCTGCCCCCGACCCCGTCCTCGAAACGCCCGCCGCAGACGAGCCCGAGGAGACACTGGTCGAGCAGCCGCGCAAGCGCGCTCGCCGGCCCGGGCGCACCAAGGCCGACACCGTGCTCGTGTTCAGTGGCAAGGGCGGCGTCGGCAAGTCGGTGCTGGCCACCAACCTCGCCGTCGCCCTCTCCGCGCGCGGCGCCAAGGTCGTGCTCATCGACCTCAACCTGCAGTACGGCGACATCGGCGTGCTCCTCCACGTCGAGAGCCATCCCACCTCGATCGAGGCGCTGGCCCAGCAGGGAGAGCAGGTCGACCACGAGTTTCTCGAGGAGGTGATGGCCACCGGTCCGGAGGACGTGCGCATCCTCCTCGCCCCGGCCAGCCCAGAGTTCGCCGACCTGGTCACCGCTGCCAGCCTCCGCGGCATCCTCCGCGACCTCTCGCGCGGCTACGACTACGTCATCGTCGACTCGCCGGCCCACATCGAGGAGCGCATCCTCGAGGTCATGGAGGCGGCCGACCAGATCCTCGTGGTGAGCTCCTTCAACATCACATCGGTCAAGGACACCAAGGTGACGCTGAAGCTGCTCCAGTCGCTGGGGATCGAGCGCGACCGCATTGCCGTGGTGCTCAACCAGACCCACCTCAAGTCCGCCTTTCCCCGCGAGGAGATCGAGAAGTCGCTGCGCCGGGAGGTGCTCGCCCACCTCCCCTACGAGCCGCGAATCGACGAGAGCATCGACAACGGCCGTCCCGCGGTGATCGGCGACCCACGCTCGGAGTTCAGCAAACAGCTCCGCGTGGTCCTTGACTTCCTGACGCCCGAGGAGGCCCCGGCGGACGAGCGCGGCGCCGAGCCGGGCCGTGCCCGCGCCTCCAAGCGGAGGCTCTTCGGGCGCTGAGCGTCGCCTCTCCCTGAATACGGACGGACAGCCTGAATGACGCGAACGCGTCAATTAGTTGCGTAGATGAAACGGCGCGTCTGACACGCTTTGACGAGCCGCCGACGAGCGGTTCACCCGGCCGGTACGCGGCGCCGGCCTCCCCTACCCTGCCGCCGTGCGCAAAGTTCTCATCGCCATGCTCGCCGGCTGCCTGTGGATGGTCGCGATGCCGGTCAACGCAGCCCCGGCAGCCCCTGCACCGACGCCTCCCGCCGCAACCCCTGACCCGCTCGCTGCCCAGCTGCAGCCGCAGCTGCAGCAGCAGGCTGAGCTCAACGCCACCGTCGGCTCGCTGAGCAGCGAGCTGCAGGCCGCGCAGGACTCGCAGACCTCCCTGAAGGCCCTGATCACCGCCAACCAGACGGCGATCTCGCAGACACTGAGCCAGCTCAGCGCCGCCGAGCAGAGGTACAGCGACGCCAGCACCCGCGAGGTGACGGAGAAAGCCGCCGCCGCACAGTCCCGGCGCCGCGCGACGGAGGATGCGGCCCTGCTCGCGGTGTACGCCCGCCTGGGCTACGAGACCCAGGACGGCCTGCTCTCCTACCTGCTCTCCAGCAACACGGTGTCGGACCTGTTCAGCCGTGCGGTCGACCTCTCGCGGCTCACCCACCGCGGCGCCGACCTCGTCGTCCAGATCAAGACCGACATCGCCGAGGCTGACATCGCCGAGGCCAGGGCTGCGGCGGACGCGGCCACCGCGGCGCAGGCGACCGCCCAGCTGCAGCAGCAGCAGCAGACGCTCCAGCAGCAGACCCAGCACGCCCAGGACCTGATCGGGCAGCTGAGCAGCCAGGCGGCTGCCACGCGCGCGGAGATCAGCGCCGCCAACAGCCAGAGCCTGGCGGTCGCCGAGCAGATCGCTCAGACCCGCCTCGCCGAGCTCGACCAGACCATCGCCGCCGCCGAGCAGGCGGCGTGGCAGGAGGCGACGTATTACGTGCAGAACCACCTGGGGACGCTTCCCGCGTCGATCGTCAGCCCACCGGCCGTGCCGATCAACGCCGATGGCTCGCAGCTGGTCTGGCCGGCGCACGGCGTGGCGATCACGCAACCCTTCGGGCCGTCGCCCTACCCGTTCGAGCCGCCGTTCGACGGCTTCCCCCACTTTCACACCGGTCTCGACCTGGCGGGACCGCTGGGCACGCCGATCATGAGCGCCGCGGACGGAGTCGTGGTCGCCGCTGACACGTCCACGGTCGGCTACGGCAACCACGTCATCATCGCCCACGCCGGTGGCCTGCTCACCCTGTACGGCCACCTCGAGACCATGCTGGTCAAGCCGGGGGACGCGGTGAAGGCGGGGCAGGTGATCGCGCTGCTCGGCTCGACCGGCAATTCCACTGGCCCGCACTGCCATTTCGAGCTCAGGCTCAACGGCCAGCCGGTCAACCCCGTACCGTTCCTGCCGCCCCTTCCCGCACACGCGACCGGGCCGTAACAGCGACGTGGGGGATTTGGGAGGGGGGTGCGGCGATGATGGAGTCGAGGTGACTCCATGATCCGCGTCCTGATCGCCGACGAGAGTCAGGTGGTGAACGACAACATCGCGCGCCGGCTCGCGCTCGAGGACGACCTGGTCGTCTGCGGCACCGCCGCCGATGGCGAGTCGGCCGTGCAGGAGGCGCTCTGGCTCCGCCCCGACATCGCGGTGGTGGACGCCGGCCTGCCCGGCATGGACGGTGGCCAGACGACCGAGATGCTCGCCCAGGCACTGCCCGGCACGGGCGTGATCATGATGTCGATGGAGGCCGAGAACGACGCCTACCGGCTGGCCATGCTTGCCGGCGCCCGCGAATTCCTGCAGAAGCCGTTCCGCGGCGATGACCTGGTTGCCGCGGTACGTCGCGTCTACGCGTTCGGTCAGCGCCGTGCTGTCGTCGCCGAAGCGGCGGTGCTCGCCGCCAACGCCGCGCCCCAGCCGGCGCCATCCACGGTCCCAATGGTCACCGGCCTGGTCACCGCGGTGATTGCCGGCAAGGGCGGGGTTGGCAAGACGGTGATCGCCGTCAATCTCGCCACCGCCCTGCGCACCGGCAAGTCCCGGCGAGTGGTGCTCGTCGACCTCTCCCTGCAGTTCGGCGACGTCGCCGCTGCCCTCGCCCTGCGGACCGATCGCACCATCGGCGACCTGCTCGCCGAGGGGCACCTGGCCGACCACGAGCTGGTGCGCGACACCCTGGCCGCCGGGCCCGGCGGCATCAGCGTGCTGCTCGCACCGACCACTCCGGACGTCGCCGACCTCATCACGCCGGCGCACCTCAGCGCCCTGGTGGAGACCCTGCGCGCCGACTTCGACCACATCGTGCTCGACACCCCCTCGTACCTCACCGAGACAACCCTGAACGCCACAGCCTCGCCGACCACGTGGTCCTGGTGACCGACCTCAGCGTCCCCGGTGTCAAGAACACGCGCCTCGTTCGTGGCGTGCTCGACACCCTCAGGGTCGACCCCACCAGGGTGCTGGTGGTGGCCAACCACCGCGAGTCGGCGGGCGAGCTGGATGGCCATGGGG
>DATBCJ010000071.1:0-1976 GCA_036270565.1 Candidatus Dormiibacterota bacterium | reverse complement strand
GGTCTTCGCCATCGATCAGCTCGTCGAGATCGCGATCCGCGCGCTTTCGACCGCCGTCAACGACACGTTCACGACGTTGACATGCATCGACTGGCTCTCGGCCGGGCTGGGTCGGGTGTCGGGGCGCGCCCTCGACGAGGGCGTCTACAGGGATTCGACCGGAAGGGTCCGCCTGATCGAGTTCGATCCCTCCTACGCCCGCATGGTGAACCGGTCGTTCGACAAGATCCGCCAGGCCGCACGCGGGATGCCGGCGGTCCTCATCCGGCTCATCGACGCCCTGGGGTCGATCACCCTCGACACGACCTCGGCCGAGCAGCGCGCGGTCCTGCGCCGTCAGGCAGACATGGTGCTGCGGTTAGCTGAGGAAACGGTGAGCGAACCCAATGACCTGGAGGAAATCCGCTTCCGCTATCGCAGGATCCCCGAGGAAGACGCCTTCGCCGAGCAGCCGTACACCACGTCGCAGATGGACCCGGCCTGAGGAACCCGGCGGCGCCGCCCGGCCGGGGGTGGGGGCGGTTCGCCGGGGTCTACCCGCCGGCGTTGTTGGTCGGGGAGGTGGTGGTCGGCGCGGGCACCGTCGTCGTGGTGGCGCGGGTGCTCGAGGTCGTCGAGCCTGAGCTCGAAGTCGTGGTGGTCGTCGAGGCGGAGCTGCCCGAGCTGCCCGTGGCGGTGCTCGTCGTGGTCGTCGTCGGTGGCGCGACGAAGGCCTTCGTCTCGCCGCTCAGCGTGGCGACGCTGGACGACGGTTTCGCGGCGAGGTTGGTACAGCTGCGCGCGCTGTTCCAGCTGCTGATGGCAGCGGTCGCCGGCTGTCCGGTCAGCGGTTGGGGCAGACCGGACACGATCGTCGCGGGCCGCCACACGGCGCTCGTGACGTGCCGGCCCTGCGCCGTGATGATGAGGGATCCGCTGTCGGTCTCGGGGGCCGCGTTGTCGTAGAAGGCGAAGTTCCCGAGCCCGTAGTCCACGTAGGCGCTGCCGAGGTAGCCGGCCCCCGAGAGCACGTGCGCATCGGCACCCACCACGATGTCGGCACCCGCGCTCACGAGCTGCTGGGCCAGCGGCTCTTGTTGGGGGTTGGGGCAGGACTGGGTCTCGGTGCCCCAGTGCATATAGACGATCACGGTGTCGGCCGTCTTGCGCACCCGCTGCACCGCGCGGACCAGCGCGGTCGGGTCGATCGCCGAGGCCACGCCCGGTTGCGTGGCCGACGCCGTCCACGTGCTCACGAGGTTGTTCGCGATGACCTGTGTGGCGGCGACGATGGCGATGCGCTGGCCGTGCAGGGTGACGCGGTAGGCCGTGAACGCCTGCGCGGCGTTGTTGCCGATCCCGATGACGGGGTAGGAGGCCTGGCTCGCGACGGTGAGGTTCTGCGAAAGGCCCTGGGGCCCGCAGTCGAAGCCGTGATCGTTGCCCTCGGTGGCGAGAGAGATCGAGGCGCTCTTCAACGCGGTGATGGCGGAGGCGGGCGCGTCGAAGATGTACTGCTTGTTCTGCGGCTCTGGGCACGTGCCTTCGGTCACCGCCGTCTCGAGGTTCACCATGCTCAGGTTCGATCCCGCGAAGAGCTGGGGGATGGTGGTCCCCAGGGCGGTGGAGGGGTTCTGGGCGAGCTTCTGGCCGACGACGCCTTCGAAGTGGACGTCACCCCCGAACCCGAGTGTGACCGTCTGCCCGCTGCCCTTCCAGTCGGGATTGAGCGGGGAGTGAGTGGGGAAGTGCTGGTCCGCCAGCGTGGCGTGTCCGCTGGTCGAGGACGTCGACGAGGTGGACACTGTCGGCTTGCCGGAGCCACCCGAGAATCCCGCGAGATAGATGATCAGCACGAGGAACAGGAATCCGCCGACGGCGAACTCGGTGCGCCGGCGCCTGACCCTGCGTGAGACCACGGGGCACTATGTCACACAGGCTGCGATCGGGCCCGGGCAGGCGAGTCGCTGACCAGCCCTTTTGTGCGTCGCCGGCGG
>DATBCJ010000070.1:0-2657 GCA_036270565.1 Candidatus Dormiibacterota bacterium | reverse complement strand
ATCATCGCCGGCATGGAAAGCCTCCCCGTGGCCTTCGGGGCCGGGGTGGCGCTCGGCATCACCAGCGGGCTGTTCCAGTTCAACCTGCCGCGATACGGCAGCGCGACGGGCGACGTGGTGAACCTGGTGGCGATCATCCTCGGCCTGCTGTTCCTCCAGAAGAAGCGCAGCCGCGCCGACGACGCCGACGAGACGTTCTCGGCGACCGGCATCCTCAAGCCGATCCCCGACGTGCTGCGCCGCCTGCCCGAGGTCGTGGCGGGCCGCATCGGCCTGTTCGCGATTGCCATCGGCGTCGTGGTCATGGTCCCGTTCGTGTTCGGGCCGGGGACCACCTTGGAGTACACGGGCGCGCTGGTGTACGGGATGATCGCCATCTCGCTCGTGGTGCTGACCGGATGGTCGGGCAACGTGAGCCTGGGCCAGTTTGCCTTCGCCGGCATCGGGGGCGTCGTGGCGGGCGACATGATCATGAAGGCGAACGTCGACCTGTTCTTCTGCCTGGCCGCCGCGGGCGTCGCCGGCGCCATCCTGGCGGTGGTCGTGGGGGTGCCCGCACTGCGCATCCGCGGCGCCTATCTGGCGGCCGTGACGTTGGCCCTGGGCGTGGCCGTCAACAACTTCTTCCTCAACCCGACGTACTTCCCGAACATCATCCCGCAGCAGTTCACGCGGCCGGTGCTCTTCGGGCGCTTCGACCTGGCGTCGAACAGGGCCATGTACTTCCTCTGCCTCGCGTTCTTGGTGCTGACGATCCTGTTCGTCCAGGGGCTGCGGCGCGCCCGCACGGGCCGGGTGCTGCTCGCGACGAGGGACAACGAGAAGGCGGCGGCGGCGATGTCGGTGCCGCCGGTGCGCACCAAGCTGTCCGGCTTCGTACTGGCCGGCGCGGTCGCCGGCGTCGCCGGCGCGCTGTACGCGGTGCTCCTCGGCGCGGTCGGCTTCAACACGTACGACCCCGCCTACGGCCTCGTGGTGTTCTCGATGGCGGTCATCGGCGGGCTCGGCTCGATCAGCGGCGTGTTGATGGGCGTGGCGCTGATCGAGGTCCTGAGCTACTGGAAGCCGCAGTACCAGCTGGTGTTCACCGGGTTCGGCCTGCTGGTCATCTTGCTGTTCCTCCCGGGCGGGCTGGCGGCCGGCCTGCAGAGCGTCCGCGACCGACTGTTGAAGCTGGTGGCCAACCGGCGGCAGATCCTCGTGCCGAGCCTGGTGGCCGACAAGCGGGTCGAGCCCGTCGACCACCCGCCCGAGGAGACCTCCTTGCTCGAGCACGCGCTCGGCGAGGAGGGCGACGGGGCCGCAGCCGCGGCGGCCGTGCACGACGCGTTCGAACCCGCGCCGGTGGCGGCCGACGAGGACACGGACGAGGTGCCCGCGGTGGCCGTGGCGGCCGGTGCGGCGGCGGTGTCGCCGTCGACCAACGGCTCGAACGGGCACGTCCCGAACACGCCGGTCGCGCTCTCGTGCGACAAGGTCGAGGTCTCCTACGGCCCGGTGCAGATCCTCTTCGGCGTCGACCTCGAGGTGCACGAGGGCGAGATCGTGGCCCTGCTGGGCACGAACGGCGCCGGCAAGTCCACGCTGCTCAAGGGCGCCAGCGGCCTGGTCAAGGTCGGGGGCGGCGCGGTGCGGCTCGGCGAGGCCGAGATCGACGGGCAGCAGGCCGAGTCGATCGCCCGCAAGGGCCTCTCGCTGATGCCGGGCGGCCGCGGCATCTTCCCCACGCTGACGGTCGACGAGAACCTGCGGCTCGGCACCTGGATGGTGCGCAAGGACCACCACGCCGTCTCGGAGGCCAAGGAGCGGGTCCTCGACCTCTTCCCGATACTGCGCCAGCGCGCCCACCAGCAGGCGGGCAACCTCTCGGGTGGCGAGCAGCAGATGCTCTCGCTGTCGATGGCGCTCATGGTGAAGCCGAAGGTCCTCATGATCGACGAGCTCTCCCTGGGGTTGGCGCCGACCATCGTCAGCCAGCTGATCCAGGTGGTGAAGCAGCTGCACGAGTCGGGGGTCACGATCGTCGTGGTCGAGCAGTCGGTGAACGTCGCGTTGGAGATGGCCGAGCGCGCCGTCTTCCTCGAGAAGGGCGAGGTGCGCTTCAGCGGGCGCACGCTCGACCTCCTCGAACGCCCCGACATCCTGCGCTCGGTGTTCATCGCTGGCGCCGGCTCGGTCGACGGGACGGTGGTGACGCCCGACGCCGGGCCGACGGACCACCACGACCAGACCAGCGCGTCCTCGGCCCTGCTCGTCTCCGATCCGCACAGGCGGGTCCCGCCGTCGGCAGAGGCACCCTCCATCCTGGAGTGCAACGGCGTGCGCAAGAGCTTCGGCGGCATCGCGGCGATCCAGGACATCAGCCTCACCCTGCGCGACGGCGAGATCCTCGGGCTGATCGGTCACAACGGCGCCGGCAAGACCACCTTCTTCGACTGTGTGTCGGGGTTCCTGTCGCTCGACGGCGGCCGCATCCGCCTCGGCGGCGTGGACATCGACTCCTGGCCCGGCTACATGCGTGCCGCGGCCGGCATCGGGCGCACCTTCCAAGAGGCCAAGCTCTACCCCTCGCTCACGGTGGTCGAGACGATCGAGGTGGCGCTCGAACGTCACCTGCAGTCGCGCGACATGATCGCGGCCGGGCTGCGGCTGCCCGC
>DATBCJ010000069.1:0-3516 GCA_036270565.1 Candidatus Dormiibacterota bacterium | reverse complement strand
GGGGGTGGGAACCACGTGCCTCCCTGGCACTGGACGGGCACCTGCGACGGTGCGCTCTCCTGGTCGGGCAGGTCGGCCACCAACGCACCCCACGCGTTGTTGTTGGTGATCACGTTCTTGTAGAGGGTGATGTCGCGGGTGCCGGCGAGGATGAGCCCCGTGCCCACCGGTCCGCCGCCGGCGAGGCCCGAGATGCCGTTGCCGGGGACGTCGGGGTTGTTGTTGTCGTGCAGGTAGTTGTACTGCCAGACCGTGCACGAGGTGGTGCCGGTGGCGCCGGTCTGGGGCTCGTTCGGGTCGGCGCTGTCGCACGCGCCCAGCTGCGGCGACGGCCAGTCGTCGTTGTTCTGCGCGTTCGACACCGGCCCGGTCTTGTTCTGGTCGCACTCGGTGTTCTCGACCAGCAGGTAGCCGCCGGCGTTGGTGGTGGAGATGCACAGCGCGCTGCCCTGGCCGTGGTCGTGGTTCATGACGGCGTCACATCGCTGCTGGCAGGCGCCGATGTAGAAGGATGAATCGGCCATGTTGCTGGCGTAGTCATTGGTCCAGTTGCCGTGCGTGCTGTCGCTGCTGAAGATGCCGTAGCTGCCACTCGGGTACGCCACTCCGCAGCATGGACCCAGCGTCCCTGCGGAGCTGCTCGAGTACGTTGACGTCGCCGTCAGGTAGCTACCGGCGTAGCCGGACAGGCCGATGTGGCCGCCGCCGTCACCGCCGTTCCACCAGATCTCGTTGCCCTTCGCACCCGACGGGCTGGTGAGGAAGTTGCAGACGGTGAGGTTGTCGATGGAGACGTTGTTGGCGGTGAAGTTCGGTCCCCAGACCTCGATGCCATTGCGTCCCTGGGCACTGGGGCCGAGGTCCTGGTCGCCGGGGGCGGAGCTGCACGGCGTCGCCGCGCTGGGCTTGGTGCCGTCGACGATCACGGTGTTGCGGTTCATGCCGCGCAGGTGGATGCCGGCCTTGTCGATCCACACACCGGCGGGCCAGCTCGGCACCGCGTGGTCGGCGCGCTCGTGGTAGTCGCCGGGCCCCACCAGGATCCAGTCGCCGGGCCGGGCTGCGGAGACCGCAGCCTCGATGGTGGAGTACTGGCCCGCGATCGAGTTGAAGGTCCCGACCCGGAGAACGCGGGGCGCGCTCGCGCCGGCGGCCGCGGGAGCCAGGGTCAACGACAGCACCGGGACGATTGCGGCCGCGAGGAATGCCCGGACGATCGTCGTGCGCTGACGGCTCCTCGGCGGCATCGCTGTCCCTCCCGATGGTTCACGGCCAACACCGCGTGACACCACGTGATGTGTAACGCGCACCGGATTCCGAAACTTGCGGCACGCGCCGCACGCACCCCGGCCCCCCGCTGCCGACGCGACCAGAGATGACGGCCGCCCACGGCACTGGCTATGATGTGTGCGGATGGCGGGTGTGGGCGGAGGGACGCGCGTCCAGGATCTGTCAACGTCGCCGCCGCATCAGGAACGGATCGCCATCACCACTCAACCCGAGAACCACGTCACCGCGTACGCGATGACTGTGTTGCTGCCCGACGTGGAGGACGCGCAGCGTCTCGCAGCGGCGCTCGATGATGTGCGCCGACCCGACGGTCCGCTGGCAGTCATCGCCGTGCCGCCCGTGCGCGGGCTCGCGTTCTTCGCCGACGCGGACAAGCAGGCCAAGATCGACCGCTGGTGGGCTCACGCGATTCCCGAACGCGCCGTCCCGGTGCATCTGCTGGTGCACGAGCCCGGCGTCGCTGAGTGGTTGCCCGGCCTCGACGGGCGCTTCGTGGTCGGCGTCGCCACCCCCGAGGACGCCCACCTCTACGGCGGGCTGCGCGACGTGACGGTTGCCGCCGGGGAGAGCCTGCTTGACATGGCGCTCGCGGCGGTCGACCAGCTCGCGTTCGAACCGATCTTCCGCGAGGACGCCACCGTGCGCCTCGAGAAGCGCCTGCGCCGTCCCCCGACCGACGGCGCGTCGCGCTTCCGCCGGGCACGCCTGCGTCCCGCCGACGAGGTCTTCACCGGCGTCGCCCCGGCGCAGACTTCCGGGCATCACCCGATCCCCAACCTGCCGCCCCCGGACGGCGCGTCGGTTCTCAACGAAGACGCCCGCCGTGAGGAACTGGTCCGTGCCCTCGCCGAGACGCTGCGCCGCCTCCAGAGAATCCGCAGCGCGCGCTGACGGCCGCCGGCGGCCGATCCGCCACAATGACCCGGTGAGCAGCCGGCCGTCTCAGCGCACCCTCAGAGGCGCCATCTTCGACCTCGGCGGGGTCATGACCGAGCCGCTCGGGGCCCACCGCGCGGCGATCGACGACCCCGTTCAGCTCGACCTGCTGCGTTTCTTCCTCAACGAGTTCAAGGACGTCTATCACCTGCCGACCGGGGCGCACGACCTCCACCTGCTCGAGACCGGTGCGATCTCCGATGACGAGTTCTTCGATCGCATGACCGCGCGCTACGTCGCCGGCGGCGGCGTCGCCTCCGTCGATGCGCGCATCGCCCAGGACGTGGTGTTCGGACGTGGACTCGCCGCCTGCGGAGCGATGATCGACGCGGTGCGCCAGGTCAAGGGCGCCGGCTACCGGACCGCTCTGCTCACCAACATCTCGCGCAGCGGCGAAGCGATGTGGCGCTCCCTCTTCGCTGTCGACGAGCTCTTCGACGTCGTGGTGGACTCGTCGCAGGTGGGGCTGCGCAAACCCGACCCGGCCATCTTCCTGTTGACGTGCGAGCGGCTCGGGCTGCGCCCCGAGCAGTGCCTGTTCGTCGATGACCTTCGCTGCAATGTCGATGCCGCCGCCGACCTGGGGATGACCACGGTGCAGTGCCGCGACCCGGTGGCCGTCGCCGACGAGGTTGTCGAGATGTTGCTGGGGCGGCCGGCCGCAGCGGAGCCCGAGCCCGGCGAGAGCGCGGGCCGGTGAGCCGCCCGCCGGTCACCGTGGTCGACCTCAGCGATGTCGCCCCGGCCGGCATCGAGGTGGCCGCCGCCACCCACATCGGGCCGACGCGCGAGGAGAACGAGGACACGTTCGCGGCGACCTCCGTCGGTGGCGGCGCGGGCGTCGGCGTGCTTGTCGCCGACGGCATGGGCGGACTGCCCGGCGGTGGCGAAGCCGCGTCGGCTGCCTCCGCCGCGGCCGTTGCCGCGCTCCACGCCGGTGACGCGGAGAAACCCGGCGCGGACGCCGCCGTGCACGACGGCAACGCCGCCGTGGCACGGCTGCGCGAGGACATGGGCGGCCAGCCGGGGACCACCCTGACCCTGGCCGCCGTCTACGGCCGCCACGCGGTCATCGGTCACGCCGGCGACAGTCGCGCCTACCTGGTGCGTGACGGGGTTGCCACGGTGCTGACCACCGACCACTCGTGGGTGGGGGAGCAGGTCAGGTCCGGCGCGCTCGCGGCGGGTTCCGAACGGCGTCACCCGCGTCGCAACATCATCACCATGGCGGCGATGGGCGAGGCCATCGAGCCGCAGGTGGTCCCGGTCGAGCTGCGCGCCGGGGACGTC
>DATBCJ010000068.1:0-2821 GCA_036270565.1 Candidatus Dormiibacterota bacterium | reverse complement strand
GACAGGGTGGTCGCGCCGGTGATGGTGACGCGGTTCTCCTTGCTGGTGGCGCGATCGCGGGCGGTCACGTTGAGGACGCCGTTGGCATCGACGTCGAAGGTGACGTCGATCTGGGGCACGCCGCGCGGCGCCGCCGGGATGCCCTCGAGCTTGAACGTGCCGAGGATGCGGTTGTCCCGCGCCATCGGCCGCTCGCCCTGGAGGACGACGATCTCCACGCTGGTCTGGTTGTCCGCGGCGGTCGAGAAGACCTGCGTCTTCGAGGTGGGGATGGTGGTGTTGCGCTCGATGAGCTTGGTGTTCACCTCGCCCTCGGTCATGATCCCGAGGCTCAGCGGTGTGACGTCGAGGAGCAGGACGTCCTTGACCTCGCCCTTGAGGACGCCGGCCTGGATGGCGGCGCCGACGGCGACCACCTCGTCCGGGTTGACGCCGCGGTGCGGCTCCTTGCCGGTCAGCTCCTTGACCAGGTTCTGGATCACCGGCATGCGGGTCGCGCCGCCGACGAGGATGACCTCGTCGAGGTCCTTCGGGGTGAGTCCGGCGTCCTTGAGAGCGTCCTGGAACGGCTTGCGGCAGCGCTCGGTGAGGTCGGCGGTGAGCTGCTCGAACTTGCTGCGCGACAGAGTGATGGCGAGGTGCTTCGGCCCGGATGCGTCGGCGGTGATGAAGGGGAGGTTGACCTCCGTCTCCATCCGCTGCGACAGCTCGATCTTGGCCTTCTCGGCGGCCTCGGTGAGGCGCTGCAGGGCCTGGCGGTCGTTGCGCAGGTCGATCCCCTGGTCCTTTTTGAACTCATCGGCAAGCAAGTCGACGGCGCGGCGGTCGTAGTCGTCACCGCCGAGGTGGGTGTCACCGTTGGTCGACTTGACCTCGAACACGCCTTCGCCGACCTCGAGGATCGAGACGTCGAAGGTTCCGCCACCGAGGTCGAACACGAGGATCTTCTCGTTGACCTTCTTGTCAAGCCCGTAGGCGAGAGCGGCGGCGGTGGGTTCGTTGATGATGCGCAGGACGTTGAGCCCGGCGATCTGCCCGGCGTTCTTGGTGGCCTGCCGCTGGGCGTCGTTGAAGTACGCCGGCACGGTGATGACCGCCTCGGTCACCTTCTCCCCGAGGTACGCCTCCGCGTCAGCCTTGAGCTTCTGGAGGATCATCGCGGAGATCTGCTCGGGGGTGTACGTCTGCCCGGTGACCTCGATCTCGACGCGACCATCCTTGCCGGCGACCACCTTGTAGGGGACCTGCTTGGCCTCCTGGCTGACCTCGTCGAGCTTGCGTCCCATGAAACGCTTGATCGAGGAGATGGTGTTCTCGGGGTTGACCGCCGCCTGGCGCCTGGCCAGGGTGCCGACCAGTCGCTCGCCGGTCTTGGTGAAGGCCACGACAGACGGCGTGGTACGGCCGCCTTCGGCATTGGCGATGACCACGGGCTCGCCGCCCTCCATGGTGGCGATGACGCTGTTGGTGGTGCCGAGGTCGATGCCGACCGTCTTGGCCATGAGGGTCCCTCCCGAGAAGCCGAAAAAAGGAAGTTTGAATGGTGGGCGTTCTGACGCCGTCACACTCGGTGGTACCGCGGAGCAGGCTCATGCTAAACGTGTGGGCGCCGGCGATGACGCTACGCTGAGGCGGTGACGGACGCTTCTGACGGCGGCACGGCTTCCCTGCTCAAAGGCCTGCGGGACAGGGCCGACGAGGACTTCAGCAGCCCCGTGGGCGTCAAGGTCCCCGGGCGCCACCAGCTCGACGTCGCTGAGCTCGGCCTGCGGGTGGCCATCACCCGGTCGCGCTACCCCAATACCGACGACGGCGTCGACCAGTACGCGGTCACCGTGACCCGCCTGCGTCTCGACCAGGCGGCCGCCGACGCCGAGGTGCGGATGGTTCTGCAAACGACGTTCGGCGACGCCGCCGGCCGGGCGGTAGAACGGACCGGCGGGGGCCCGCTGGTGAGGATGTTCCGTGTTCCCGCGGGAGGAGGTCAGCCCCCCGGGTAGGCGTCGTCGCCGATCAGCGGGACGAAGCGGCACGGCCCCAGGGAATCCGTCACCCAGCGGCCGTCGAGCACGCGCAGCCGCACCAGCTCGTCCATCTCGTCGCCGTCGCCGTGCAGCGGGATCACCAGCCGGCCGCCCTCGCGGAGCTGGCGGGGCAGGGCGGCGGGCATGCGCGGCGCGGTCGCGGCCACCGCGATGGCGTCGAAGGGAGCCTCGTCCGGCAGCCCGCGGCTGCCGTCACCGACATGCACGACCACGTCGAAACCGGCGGCCGCGAGGCGCCGGCGCGCCGCCTCGGCGAGCTCGGGGACACGCTCGATGCCGACGACCTGCGCACCTAAGGCCGCGAGCACAGCGGCCTGGTACCCGGAGCCGGTGCCGACGTCGAGGACCCGGTCGCCCTCGCGGATCTCCAGCGCCTGGACCATCGCCGCGACCATCAGCGGCTGGGAGATGCTCTGACCGCACTCGATCGCCAGCGCCTTGTCGGCGTAGGCCTCGCCCATCAGTGAGCTGGGGACGAACAGCTCCCGGGGCACGGCTGCCATGGCGTCGAGAACGCGGCCGTCGTGAATGCCGCCGCGCCGCAGCGTGTCCAGCATCTCGCCCACCTCGATCTCGAGGCGTCTGGGGTTCTCGGGCCGCGCCGCTTCGTTCAAGAGTGCTCCCTGGATGGCTCTCCGGCAGTGTAAGCAGGGCACCGAGTGCCTCCAGGGCTGTGACGAACCGCACGCAGCGGCGTTTGTGCAGTCGATGATCGCCGCCATGACCAGAGCGGTGCAGGGGGCGGTGACACCCTTCGAGGAGGTGTATCGAGAGCA
>DATBCJ010000067.1:0-4104 GCA_036270565.1 Candidatus Dormiibacterota bacterium | reverse complement strand
AGCTCGGCCGTCTTCCCAGGACCGTGTCCCAGTGACCGGTGGCCGGCTGCTCCCCGTTGACAGTTGCGCGACAGCTCCGGATTCTCACCGGATTCCCTGTCGCCGGAGCGCGGTGGCGACAGTCTATCAGTCGACGGTGATGGTCACCGGGACGTTGCCGCGCACGGCGTTGGAGTACGGGCAGCGCTGGTCGGCCTCCTCGACGAGGTCCTGGGCGGCGGCCCGATCACCGATCGACGGCAGGGTCACGTGGAGCTCGACGCTGATGCCGAAACGACCCTCGCCGATGGTGCCGAGGCCGACGCGGGCACGGACCGTTGAATCGTCGGCGGTCAGCTGCTTGCGACGGGCGATGCCGAGCAGCGCGCTCTGGTAGCACGCGGCATAGCCGAGCGCAAAGAGCTGTTCGGGGTTGGTGCCCGGGCCGCCGTCGCCGCCCATCTCGGTCGGGCTCGAGAAGTCGACCTCGAGCCGCGCGTCCGACGTCTTGCCGTGGCCCTTGCGTCCCCCGTTCACGGTGGCTTCAGCTGTGTAGAGAACGCGTGTCAGCGGCTTGGTGGTTGTGTCGGTCATCGAGGCCTCCTCGTGCAGCGCGGTGGCGGTGAATCCACGACCCCCCCGGTGAGGATCGTACTGAGTCGGCGCGCCTGGTCAGCCGGCGCACACCTGTCGATGCAAACCGCGACACTTGCGCTGATGGATCGACCAGACCCGGTCGGGGATGACCTCCGCAGCGACGACGAATTGCGCGCGGTCACCGTCGGCGAGCTCGAGGTGCTGTCGGCACCGGTCCTGCTGGTCGACTACGACGCGGGGTGGCCGGCCCTCTTCGATGAGGAGGCCACGCGCATCCGCGCAGCGCTGGGCAGCCGCGCCCTCCTCGTCGAGCACGTGGGCTCGACGTCCGTTCCCGGCCTCGCCGCCAAGCCGGTGCTCGACGTTCTCCTGGTGGTCGCCGACTCCGGAGCGGAGGACACCTATATGCAGGCGTTGGAGAGCGCCGGCTACGTGCTGCGCATCCGGGAGACGCACTGGTACGAGCACCGCCTCTTCCGCCGGCCGGATGCTCCCACGCACATCAACCTCCACGTCTTCTCCAGCGGCTGCCCGGAGATCGACAGGATGGTGAGCTTCCGCGATCGATTGCGAACCAACCCAGCCGACCGCGACCTCTACCTGCGCACCAAGCGCGAGCTGGCGGGCAGGACGTGGAAGTACATGCAGTACTACGCCAACGCCAAGTCGGCCGTGGTGGAGGAGATCATCGCGCGGGCGCACTGACCGGGATGCCCGGCAGCCGTCGCCAGCTGGCACTGCCGGTAGACTGGCCCCATGACACGCGCCCTCGCCGGTCCGGTTGCGGTCATCTCCATGCACGCCTCACCCATCGGGCCGCTGGGGCGCGGCGAGAACGGCGGCGGCAACCTGGCGGTGCGCCGCCTCTGCGAGGGGCTGGCCGCCTGCGGCATCCCCACCGACGTCTTCGTCCGCCGCGACGACGTGGCGTCGCCCTCCGAGGAGCTGATTGCCCCGATGAGCCGCCTGGTCCGGCTCCCCGCCGGTCCGGTCCGAGCCCTGCCCAAGGCCGAGCTCGCGCACCACGTCGACGCCTTCAGCCGCGCGGTCGTCGACCACGCCGCCAGTGAGCGCCGTCGCTATGCGGTTGTCCACGGTCATTACTGGCTGGGCGGGTTGGTCGCCCAGCAGCTCCGCGAGGCGTGGCGGGTGCCCTGGGTGCAGTCCTTCCACACGTTGGCACGCACCAAGGCGCGGGTGGGGCTGCCCATGGACGAGAGGCGGGCTCTGGCCGAGGCGCAGCTGGTGGTGGGCGCCGATCGACTGGTGACCGGCAGTGTCGCCGAGGCACGCGACCTGATGCGGCTGTACGGAGCCACGCGGGACCGGATCTGTGTGGCCCAGCCGGGGGTCGATCTTCGGGTGCTGAGCCCGCGCGACACCGCGCGCCTGCGCGACGAGCTCCACCTTGCCGGGCATCGCATCCTCCTCTTCGCCGGCCGGCTCGAACCGCTCAAGGGCGCCGATACGCTGCTTCACGCCGTCGCCGCCCTCTGCGAGGAGCCGAGGTTCGACGACGTGGTGACGCTGGTGATCGGCGAGGACAGCGGTGACGGCCTGGCGGCCGGTGGCGAGCGTCGCCGCCTCGAAGCCCAGGCGGGCACCCACGGTCTGGGCGCACGCGTCCGCTTCCTCGGCGCCGTGGAGCACGAGGATCTTGCCGACTACTACGACCTCGCCGACGTGTTCGTGATGCCGTCGTTGACTGAGACGTTCGGGCTGGTGGCCCTCGAGGCCCAGGCGCTGGGCACCCCGGTGGTGGCAAGCGCCGTCGGCGGTCTGACCGAGATCATCGCCGACGGAGAGACGGGGACCCTGGTCGCGGCGCGCCAGCCCCAGGCCTTCGCCGCCGCGATCGCGGCACTGCTCGACGATCCCGACCTGCGCGAGCGGATGGGGGAGGCCGCCCGCGTGCGCGCCGCGACCTTCACCTGGGAACGGGCCTCCGACCGACTCGCCGCCATCTACGGCCGGCTGACGCGTCCCGACCTCATCACCGCCACCCCGTGCGGATACGCCGAGGATGAGGTGATGGCGATCGCCGGCTGAGCGTCCCGGGGTTCGGTCCGCGGCCGGGACAGACCGCGTGCGGCGGGTAGTATGCGATCCGTGACCTGTCCGCACTGCGGTGCCGAGGTGCCCGACGGCGAGTTCTGCGCCCGTTGCGGGGCCCATCGCACCAGGGGTGCAGAGCGCCTCCACGACTTCGCGCTCCGTCCCGGCGAACACGTCGCCACCCCCGCGCTTCTCTCGACGCTGCTGCCCCGTCTGGCCCACTCGCGGGTGCACCTCTTTCGCTGGGGGCTGCTGGGGGGCGTCGCCGTGGTGGCGCTGCTCGCCGCCACCGGCCTGGTGATCCCGGCCATCTGGGTGGCCGCGTTCATCGTGCCGGCGCTGTACATCTCGTACCTGCGCGAGGTGGAGATCTTCACGCGAGAACCGCTGCTGGTGCTCCTCGGCACCGTGGTCGCCGGCGCGGTGGTGGGCGTGGCGGTGACGGCTGCTGCCGACGGATTGGGCAACGGCCTCGGGCCGGGCGGTGTGATCCTGCTGACCTGCTGCGTGGCCGTGGTCGCCGAGCTGCTCAAGCCGGCTGCGCCCCTGCTGCTGCTGCGCAGTCGCTTTCCGCACACCATCGACGGGCTTGTCCTGGGGGTTGCCGCCGGGGCGGGCTACGCGCTTGCGCAGACGCTGGTCAACCTCGTCGGCTCGGTCGGCAGCGCCCAGCTCAGGGTTGATCCCGCCAATTGGGTGTTCACCCTGTTCAGTGCCGCGCTGCTGATCCCCCTGTTGCACGGCTCCTGCACCGGCCTGGTCGCAGCGTCCCTGTGGCGCCCCCGCGGAGGGCGCGACGCCGCGCTGCGCGCCGCCGGCCTGCCGCTGGCGGTGGTCGCTGACATCGGCTTCACCGCCGGCAGCGAGCTGCTCGACGACGCCGGCCTGAGCCCCCTGTTCGTGCTTCTCTGGCAGGCGCTGGTGGTCGGCGCTGTGCTCATCGCCATCCGTCTGCTGATCCACGCGGCGGTCCTCGACGAGGGCTCCGAGCTGGGGCTGCGAGAGGTGGTGTGCCACCACTGTGGACGGCGGGTGGAGGCGGCCGGCTTCTGTCCCCACTGCGGGGCCGCGACCGACGTCGCGATCACCGCCGAGCCGGCGCTCAGCCGCTGACCGCGCGCACGGCAGGGCGCCGTGCGGGCCGGCGGCTCCCGCTTCTCCGTCGCCGGTCGACGGTACCGGCAGAGCACAATCTGCTCGATGGCCGCCGGGCGGCCAGGGGAGATGGGCATGGGTGTGCGTGACCTGGTGCGGCCGTTCGAGCGTATGGAGTACCTCGACCCCGTCGGTGAGTGGCTGAGCGGCGCGGTCACCCGCGTGGTCGGAGGCGGTCCGCTCAAGGGCGTGCTGAGCGGGACCTGGCTCGGGCATCCGGCCCACCCCGCGCTCACCGACGTGCCCATCGGGCTGTTCGCCGTGGCCACGCTCCTCGATCTCCTGGGGGGCGAGCGCGCCGCCGACGCCACCGACGCG
>DATBCJ010000066.1:0-18344 GCA_036270565.1 Candidatus Dormiibacterota bacterium | reverse complement strand
TCCAGCCGGGTGGTGACGCGGTCGTCGCAGCGCATCCCGATGAGGATGAGCAGGTCGGCGTCGCAGACCGCGCGGTTGGTGAAGCCGGCGCCCATGAAGCCCACCATCTGCAGCGCCAGGGGATCGCGCACCGGGAAGGCCCCGGTCCCGAGCAGCGTCCAGCCGGTGGGGATGTGGGCGCGATGGGCGAGCTCCATCACCCGCTCCTCGGCCCCGGAGATGACCACGCCGCGGCCGATCAGCATCACCGGGCGCTTGGCCTCGGCGATCAGCTGGGCGATCCGGCGCAGCTTCTTGCCGTCGGGATGCGGTGCCTGCTGGAACGAGCGCAGCCGCACCGGCTCGGTGACCGGGGTGTACTCGGTCGACGCCTGCTGCAGGTCCTTGGGGATGTCGATCAGCACCGGGCCCGGCCGTCCCGAGCGAGCCACGTGGAAGGCCTCGTGGATCGTCGGGGCGATGTCCTCGACGCGGGTGACCAGGTAGCTGTGCTTGGTCACGGACATCGTCGAGCCGATCACGTCCGACTCCTGGAACGCGTCGGTGCCCACCGCTGTGATCGCCACCTGGCCGGTGATGGCGATGACGGGCACCGAGTCGGCGTACGCCGTGGCCAGGCCGGTGACCAGGTTGAGCGCCCCCGGCCCGCTGGTCGCGAACACCACCCCCACGGCGCCGCGCCGGCTGCGCGCGTACCCGTCGGCGGCGTGGGCGCCCCCCTGCTCGTGGCGAACGAGCACGTGGTGCAGCCGCGGGTAGGCGGGCAGGTGCTGGTAGAGCGGCAGGTTGGCGCCGCCCGGGTACCCGAAGATCGTGCTCACCCCTTCGGCGAGGAGACACTCGAAGACGATCTCCGCACCGGTGAGCATGCGCGGCTCACCGTCCGGCTCGGGCAGTTCGGGACCGGGGCGGGGCTGGATCACTTGTAGGTGCGGTGGATGGCGTCGCGGACGAAATCGACGCCCTCGGCGCGGTACTGCGCTGAGGGTGCTCCGCCCGGCCGGGTGCGGAACTGAGATTGCTCGCGTTGATGTCGCTCCATCGCCGCTGGCCGCTCCGGGTCGCCGCCGTCGGGCCGCTGCGCCGGTGCCTGTCGCTGCCGGTCGTCCATGGCTGTGCCTCCGTGGGTGGTCGGGGGTAAAAAAAAGGGCCCCCTCCTGAGAGGGGACCCTTCTTGGATCTGGATCTGGTCTGTGCCCTACGTGCGCACGCGCCGCGTCCGGAACCTCGAGGCCCCGCTCCCAATAAGGAGAAGGCCGACGAGTACGAGGACGAGGACGAGCCGCTTGGTCATGTGCGCGGTAGCCTACGGGACGAGGGATGACACGTCAAGTACGAACGTGTGACGGTCCACAGCCGCCCCGATCACGGGTTCTTGCCACTATCGGCCAGAACGGCGGCGCCCCGTGGGGAGTCGGGCACCGGTGAGGTGATGGCGCCACGCGAGGCGGATCCCACGGTCGCCGCGTATTTGGCCAGCGCGCCGTACGGGTAGCGCGGCGGCGGAGCGGTCCAGGCGCGCAGCCGTTCGGCCAGCTCCGCCTCGGACACGTCGATGTCGATCCGGCGCGTCTCCACGTCGATGGTGACCACGTCGCCGTCGCGCAGCGCCGCGATCGGTCCGCCCAGGGCCGCCTCGGGGGTGACGTGGGCCACCATGAACCCGTGGGTGGCGCCCGAGAACCGGCCGTCGGTGATCAGCGCCACCGAGTCGCCGAGGCCGGCCCCGACCAGCGCGCCCGTGACCACGAGCATCTCGCGCATGCCCGGGCCGCCCACCGGGCCCTCGTAGCGGATCACCACCACGTCACCGTGTCTGATACCACCCGCCTGCACCGCGGCGAAGCAGGCGTCCTCGCCCTCGAAGACACGAGCCGGGCCGCGGTGGTGGGTGCGCTCGTGCCCGGCCAGCTTGACCACGCAGCCCTCGGGGGCCAGGGGGCCGCGAAGGATGGCGATGCCGCCGCGTGGCTTGAGCGGCGCGTCCGCGGGCCTGATCACCTCCTGGCCCGGCGTCTCCACGGCGGCACCAGCGATCTCGCCGATGGTGCGGCCGTCGACGGTGGCACACTCTTCATGGAGCAGGCCGAGCCGCTGGAGGCGTTGGGCCAGCACCGCGAGCCCGCCGGCGGCGTGGACGTCCGCGGCCACGAACCTCCCGCCCGGCCTCAGGTCGGCGAGGATCGGCGTCCGCGCGGAGATCCGATCGAAGTCGTCGATGTCGAGGTTGACGCCGGCCTCGGCGGCGATGGCCAGCAGGTGCAGCACCGCGTTGGTCGACCCCCCGCTGGCGGCGACGCAGGCGATGGCGTTCTCGAAGGCGTCGTGGCCGGCCAGCTCGCGCGGGCGCCGCCCCTCTTGGACCAGCCGCACCGCCAGCGCCCCCGCGGCCGACGCGGCGGCGGGCTTGTCCTGGTGGACGGCGGGAATGTCGTTGGCGCCGGCCGGGCTGAGCCCGAGGAACTCCATCGCCGTGCTCATCGTGTTGGCGGTGAACTGCCCACCGCATGCCCCGGCCCCGGGACACGCCGTCTCCTCCACCGCGCGCAGCTCGGCGTCGTCCACCCGTCCCGCGGCGTGCGCACCCACCACCTCGAACACCTCCTGGAGGGTGATGTCGCGACCGCGGTGGTGCCCAGCGGCGATGGTGCCGCTGTAGAGGATGACACCGGGCACGTCCATGCGCAGCAGCGCCATGGCGGCGGCCGGGATGGTCTTGTCGCAGCCCACGATCAGCACCAGGCCGTCGAAGGAGTGCCCCAGGGTCACCAGCTCGATCGAGTCGGCGATCACCTCACGCGACACCAGCGAGGCGCGCATCCCTTCGGTGCCCATCGACACGCCGTCGCTGACCGCGATGGTGTTGAACTCCATCGGGGTGGCGCCCGCCGCGCGGACGCCGGCCTTGACGTGCTCGGCGAGGGCGCGGTGGTTGAAGTTGCACGGCATGGTCTCGATCCAGGCGTGGCCGACGCCGATGATCGGCTTGGCGAGGTCCTCGGCGGTGAAGCCGATGGCGCGCAGCATGGCGCGCGCGGGCGCGCGATCCGGTCCGTCCGTCATCGCCGCGCTGTGCCACTTGCCGCGGTGCGTGCCGTTGACGCTCATGTGCGGCCGAAGTCTAGCCACTGAGTTGCAACTTGCCGATTTCCCAGCGGCATGGTAGGGTGCCGCCATGCAGTTCGCAGCGCGTTTCTATTTTGATCGGCCAGCCTGTGGGCTGCCGAGGGCTTCTCGAGCCTAACGCGCAGTCGACACCGAGGCTGGCTTCATCAATGATGGGTCAGTCCCCGGAGAGCCCCGCGGAGTGACCCTCTCACTTCGCGGAGGACCCCACAGGTGGTCATCGACTCACTGATCCCCAGCGCCACTCGCGGCGCGCGCCCGCGGCCGGTTGCGATCGGCGGCGTCGTCATCGGCGGACCAGACGCGCCGGTGATCAGCGGTCCGTGCGCCGTCGAACCGGGCTACGTCGGCCACGCGCGTGCCGCCGCGCACGCCGGTGCCTCCGCGCTCCGCGGCTGCGTGTACAAGCCGCGCACCCAGCCCGAGGCGTTCCAGGGCATGGGCGCCGCGGGGCTGGAGCTGGTCGACGAGGCGCGCCGCGTCACCGGGCTGCCCGTCATCGCCGAGCCACTCGACACCGAGCACGTTACGCAGCTGCGCGCACATGTCGACGCCCTGATGATCGGCGCGCGCTCGATGCACAACACGCCGCTGCTCCGTGCGGCGGCGCGATCGGGCCTGCCGGTGATCGTCAAGCGAGGGATGTCGGCGACGATCGACGAGTGGCTCGCCGCCGCGCGCTACGTCCTTGTCGAGGGCAACGAGTCTGTGATCCTCTGCGAGCGGGGCATTCGCACCTTTGAGACGGCAACCCGCAACACCCTCGACCTCTCCTCGATCCCGGTGCTGCGCGAGCGCACCGACCTGGCCGTGATCGTCGACCCCAGCCACGCCGCCGGCCACGCGTCGTGGGTCCCCGCGCTCGCCGTGGCCGCGATTGCCGCCGGCGCCGACGGGTTGCTCATCGAATCCCATCCCGACGCGGAGCACGCGCTCTGTGATTCGGCGCAGGCGATCAGCTCGGCCAGCCTCGCCGAGATCGTGCGCTCGACGCAGCTGCTGGTGACCCAAGCCAGGCCGTCGCCGGTGACCACCGTCGAGCAGTGCCGCACCGCCATCGATGGGGTGGACGCTGTCCTCGCCCAGCTTCTGGAGCGCCGGGCCACGCTGGTCTCCCGTGTGGAGCGGATCAAGCTCGAGCAGGGCGTGGCCATCCGCGACCGGCGCAGGGAGGCGGAGGTCACGGCGCGGGTCGCGCTGCTCGCACCTCAACTGGGACAGGCCGGCGCCGCCGCGATCATGTCGGCCGTGATCGACGCCTGCGTCGCCACCGCGCTCAACGACGACCTCGCCACGCGCGGCTTGCCAGCCTGATCCGCGCCGCCCTAGCATCGGCGGCGATGCGTCGCATCGTCTGCGCGGCGGCCCTGGTCCTTGCCTGCAGCGGATGCGATCCGGCGCCGGCGCCATCGTCGCCGTCCCCGTCGCTCACCCCCACCGCGGATGTGCGGCTCACCGCCGCCAACGCCTATCTCGCCGCGCTCGACACGCGCAACGCGCAGCTCGACGCGGTCAACGCCGACTGCGCGGTGGCCACCACGACTCCGTCGCTGCAGCGCTGCTGGACGGCGAGGCAGCAGGCTCAGCAGGTGTTCAACGCCGCGTTCAATGCGATCACCTTCCCGGCTGACGTCAGCGGGGACGTGCGCGCGCTGATGACCGTCGACGCCCGCCTCGAGGCCGCCATGGGCGGGCTGGCCGGCTCCGCCGCCCCCAGCGCCGACCGCGCCGACGACGGCATCGTTGCGGCGGAGAGCGCCTATTTCCTCGCGGGCACGATCACCCTGCGCAAGGAGCTCGGCATCGCCGCCACGTCGTCGCCCCCGCCGACGCCGTGACGCAGTCGGTCAGTGGAAGCTGACCGGGCTCCAGGTGTGTCCGCCGTCGACGGTCATCAGCAGCGCTGACGAGGCGCCGTCGACCTCCACCACCACCCCCTGCTGCGCCGTGGTGAAGCCGAGGTCGTTGGCGACCCCGGTCCCGGGCCCGTGGTAGACGACGCTCCAGGACGCGCCGCCGTCGCCGGTGACCAGCAACTGGTTGATCCCGCCACCGTTGGTGTGTGCCGCCACCACCGCGCTCCGGGACGTGGATGCGGCCACCTCGTCCGCGTTGCCGACGGGGACCGTGGCAGGCGCCCGCGCAAAACTGTTGCCGGCGTCAGTGGACAGGTAGGCACGCGTCACCGGGCCGGCGCCGTTCCACACGCCCTCATTGCACACCGCGAACAGGCTGTTCGCCGTCGAGGCGTCGATGATCGCGTCGCCACCGGCGTTCGAGCACGGCGGGACCCAGGCCGACCACAGGCCGGCGCCCAGGCGCGCGCCGCCGACGACGGTGCGGTCGACCTCGATCAGCCAGCCGGCGCTGCCCTGGAGGACGAGCTGCGCGCGCGGGATCGGGCCGGCTCCGAACTGGATGGATGTGGACGACGCGCTCCAGTCGTCGCGGCCCACCTGGCTGGTGTCGATGCCGACGCGCTGGTCGAACACCGCGGCGTGCACCACGCCGGCGGCAGCGGCGAGGGTGACGACGGCCGCGTTCGCCGAGACGCCCGGCAGTGAGATCCGCGTCCAGGTGGTTCCCCCGTCGTGCGTGGCCCACAGCTCGGGCCCGAACACCCACCCGTTGAGCGCGTCGGCGAACCTGACCTCGCCGGCGCCATGGCCGCCCGGGTTGGGGTTGGACGAGAACGCCGCCGCCGGGGCGGGCACGGACATCCACGACTGCCCGCCGTTCTCGGTGCGGAGCAGCGTCAGGCATCGGCTCGAGGACGAGCACGGGGCCGTTCCCAGCACCCACCCCTGCTGCGTCGAGACGAAGGTGACCGAGGCGGGGACGAAACCCGCCGGCACAGCGACTCCGACCGGTTCGGCGACGGCGGCCACCGAGGGAATCGGCGAGGCGGTCGCGGAGGGGGTTGGCGAGGAGACGACTGGCTGCGAGCCGCCAGACGCCGTGGTGGTCGGCGCCGCCGAGTTGCAGGCGCAGAGAACAACAAGAGCCAGGCCGGCGACGGTGGCCGCGGGCGCTCGCAAGCTGAGGGAGGTCATGGCCAACAACCTACCCGCGGGGGCGCCGGATGGGGCACGGGTTTGCCCGATCACAACAGGGTCGTTACCAGGAAGCTGAGCGTCTCTGTGGCCAGCGTGTCGATACCGGGGCTGATGGCGGCGCCGCTGGGGATCAGCTCGTGGGCCGCGTGGCTGACCAGGATGAGCGTGGCGGAATCGCCCGCAGCAACGAGCCTGTCGCGAAGCTCAACCGACTGGGCTGGCGGTACCAGCGTGTCGGCACTGCCCTGGACGATCAGGAAGGGCGGTGCGCCGGGGCGGACGTAGCGGGTCGGCGAGGCGGCCGCCAGCGTGGCGTCCTGCGTTCCCCAGCTGAGCCGGAACACCACCTGGCCGATCTCCAGCGCGGCCTTGCTCCAGCCGCCGGCGAGCAGGTCCATCGGTCCCCAGAAGTCCACCACGGCGGCCACCGAGCTCGGCTGGGCGGCGAACTGGGCGCCGTCCCAGGCCGGCACCTGGCCGGCGGAGAGGGCGGCGAGGCTGACCAGCTGCGCGCCTGCACTGTTGCCCATCGCCGCAAACCGGCGCGGGTCCACCCCCCAGCGCGACGCGCTGGCGCGGAGGTAGCGGATGGCGCAGCGCACATCGATGATCTGCGCCGGCCACGGGTCCGCCGGCGCCAGCCGGTAGTTGACCGAGGCGACGGCGAACCCGCGGCTGAGCGCCCCGGCCACCACCCGCTGCGTCAGCTGGCTCTGTTCGGCGATGCTGGAGCTGCCGAAGGCCCACGACCCACCGTGAACGAAGATCAGCAGCGGACGGGGCACCGAGCCGGACTGCGGCTCGTACACATCGAGGGAGAGCGGCTTGCCACCATCGGTGCAGTAGGTCACCGTGGCATGCGCCCCCGCCCCGGTGGCTGGCGTCGAGGCGACCTGGGACGGGCCCCCACACCCGGTTGCCGCCGCCGTCGCCAGCGCGCCAGCCAGGACCAACGCCCGCAGGTTCATGGTCGCCGTCGCTCAGCGCACCGATGTGATGGTGGCGCTGCGGGCGCCGCCGGGCGAGCTGAAGGTGACCTCGTCGCCCACGGTGCGGCCCATCAGCGCCGCTCCCAGCGGCGACACCATGGAGATGCGGCCTGCGGCCACGTCGGCCTCGACGGGGCCGACGATGGCGTAGGTGGAATCACCGAACTCGTCGCGCACCGTCACCGTCGAGCCCAGGCCGACCACCTCACCAACGGTGGTCTCCATCACCTGGGCGTGGCGGAGCATGTTCTCGATGGTCTGGACGCGGCCGTCGAGAAGGCCCAGCTCGCGGCGCGCGTCGTGGTAGGCAAAGTTCTCGCTGAGGTCGCCCTCCTCGCGCGCCGTCGCCACCCGCTTGACGATCGCGGCGCGGCGATTGTCGCGGAGGTCGCGCAGCTCCGCCTCCAGGTTCGCCCGTCCTGTCTCGGTCAGGTGAACGGTCTTGTCGTCGGCCATCGGGGCAGCCTATCACCGCTGCGCCAGTTGCCCGGCGCCAGTTGGCTTTTGCCTGCCGTAAATGGCATGCTTGCGCCGCAGTCACGGACGCGCCGCTTGCCCAGTCCGTCACTGCCCTCGCGAGGTTCTCGCCCGAGAGGACAAGGGGGATTTGAGAGGGGCGGTGTCGCCCCTCTCATCACCGCCCTCCCGGGGGCAGGCGACGCCTGGCCGTGAAGAACTCTGTGAGCAGACGTGCGCCCTCCGCGCCCAGCACACCCTCGGTCACCGCCGGGCGATGGTTGTTGGCCGGGTTGCGGAGAATCTCGAAGACACTGCCGTCGGCACCCTTCTTGGGGTCGCGCGCTCCGTACGCGCAGCGGTCGATGCGGGCCTGCACCATCGCCCCCGCGCACATCGGGCACGGCTCCAGCGTGACCACCACCGTCACCCCGCTCAGCCTCCAGCCGCCAACGTGGCGCGCCGCCTGGCGCAGCACCAGCATCTCGGCGTGCGCCGTGGCGTCTCCGGAGCGCTCGATTCGGTTTGACGCTGCCCCGATCACCTTGCCGTCCAGCACCGCCAGAGCCCCGACCGGCACCTCGCCGCGCCGGCCCGCCGCCCGAGCCAGGCGCAGGGCGCGCCGCATCAGCGCCTCGTCGATCGCCGAGCTCAGTGCACCGCAACCAGCGGGAGGTCCACGGTCACCCGCGGCCGCTCGACGACGCGCATGGTGTCGTCGACAAAGCGCACCCGCTCGAAGGTGATGCAGTTGACCGGGCAGTGGTCCTCGCAGATCCGGCAGTTGGTGCAGCGGTCGTAGTTGATGTAGATCTCACCCTCGTAGCCCCCCGACGTGGGGTCGCCACCGGACGTGCTGCACACCAGCGTCTCGCCGCCCGACGAACGCTCGCGATCCTCGCCGAACACCACCACGTCGATCGCCTTCTCAGGACAGACGTCGTCGCAGGCGCCACAGAGCACGCACACCGCGGTGTCGTAGTGGTGCACCGAGTCGCACTGGAAGCAGCGTATCGACTGGACGATCGCCTCGCGGTCGCTCCAGGGGAGCTCGCACTCGCTCATGTCGTAGCGCCTGGCCGCCTCGAGGATGGCCGGTTCGGTGCGGACGAAGACCTCGGACTGGCGGTGATCGTCGGTTCGTTCGACGATGGTCTGGTAGATGCGTTCTCCCGGCCCCGCGACGTCGCCGAGGTACTCGCGGATCGAGCGCGCCACCCGGTGCCCCCACCCGACCGCGTCCACGATGAACGAGGGGCCCTGCACGCAGTCGCCGCCGCAGAAGAGCCTGTCAACGCCGGTGTGGCCGCCTCGGTCGGCGGCCACCAGGCCGCGCTGGGTCAGCGGCACCTCCTTGCCGGGCGTCTCCATGATCTGCCCCGACGCGAAGATGACCAGGTCGGCGGGCACCGTCCAGCGCTCGGCTCCCTCGACCTCCTTCACCGAGGAGAAGATCAGCTTGCCGCTGAGCGGGTCGAAGTCCATGGGCTGGAGTGGCGCGAAGCTGACCGACGCGACGTTGCCACGGTCGTCGGCGTTGATCTCCTTGACGATCACGCCGGGGTGGATCCGGAGCCCGATCTCCTTGGCCTCGTGGAGCTCGTTGCCGAACGCCGGGAGCCGGTCCTCGGGCTCGATGGCCACCATCCACACCTGCTTTGCCCCGAGCTTGATGGAGGTCTGGCAGGCGTCCGTGGCGATCGCTCCACCGCCGACCACGACCACCCGTCCCGCCACTGGGAAATGCGGGGGGATGCGGTCATACGAGACCTGGCGCAGAAAGGTCATGGCGTCGGTGACCTGGGGAAGGTCGTTGCCCGGGATGGGCAGGATCCGGCCTTTCATCATGCCGATCGACACGAACACGGCGTCGAACTCAGCGAGCAGGTCGTCAACCTTGACGTCGTTCTCACCCTCGCCGACGTTGCTGCCGGTGTGGACGTCGATCCCCGTGGCGAGGATCATGTCGAGCTCCCACTGCAGCTGGCGGTGATCGAAGCGGAAGGGCGGGATCGACGTGCTCAGCAGCCCGCCCACCTTGGCCTCGCGCTCGTAGAGAGCCACCTCGTACCCCTGCACGCGCAGGTCGAGCGCGCAGGTCAGCCCGGCGGGCCCGGCGCCCACCACCGCCACCCGGCGACCGTTGGACGGCGCGATCTTGTAGTCGACCCAGAGGTTCTGCTGAAAGGCGAAGTCGGTGCTGAAGCGCTTGATGGACCGGATCGTCACCGGCTCCTCGCCGGGATCCCAGCCACGTTTGCAGTCGGTCTCGCAGGGGTGGTTGCAGAGCCGTCCGAGGATGCTCGGGAACGGGTTGGTCTCGTGGATCACCATCCACGAATCGACGTAGCGACCCTGGCTGACGTAGTCGACGTAGGTGGCGATGTCCTGCTTGATCGGGCAGTTGCGCTGGCACGGCGAGACCGGCACGTTGAACCCCAGGTCGCGGTGCCCGGCGAGGATCTTCATCGGCGCCTTGTCTGTCACGTTCCTGCCGATGGTGGCCAATACCTGAACATCGGTGACCAGGCCCACCGGGTGCTGGTCGCGCTGCCGCGAGAAGAGCCCACCGGAGCTCTCCGTGACCACCACAGCCGCGCCGCGCACGCTGCGCATCGCCAGAACCCCGTCCTCGACGGATGCTCCGACGTCGAGCAGAGGCGCGCGCCTCATCACCGAGCCGACGGTGACCGAACCGAGGTCCCTGCCGAACGCAGGCACCATCACCTCGAGGCCCACGGTGCCATGCACCACCTCGTCGCGCGTCACCACCAGCGGTACCGGGTGCTGGGCGCGCAGCGCCGGCAGGATGTCGTGGAGGGTGTCGTCCGGGTCGCATTCGGCCCCGAAGGTGGTGGCGATGCGGTCCAGCTCAGGCACCGGTGAGCTCCGGGTGGGAGAGGATGTGATCGGCGAGCTCGCGGGCGGTCAACATGCCCACCGCCGTCTCGTCCTCGTGCATGACCAGGGCCACCTGGCGCGTCTGCGAGGCCATCACCGCCGCCACCTCGCGCACCTGCTGGGACTCGTCGACGAGCAGCGGGGGGGTGCGCATGATGTCGCTGGCCTGCACCGCGGTGACCGGGGGTCGCATGGCCAGGTCACTGCCGCCGATCACGATGTCGCCGGCGACCAGCCGATCGAGGATGTCGTCCTGGTGCACGTAGCCCACCGGGCGACGATCGAGCAGCACGGGGATCTCGGGCAGCTCGTTGTCGGCCATCAGCTTGGCGATGGCGTCCACGGGGGTGCTGGGCAGGCAGAAGACCACTTCGTCACGCATCACACCGGCGACGGCGGGGTTGCCGGCGTCGGGGGCAAGGCGGTCGGGGTCAAGCGACGCTGCAACGGGGGTGCTGCTCAAGTCGACCCGAGTATACCGGGGGGTCTCGGCTACTCCGCCGCCTGTGACTCCGCGTAACGGCGCAGCACGTCCTGCCACGTCTCGGTGGGCGCGGTGGCCACCGCGCGGGGCAGGGTCTTGCGGATCCGCGACCTGGTGCGGTCGATCTCGCGGTCGCGTCGCTTCTCCTCGTTGGTGCGCGCCACCTCGACCGACTGCTCCACCTCGGTGGCCACAGCAGTCACCTCGTCGACGGTGGTGGCGCTGCGCAATGCGCGGTTGAGGCGCGCCAGGACGTCCGGCGCCAGCCGCGCGCCCGCCTCGCGCATCGAGTCCCCGGCCCGCTTGCGTCGCTGCTCGAGCGCGCGTTGTGCTTTGAGAACCTCGGCGTTCTCGCGGCGGTGCGCCTCGAGCTGCTCCATGCCATCCGAGATCAGCTTGGGGTACTGCCACGCCAGGCTGAACCGGCCGGAGCTGATGCCACCGATCAACCCGTCGACGCTGGCCTGGAAGCGATCGCGAGAATCGCCGTCGAGGCTGCCGAGCAGGTCCGCAAGGATGGGTCGCGCCTGACCGTGGACGCGGCGCACCCACCCCGGCAGGTGATGGTGCTCGGGAGACGGCGGCTCGATGGGATTGGCAGCGCGGGCCAGGCCCTGTGGACGCGTTATCCGGGGCAGCTGCGCCGGCGACGGACCGCCGACGGGCGCGCGGCGACGCGCGGTGGGGGCTGTGGCTGGCGCGTCACCATTGCGAGGTGCGCTACGGCCGCCCGTCTCCTCGCCTGTGGCGGGAGACGATGCCTCTGTTGTGTCGATCACTCGGCCAAGTCGAAAACCATCCGTCGCCTCGCATCGTACTCGACGCTCACCCGTCCGCGCCTTTGGTGATCGCACTTACACTTCGGACGGAGTTGTGACCGAGAGTGACTGACACGCTGCCGGAGCCATCCGGCCCCGCTGAGGTGCATCTCGCCGACGATGAGGTGAAAGCACTTCGGGAGGCGGGACGCGCCTGGTCAAGGGTACCCCGCGCGCGTGCCCCCGACGGCGCGTTCGTAGACCCCGACCTGGACACGCTGGAGAAACGAGGCCGCCCGGGCGAGCACTACGTTCGCGTCGTCCGTTCGAAGACACAGGGGTTCGAACGAGTCGCTCCGGGGTGGTTGCAGGCCACCGCGCGCGCCACCGCCCCGACAGGTGAGTTCGGGCGGCTGCGCGGCAAGCTGCGCCTGATCCTCCTCGGCGCGCCGCTGGCCACCGAGGCGCAGAGTCACGAACGGCTCACCAAGATCAAGGCGCTCGCGGTTCTGTCGTCGGACGCGCTCTCGTCGGTGGCCTACGCACCTGAGCAGATCGTCTTCTTCCTTGCCATGGCCGGTGCCGCCGCGTATGGCTACGTGCTTCCCATCACGTTCGCGATCTCGTTGCTGCTGGTCATCGTGGTGCTCAGCTACCGGCAGACGATCAAGGCCTACCCCAAAGGCGGCGGTTCGTACATCGTCGCCAGCGACAACCTCGGACCGCTCGCCGGCCTGGTCGCCGGTTGCGCCCTGATGACGTCGTACACGCTCACCGTCGCGGTCTCCGTCGCCGCCGGCACCGACAACATCATCAGCGCCGCGCCCGGGGTCATCCCCTACCGGGTGCCGCTCTGCCTCGGGTTCATCGCGCTGTTGCTGTTCGGCAACCTGCGCGGCATCCGCGAATCCGGGTCGATCTTCGCCGCCCCCACCTACCTGTTCGTGGCCTCGATGTTCTTGATGGTGATCGTGGCCGGTGTCCAGATCGTGGTCCACCACGTGCCTTACACCGTCCCCGTCATCGATCCCAGGCGGCTCACCCAGAACCTCGGCATCATCCTGGTGCTGCGCGCGTTTGCCTCGGGCGCCACCGCGCTCACCGGGGTGGAGGCGATCAGCGACGGAGTGCCGGCCTTCAAGCCCAAGGAGTGGGTCAACGCGCGCACCACGCTGACCACGCTCGGCGTCATCCTGGGGACGATGTTCGTTGGCATCAGCCTGGTGACCTACTGGCTCGGGCTGGTCCCTGACCTTCCCAGCTCGCCGCACTACCAGACGGTCATCTCCAAGATTGCCGCCTACGCCTTCGCGAATGGCCCGCTCTACTTCTTCGTGATCGTCTCGACCATCGCCATCCTCGTCCTCGCCGGCAACACGGCATTCTCCGACTTCCCGCGCCTTCTCTTCTTCATGGCGCGCGACGACTACGCACCCCATCAGTTCAAGCGGCTCGGCGACCGGCTCTCGTACAGCAACGGGATCATCGCGCTCGCCGCGGTGTCCGGCCTGCTGGTGTGGTTATTCAATGGCAACGTCACCAGCCTGCTGCCGCTCTACGCGGTGGGCGTGTTCACCGCGTTCACCATGTCACAGGCGGGGATGGTGTCACGCTGGCTTCGCCTGCGCACCAAGGGCTGGCGATTGGGCCTGGCGATGAACGCCACCGGCACGGTCATCACCGGGCTGGTGCTGGCCATCAACGGCATCACCCGCTTTCTCGACGGCGCGGGGGTGATCGTGATCATCGTGCCGTTGCTGGTCGCCGCCGCCTTCTCCATCCACCGCCACTACAAGGAGGTGAGCAGCCGCCTCACCACCGAGATCCCGACGTCCCCGGACCAGATGAAGCTGGTGTGCCTGGTCCCCATCGCCGACCTCAACAGCCTGGCGCTGCAGTCGCTGGCACTGGCGCGGTCACTCAGCGAGAATGTCATCGCCGTCCACGTCTGCGACGACGAGCACCACATCGCCATGATGCGAGCGCGCTGGGAAGCGTGGGGCAACCACGTGCCGCTGGAGATCGTCGAGTCCCCGTACCGCTCCTTCGTCCGGCCCCTGCTACGCTACATCGACGCCATCGACAAGCAACGCAGCGATGACACGGTGATCATCGTCCTGCCGGAGCTGGTGGCGACGCGCTGGTGGCACCAGCTTCTCCACAACCAGACGGCGCTGCGATTGAAGGCGCAGCTTCTCTTCCGCCCCGGCACGGTGGTGGTCAACGTTCCCTACCACCTCCAGCACGCTCCGCACGCGCGCCGGCTCCGGCGCCGCGGTGCCGGCGGCGACAACAATGACATCGAGGCCATCTGAATGAGCACAACAGTCGACGCATCAGCATCCGCGCGCGTCGCCGCCACCGTGGTCCGTCTCGGGGGTGGTGGACCGCGCCGCATCGCGGAGTCGGCCGGCCTGGTCATCACCCACGGGGATGGGCCGTACCTGGTGACCGACTCGGGCGGGAGGTTGCTCGACTTCGCCACCGCCATGGGTGTGGCCGCGATCGGCCACGCCAACCCGGTCTGGTCGCGGGCCATCGCGCAACAGGCGCAGCGCCTCGCGGCCTGCGTGCTCCACACCCCCGAGCACGCCGCCTACCTGGAGCGGCTGGCCGCGGTCCTGCCCGGCGGGGTCGACAGGGTGGCCCTCTACTCCGGCGGCGCCGAGGCGGTCGAGGTCGCGGTGCGCCTGGCCCAGTCGATCAGCGGCAAGCGCGACCTCATCTCCTTCTCCAGCGGCTTCCACGGCAAGACCACCGGCGTGCGCTTCAGTGGCGGCCGTTTCCCCGCCGAGAGGATGACCCTGGGCGTGGACTGGGTGCATTCCCTCCCCTACCCGCTCTGCGAGACGCACGACGCCACCAGCTACGGCGCCTGCGATGAGGATGGAGCGGCCGCGCTGGCCGGGCTCGAGAGACGCGCCGCCGAGCTGGACGGTGTGGCGGCCGTGATCGTCGAGCCGGTGCTGGGAACGGCCGGCAACCGTCCCCCGCAGCGCCGCTTCCTCATCGGGCTGCGCGAGCTGTGCGATCGCCAGGGATGGCTTCTGATCGTCGACGAATCGATCACCGGCTTCGGCCGCCTCTCGCGCAACTTCGCCGTGGAGTGGTTCGGGGTGCGGCCCGACATCCTCGTGCTCGGCAAGGCGATCGGCGGCGGCTACCCGCTCAGCGGCGTCGCCGCGCCGCGCGAGCTCTGGGACCGAAGCCTGTTCGCGGAGAGGTCGGCGACGTCGAGCAGCTACGGGGCCAACCCACTTGCCTGCGCGGCGGGCATCGCGGTCCTCGACGTGATCGGCTCTCCCGGCTTCCTGGAACGCGTCGACCGGGTGGGAGCCCGCCTGGCCGCCGGTCTCGCCGAGCTCCAGGCAGGCTCTCCGTACGTGAACGCCAACCGCGGCGTGGGCATGATGCTGGGCTTCGACCTCGTCGACCCGGACAGCGGCGCCCTCGCCGGCCCTGACCTCTGCCTGCGGCTGTTCCGCCGCTGCCTCGACGAGGGCATCCTCATCGTCGGCGACGTGCCCGAGGTGCGTCTCAACCCACCGCTGGTGCTCACCGAAGCCCAAGCCGACGATGCGATCGCGGCCCTGCGTCGTGCCCTTGCCGCCTGACGACCAGCCCGCGACCAGGCTGCGGGTCGGGTTGGTGGGCATCGGCTCGGCGGCCTCGCGCGCCCACCTGCCGGCGCTGAGCGCCCTGGAGTTGACGGGCGCTGTCGAGATCGTCGGCGTGTGCGACCCGAGCGCCGCCCGGCGCGACGCGGTGGTCGCGGCGCACCCCGGGGTGCGAGCCTTTGCAGACAACGACGAGATGCTCGACAGCGTGCGCCCCGACCTCCTGGTGATCGCCACCCCGCCGAGCGCGCACCTCGGCGAGATCGCGGCTGCCGTGGCCAGAGGGCTGCACGTGCTCTGCGAGAAACCGCTCGGCCTTGGCGACGACGACGTCGCCACCCTGGGCGAGCTCGCGGAGTCCCACCGCGGGCAGACGCTGGCCACCGTCCACCAGTACCGCTACGCGCAGCCCTGGCGATGGATGGCGCGCGCCGCCGGCGGCGCGATCAGCGATGGGGAGCCGTTCAGCATCAGTGTCGAGGTCGAGCGGCCCGGGACCGACCCGCTCAGCGCCGGCGGCTGGCGCACCGACCCCGAGCATGAGGGCGGCATCCTCGGCGACCACGCGGTGCACTACCTGGCCCTGTTCCACGAGCTCGATCCCGCCTGCCGGGTCGTCGGCTGCCGCCGCGAGGGCCCGGGCGGACGGGAGGTGGCGTGGATCGACGTGCGCCTTGCGGCCGCGGGGACCGCGCACATCGCCGTCTCGTACGCCGGCGATCGCCGACGCAACCTCGTCCGCCTGTGCCGCCCTGCGCAGTGCCTCGAGGTCACCTGGGAGGACGGCACCTTCACGTTCACCCGCGATGGGCGGGTCGGCGACCGCCGCGCCACCGCGTCGCTGAGCGATCGCTCGCTGGTCAACGCGCTCTACTCGCCGATGTATGGAGATCTGATCTCGGGCATCGGTGTCCCCTCGTGGCGGCTGCGCGCCACCGCCGGCACGGTCGCCGTTGCCGGATTGTTGGCCTCAGCGCTGCGGATTGCCCGCTGACCTCAAGTACCATCGCACCCGTGGACGAACTCCGCGACCTCGCACGGGCCGTGCTGCTTGCGTTCGCCGACCTCGGGGTTTTCCTGCCCAGCAACCGGGAGCGATTGATCAGGAAGATGCGCTTCCTGGACCCCCTCAACGCCGACGAGCTCGCCGAATTCCTCAACCTCTGCCTCGACGCCGGCCTGATCACCCACGCCGACGCCGGCCGCGTCCGGCTGGACCGCAGCGAGGCGAGGCGCCTCGCCAGCTCGATGGATGGCCACACGCCGGTGCCGGACGACCAGGCCAGCGCGTGGGCTGTGCGTCTGGGCGGCCCCAGCCTGGCCTGACCGAGCCTCACCCCCCGGTCAGGCTGGCGTTCGCCTCCGCGCCGGCTGGCGAGCCGGGGCCGCCTTCTTGGCCTTGGTGCTCGCTGCGGTGCGTCGCGGCGCCCGCCGCCGTGGCGCAGCCGGCTTGGCGCCGTTCTGGTCGACCTCGCCGGCGGCCCGGGCCGCCTCGACCAGCTCGCTCACGCTCTCCTCGACGCAGCGCGCGAACGTGTCGAGGTCAGGGACCCCCTGGTCGTCCGCCAGGTACCCGAAGTTGAGCATGCCCGCGTAGCTGAAGATGGCGACCGCCAGCTGCTGGCCGTCGTACAGGAAGGCGATGGGGTAGACGTCAACCAGCTTGGCGCCCTGGCAGTAGAGCGGGAACTGCGGCCCGGGGACGTTGGTGACGATCAGGTTGAATGCGATCTGGCGGAGCGACGCGCGCGCCACCATGGCGTGCAGCGTCGACGGGGCGAACCCCGCCAGGTTGAGGAGAAAGTCGGCGCCCACCGCCTGCTTGCGGCCCTTGAGAGCATCGACCGTGGCGCGGACGTCGAGCAGTCGCCGCACCGGGTCGCTCTCCGCGATGGGCAGGTTCACGAGGAGCATGGCGAGCCGGTTGCCGAGCGCGGTGCGCTCGCTGGTGTCGCGGATGCTGACCGGGCACAGACACTGGAGTGCCTCCTCCTCGTCATCGGGGTCGAGGCCGCGGGCGATCAGGAAGTGGCGCAGACCGCCGGCCACCACGGCGAGAACGATGTCATTGATGGTGCCGCCGAGCGCGGCCTTGACGCCACGGAAGTCCTCGAGCGGGAAGTGGCTGTAGGAGAACGCGCGAGTCGGCCCGGTGTCGCCGTTGATCGCCGACCTCGGGGAGCCCATGTGGCCGGCCATCGAGGCCAGGCCGCTGGCGGTGTCGCGCAAGGCGTTGGCCAGCCGCCCGGGCTGACCGGCCACGGCGCGCGCCGCGCTGAGCACTCGCGCCGGGCGGGTGACGCGCTCACGCAGCGAGTTGACCAGCAGCCCCATCGCGCTCGGCGACTCGCGCGCCTCCCAGCGCGACACCCCGAAGGGTTGCGCACCAGGTTTGGCCTCCGTGTCGAGCAGGATGGTTGCCAGCTCCAGGTTGGAGATGCCGTCGACCATGGCGTGGTGCGACTTGGTGAGGAGCGCCCAGCGGCCATCCTGCAACCCCTCGACGATGTAGATCTCCCAGAGCGGCCGGCGCCGGTCGAGCGGGCGCGAGAAGACGCGGCCGATCAGGTCGCGCAGCTCGCGGTCGCCCCCAGGCTTGGGCAGGGCGGCGCGGAGGAGGTGGTTGCTGATGTCGAAGTCGGGGTCGTCGACCCAGACCGGGGTGTCCAGGCTGAGGGGCACAAAGGCCAGCTTCTGGCGATAGCGCGGCATCAGGTCGAGGCGCGGTGCGATCGCCTTCGCCAGGCCCTCGTAGAGCGCACGCCCCGTCCCCAGCGGCGAGGCCTCGAAGATGGCCACGCCGCCGATGTGCATGTGGGTGCGCGGGGTTTCCAGGTGGAGGAAGGAGGCGTCGAGCGGTGTCAGCTTCTGGGCGCCCTGCATGGTCCCGAACTCTACGTCCATCGTCCGCTCGTTGTCCGTGCTGGCTTCCTAGGGTGTGCGCATGCAATTCGGCG
>DATBCJ010000065.1:0-3304 GCA_036270565.1 Candidatus Dormiibacterota bacterium | reverse complement strand
GCACGCGGCATGATTATACGGACGGCCCGGAGCAGAACAGTCGCAGAACGGCAGCGATGGCTCGGGGCGGGCTGCCACAATGGACCCTCGCCCCATGGGCTGCCGCCGTCAAGACAATCTGCGAGGGACACGATGGCACTGCTGACCCAGACGCCGTACAAGGCAAGGGAGTTCGATCTCTCAGGCCTGGTGGGCATATCCGACAAGACGATGGAGACGCACTTCGGACTTTATGCCGGGTATGTCAAAAACACGAACACTCTCAACGAGCAGCTCGTGGAGCTGACTCACGGCGGCAAGGTGGGCTCGCCCGCGTACGCGGAGATGACTCGCCGGCTCGGCTTCGAATACAACGGCATGGTGCTGCACGAGTGGTACTTCGGCAACATGACCAAGACTGGCGGTGGCGGCGAGATCTCCAGCTCGTCCGACCTCGGCCGGGCGTTGGGCGAGTCCTTCGGCGACCTGGAGACGTGGCGCAAGGACTTCGTCGGCGTCGGTGGCATGCGCGGCGTGGGCTGGGCGGTGACCTATCTCGACCCCGCCACCGGCCGGCTCAGCAACCACTGGATCACCCTCCACGAGGACGGCAACATCGCGGGCTTCAAGCCGATCATCGTGATGGACGTCTGGGAGCACGCTTTCCTGCTCGACTACAAGCCGGCGGACCGCCCCAAGTACATCGAGTCCTTCCTGGCCAACCTCGACGTCAGCGCGGCCGAGGCGCGCCTTGGTGGCGCGGAGCGGCCGATCGGCTGACCGCGCCGGTCAGAGATCGGGACCGCCGATGCGGCGGTAGAGCGCGTCGAGGTCCTGCTCGCCATGGAAGGTGACCACAACGCGACCGCCGCCGCCCCGGCGTCGCTCCAGGTCCACCGGGAGCTCGAGCCGGGTCTCGAACCCTCGCCGTAGGGCCTCGTCGTCGGCGCTGAGCGCAGGCCGCGCCGGCCGCTCCGGGCGGTTGCCCCCCTGTGCTTCGGCCTGGACGGCGCGTTCTGTCTGCCGCACCGACCAGCCCTGGGCGACGATCTGCGCCGCCATCAACTGCTGAGCGGCCTGGCCGTGGAGTCCGAGGAGAGCCCTGGCGTGACCCGCGGTGATCTCGCCGCCGGAGAGAGACCGTTGCACGGTGGCGGGAAGGGTGAGCAGGCGGATGCTGTTCGATACCGCCGGGCGGCTCCGCCCCAAGCGCAACGCGATCGCCTCGTGCGACAGCCCGAAGGTGTCGGCGAGCCGGGCATACGCCGACGCCTCTTCGATCGGCGAAAGGTCGGACCGGAGAAGATTTTCGGTGAGGGCGGTCTCGAGCGACTGACGGGCGGACTCGCTCGCCGGCCGGACGATCGCCGCCACCGTGGTCAGCTCAGCGATGCGGACGGCGCGCAGCCGCCGCTCCCCGGCCACGAGTTGGTAGCGCGATCCCGAGCGCTCGACCACGATGGGGTGAAGAAGACCGTGGGTGAGGATCGACTCGGACAGGGCGGTGAGCCCTTTGAGGTCGAACTCCTGGCGCGGTTGCTCGGGGTTGGCGTCGATCAGCGCGGGGTCGAGCTCGACCAGCACGGCGGCGTCGGGGTGCGAGGCGGCCTCGCCGTCGGTGGTGGCCTCGATCTCGTCACCGACCGGGCCGAGGAGCGCGTCCAACCCGCGTCCCAGGCCGCGCCGCCGTGCACCGGCCCGCGGCGGGGGAGTGCTCACGGGGTCGCTCCCGCCATGGCCTGAGGCCGTCCGGCCGGGTGGTCGCCGCCCAGCCGCAGGTCGAGGTTGACGGCGAGCTCCGCGTAGGCCAGCGCGCCGCGGCAGGCCGGGTCGTAGAGGTTGATCGGCAGCCCGTGGCTGGGCGCCTCGCTGAGCCGAACGTTGCGGGGGATCAGGGGGGTGAGAAGGAGATCGGCGAACCGACCGCGCACCTCGTCGACCACCTGGTGGGCCAGGGCCAGCCGCCCGTCGAAGAGCGTCATCACGATCCCGGCTATCCCCAGGCCGGGGTTGAGCTCGCGGCGGAGGAGGTTGAGCGTATGGGTGAGCAGCCCCAGCCCCTCCAGCGCATAGAACTCGCACTGGATGGGGACCAGCAGCGCCTGCGCGGCCACCGCCGCGTTGACGGTCAACAGCCCGAGGCTGGGCGGGCAGTCGATCAGCACGTAGTCGATGTCGTCGCGCGGTCCGGCCACGGCCCCGGCGAGACGGTGCTCGCGCCGGGGGAGGTTGATCAGCTCGATCTCCGCCCCGGCGAGGCTGAGGTCGGCCGGCACCAGCTCCAAGCCCGGCACCATCGTGGCGATCCGGGCCTCGTCGAGGGCGACGCCGCCGACGATCACGTCGTAGCTGCTGGTGGCGACGGTGGTGCGGTCCACACCCAACCCGGAGGTCGCGTTGGCCTGCGCGTCCACGTCGATGATCAGCACGCGGCGCCCCATCGCCGCCAGGGCGGCACCGACGTTGATGGTGGTGGTGGTCTTGCCCACCCCGCCCTTCTGGTTGGCGACGGCGAGGACATGGGGGGCCACGCGCGGATTATGGCGAGGGCAGCGGCGATCCGCATCGGCGCTGGGCGCTGCTCGCGGGGGAGTTATCCACCGTATCCCCAGCCTGTCCACTGCTTCCGACGAGGCCCCACGAGATCGAATCGGGCCCTGCGATCTTGTGCCTGTGCATAACTTTCGCGCGCCTCCCAACCCTGTTCCACGTGAAACCGGCGCACGTCTGAGCCGATCCACGTGGAACGCCCTGGCCCGCGTCGCTGGACGGCACGACCGTCCAGGTCGATTCGTACAATCGTGAACGTGCCTGCTCCGCGCGCCCATGCCTGGCGATTCGTCGTCGCGGCTCCGCCACGGGAGGTTTTCGCGGTCATGGAGCAGGTCATCGGCACCCCCCCGTTCCGCTACGAGGTCACCGGTGAGGATTCCGCGCGGATCGTCGAGTTCCAGCGGAACAACCTGGTCGGAGCCTGGCGTCGCGTCGACGACCGCCGCAGGGTCATGGGCCGTTCGCGCCCCGCGGTGCGCAGCCAGCGCTGGGTCAGCTGCCGCGCCACCGTGGGGGACCCGGGGACGTTGGTGGAGATGGAGGCGAGCAAGGGCCGCGGGACGCTGCCCCGGGCGCTCCAGCTCATCGGCGTGATCAGCCGCGGTGTCAGCGATTCGCGGACCATCTACCGCTCCCGGTACATCCCCCCAGGACCGGTGACGCTGGTTGCGTCGTGGGCGGGGATGCCGTACCGGCTCTACGAGGCGCCGCGGCGGGACGCGCCGCGCTCGCGAGAGGTGCTGACGGCCACCCGCCTTGTCGCGGTCCCGGG
>DATBCJ010000064.1:0-58144 GCA_036270565.1 Candidatus Dormiibacterota bacterium | reverse complement strand
CCGCCCACCTGGGACCAGTTGGTGTCCTTGCCGCTGTAGATGTCGCGGATCTGCTGGGACGTCAGGTTGCTGACGCCGGCGCCGGAGTTGACCACCACAGCGAACAGGACGATGGCCACCGGGTGATCGACGATGGTGCTGGCGTCCACGCCCTGGACGAGCCCGGCCGGGACGTCGCTGTCGCCGATGTCGACGGCGCCGCTTGCCGCCTTGGTCACCCCGGTCGAGGAGTTGGTCGCGGCCACCGTGATGGTCGCCCCGGAGCACTGTGCCTGGTAGTTGTCGGCGGCCTTCTGGATCAGCGCCTTGATCGCCGACGAACCGTCCGCGCTGATCGAGCCGGGGACGCAGGTGGCGACTGGCGAGGGAGTGGCCAGCGCTGCCTGCGAGCCACCTCCGCTGGTGTTGGTCGAGTCGCCGCAGGCGGCCAGCGTCAAAAGCGAGGCGACTGCGACGCCTGCAGCAACCAAACGCGATCGAGGCATATTCCCTCTCCTAGAACCCGGATTGCCAACGCACTTCACGGATTTCACCGGTACAGGGCCATGCTGGCGCAGATGTCGTTGTCGACACTTTGTCGACCGGTTAAGCTCCTGTTAATGGCGTCGGAGCCAGAACGCAGGACTTTGACGGCCCGCCCTATGCTCGCGGCCGTGGACAACGCGAATTGGCGTGCGTCGATGCCGCTGGTCGAAGGCCTCGCCGAGGTGCTGGAGGGCTCCGAGGAGGGTCTGCTGCTGGTCGGCTCATCAGGCGTGATCCAGTTCGCCTCACCGACCGCGCTGCGCCACCTCGAGCTGCCCGCGGGTGCGGTCGGGTCCGTGGTCGCCGAGTGCCACGCTGACTACCGATTGGTGCGCGTGCTGGTCGCCGCCGAGGCCACCGACGACGTCGTTGAGCGTCGCTGGAGCACCGCCGCGCGGGACCTGTCGGTGCGAGCGCGGCGCATCAGCCGGCCCGGCCCGGGCGTGCTGGTGTGGGTGCGCGACGAAACCCGCGTCCGTCATCTCGAGAAGATGCGGCGCGACTTCATCAGCAACGTCTCCCACGAGCTGCGCACCCCGTTGGCGGCGATGCGCCTGATGACCGAGACGCTGCTCGCCGGCGCCCTCCAGGACCCCCCGGCGGCCGACGAATTCGTCAACCGCATCGGGCTGGAGGTCGAGCAGATGTCGCAGATGGTGGAGGAGCTGCTCGAGCTGAGCGCGCTCGAGGGTGAGCAGCTCCCCGTCCCCGACGAGTTGGTCCCGGTCGTCGACCTGCTCATCGCCATCGACAGGCTGCGCCCCCTGATCGACGACAAGCAGATCAACCTCGTCTTCGACGTCCCAGCTGACATCCCACCGATCCGCGGTGACCTCCCGCACCTGCAGCACGTGCTTCGCAACCTCGTTCACAACGCGGTCAAGTTCACTCCCGCCAACGGCACCATCACGGTCAGCGCCAGGGCGGTCGGCGACATCGTCGAGCTGCGCTGCGTGGACACCGGCGTCGGCATCAGGTCCGACGAGCTGTCGCGCATCTTCGAGCGTTTCTGGAAGGCGGACAGCTCGCGCCGGCGCGACGGTGAGGGATCGGGGCTGGGGCTGGCAATCGCGCGCCACGTGGTCGCTGCCCACCAGGGGACCATCCGCGTCGAGTCCGAGCTGGGTCACGGAGCCACGTTCGTGGTCACCCTCCCTGCCTGGGAGACAGTGAGCTCGGCTGTCGGTTGAGCGCCCCGGTGCGGGCACTGTCAATCCATGCCGGCAGCGGCACCGAATCGATCAGCCGGCGCGACAGCGCGGTGGCCGCGTTGACGGCAAAACCCATGCCGTGGCCCGTGTATCCACCGCACACATGGACGCGGCGGCAGCCTGGGACCAGCCCCACCAGCGGCAGGCCGTCGTCGCTGAAACCCATGGTCCCCGCCCAGCGATGGGTGACCGCGGCGTCGACGGCGAGCTCGCGCAGCTGACCGTCGAGGAGGTGTTGCAGGCGCCGCGTCGGCAGCGCGTCGAGGCCGACCTCCTCGGCAGGTGCGCGATGTCGGAAACCACCGACCAGCACGACGCCGTCATCGCGCTGGCGCCAGTAGCGGTGACCCCACTCGGCGTAGACGGGGACGGGGATGCGGCCGCGCACGGGAGCGCTGGCCAGCATCTGGGCGCGGACCGGCCGGATGGTCACGGACGGGATCAGCTGCGACGTCCACGCGTTGGTCGCCAGCACCACCGCCACAGCCTCGATGGCGCCACGCGCCAGCCGCACAACCGCCGTGTTCTGGCCATCCTCGACAGCAAGAACGGGGTGATGTTCGAAGACCCGACCAGCGTTGGCCGTGGCGATTCCCCGCACCAGCCGGAGCGGGTCGACCTCGCCATCGGTGGCGTTGAAGAGAGCGGCAACGCCGCCGGGAACGTCGCTCGGCCCGACCAGCTCGCCGGCGAGGCCGTCCTCGGCGAGCATGGTTGCGGCCTCCGCGAGGCTGGCCGCCTCATCGCCGTCGAGCGCCACCGTCATGCTGCCCCGGCGGCGGTAGCCGGCGTTCAGCCGAGCCGCGTAGGCGGCGGTCAGCGCGTGGTTCTCAGCGGTGAATTCCCAGACGGCGGCTGCGATATCCCGCCCGTGGAGCGCGGCCGCACGTGCGTAGTTCTCGGCCACCCCGGTGAGCAGGAACCCGGCATTGCGGCCGCTGGCGCCGGCGGCGACGTGCTCGCGTTCCAGCAGGATGGCGTCGATGTCCTCCTCTCGGAGGACGTCGAGCAGCGCCACCCCGGTGATGCCGCCTCCCACGATGACCACGTCGGCGCGGAGTGGCAGAACCCCCGGGGCAGCCAGGGGCTCGGGAGTGCCCCAGACCGGCAGGCCCGCCACCGGCCCGGTCACGCGGTCACCTCGGGAGGGTCATGGCCGAGAAAGCGGAGCGCGCGCACGTATTTGGCGGTGCCGTCAATTGTGGCCCCGTTGTCGACGAACAACGTCACCACGCGGTCAGCGAGCGGCGCGCTCGCCGTCGGGTACTCCACCTCCACCTCCTCGAAACGTCCGCGCTCATCGGCGCCGTCGCGCACGCTGACCCGATCGTGCACGACCTCCGCGAAGTGGATCTCGTCGGAGACATCAAGGGTGTGCCGCAGGGCGCGCAGCTCGGCGATGGGATGCACCAGGGAGACGTCCGCCCATCGCGCGAGACGCTCACGCAAAGCCTCGGGAAGGTGGTCGGCGTCGCCGGGGAGCTCGAGCTCCTCACGAACCACGGCGTCGCCGTCGCGACGCGACCGGCCCTTGAACGTCCACACCCCGTTGCGATGCCGGACCCCGATCCCGGCGCGGGCCAGGGCGAGGTCGCCGCTGTCCCAGTAGACCGCGTGCAGGAGCTCGTCGCCCCGGTCGGTGACCGTCACGCCGGCGAGCGCATCGATCTGCGGCATCACGAAACCACTGGGAACGGCCATCTTGACCTCGCGCTCCTCGACACCGTCCACCGCGCGGCCCTCAGTCGCCCACGTACTCCGCGAAGCCGGGCCAGGACTCGACCATCCGTGCAAGCATCGCGCGCGGCACGGGCAGGTACGTACCGCTGGCCTGCGCCACCACGGCACCGCTGGCGAGCGTCATCGACGCCTCCGCTTGCATCACACGGCGCGTGAACCTCGTGGTCCAGCCCTCGATGCGCAGCGGTGCGCCGATCGGCGCGCCCTCGCGATAGCGCGTCTCCATCCTGCCGGTCACGACCCAGCGCCGCTGCAGCACCGAGCACCGTCCCATCACGTCGTCGAGCACGGCGGCGATGAGGCCGCCGTGGACGAGCCCAGGGAACCCGGCGTGATCCTCAGCCGGTGTCCAGGTGGTGACCACGTGGTCGCCGTCGAGGTGGTACTGGAGGTGGAGACCCGTCGGGTTGCGCAGCCCGTGGATGAAGTTGAGCTGGTACTCGGTGCTGTCGTTCAACCACGACGCGTCCAGCGGTTGAGCGCGCGGTTGGGTCATCCGCCGATTCGCTCCAGGCCGTGCATGTAGGGACGCAGGGCGTCGGGGACCAGCACGCTGCCGTCCGCCTGCTGGTAGGTCTCGAGGACGGCGTCGAGGGTGCGCGGCACGGCCAGGCCGCTGCCGTTCAATGTGTGGACGAACTGCGGCCGCTCCCCCGCCGCCGGCCGGTAGCGGATCCCCGCGCGCCGAGCCTGGAAGTCGCCGAACACGCTGCACGAAGAAACCTCGAGCCACCGCTTCATCCCCGGGGCCCAGGCTTCGAGGTCGTACTTCTTCCACTGTGCGAAGCCCATGTCGCCGGTGCACATCAACAGCACGCGATAGGCGATGCCGAGGCGCTGGAGGACTGTCTCGGCGTGGCCGGTGAGCAGTTCGAGATCCTCGAGCGACCGCTCGGGTGTCGTGAAACGGACCATCTCGACCTTGTCGAACTGGTGCATGCGGATGTAGCCCCGTGTGTCCTTGCCCGCGGCGCCCGCCTCGCGCCGCCAGCAGGGGGTGAGCGCGGCGTGGGCGATCGGGAGCAGGGAGGCATCGAGGATCTCGTCCCTATAGAGGTTGGTGACCGGGACCTCGGCGGTGGGGATGAGAAAGAGGCCGTCATCCGTCTTGTACGCCTGGTCCTCGAATTTCGGCAGCTGCGCCGCGCCGACCATCGACTCCCTACGCACCAGGTACGGCGGCGCAACCTCGCTGTATCCGTGCTCGCGGGTGGCGATGTCGAGGAAGAGAGTTCCCAGGGCGCGCTGCAGCTGCGCGCCGGCACCTCGCAGCACCGCGAAACGCGAGCCGCTGAGCTTGACCGCGCGCTCGAAGTCGAAAAGACCGAGGGCCTCGCCCAGGTCAAGGTGCGAGCGGGGCTCGAAGTCGAACTGCGCGGGGTCACCCCAGGTGCGCACCACGACGTTGCCACTCTCATCGCTTCCGTGCGGCACCGATTCGTGCGGCGGGTTGGGCACGTACAGGAGCAGACCCTCGATGCGCGCATCGAGCTCGGTCAGCTGTGCCTCGCCACTCTGGATGCGCTGCTTCAGCTGTCCGAGCGCCGCCCGCTGCTGTTCGCCGGGCGCACCACGGATCTCCACCGACGCACGCCTCTGCTCGGCGCGCAGGCTCTCAACCTCCGCGCGCAGCCGGCGCGCTCGCTCATCCAGCTCGAGGATCTCGTCGATGGGCGCGTCCTCGCCCTTGAGCCGCGCCCCGTCGCGGAAGAGGTCAGGGCTGTCGCGAAGCCGCTGCAGTGGGATCACGCGGTCACGTCTCCTCTGCGCGTCGCGAGGGCGAGAGGTGGGCGTCGTCCGGGTGGGTGTCGTCGCGACGCCGCGGGCGCATGGTGGGAAACAGCAGCACGTCACGAATCGAGGCAGCGTCGGTGAGCAGCATCACCAGGCGATCGACGCCGACGCCGAGACCCCCCGCCGGGGGCATGCCCACCTCGATGGCCTCGAGGAAATCGTCGTCGATGTGGAAGGCCTCCTCGTCACCGGCGGCGCGGAGGGCAGCCTGTTCCTCGAAACGACGGCGCTGGTCGATGGGGTCGTTGAGCTCACTGAAGGCGTTGACCAGCTCGCGACCCGCGACAACCAGCTCGAAGCGTTCAACGAAGCGGTGGTCGTCGGCGCGACGCCGCGCCAGCGGCGAGACCTCCGCGGGGTAGTCGAGAACGAAGGTCGGGTCCCAGAGGTCGGCCTCGACGCGCTGCTCGTAGATCTCGAACAGGGCGGTGCCCGGTCCCGCACCGGGCGGGAGCTGCACGCCCAACGCGGCGGCGCGACCGGGAAGGTCGTCCCACTCGTCGAGCGGGTCGAATGCGCATGCCTGTGCGACCAGGTCGACCATGCGCGCGGTGCGGAAGGGCGGGGCGAGCAGTAGCTCGAGGCCACCGTACGTGCGTCGCAGCGGATCGTCGCAGGGGACGTTTCCACCGCCGTCATCGGGGGCACGCTGGGGCCCGAGCGCGGCGGCGGCGTCGACGATCAGCGCCTCCGTCAGCGCGCGCATCCCGCTGTAGTCGGTGTACGCCTCATACACCTCGAGCATGGTGAACTCGGGGTTGTGCCGCGGTGAGAGACCCTCGTTGCGAAACACGCGGCCCATCTCGTACACGCGGCGGTAGCCGCCGACGAGCAAGCGCTTGAGGTGGAGCTCGATGGCGATGCGCAGGTACACGTCGGTGTGCAGCGCGTTCCAGTGAGTCACAAATGGGCGCGCGTGGCCGCCACCGGGAATCGGCTGCAGGATCGGTGTCTCCACCTCCAGGAACCCGCGATTGTCCAGCGTGCGCCGCAATGACCGCACCACCACGCTGCGCGCGGCGAAGTGGCGGCGCTGCTCGACGCTGCTGAGCAGGTCGAGGTAGCGCTTGCGATACCTGGTCTCCTGGTCCTGGAGACCGTGGTACTTCTCGGGAGGCGGCTGCAGCGCCTTGACCAGCAGCGTGACCTCGTCCGCGGCGACGGTCGGTTCACCCTTCTGGGTACGCATCACGTGGCCACGCACCCCGATGATGTCGCCGAGGTCGAGCAGGCGGACGATCGCGAACTGCTCGTCGCCGAGGCGATCGCTTCGCATCCAGACCTGGAGGCGCTCGCCCTCGTCCTCGATGTCCAGCCAGCGGCTCCTGCCCTGGTTGCGGTACTGCATCACCCGTCCGGCGACGCGCACCTCGGGCCCCTCGGCGGCGGGGGCGCCGGCGGTTGGCAGAGCCGGCGCGGCTTCGAAGGTCGCCAGCGCGCGACGGGCACCATCGAGATTGTCGGTGGGCGAGAAATCGACGTTGTAGGCGGGGACCCCGAGCTTGCCCAGCTCATCGAGCTTCCGTCTGCGTTCGGCGGTCAGGTCATCGGCGGGCATGACGACGTATCTTCGGCCTTTGCTCCGCGGCCGCGACGCCGCGGGTCAGGAGACGCGGACGATCTTGACGCGGCGCGTCCCACCGGGGCTCTGCACGTCGACGGAGTCGCCGTTGCGGTGGCCGATCAGCGCCTTGCCAACCGGGGACTCCATCGATATGCGGCCACTGGAGACATCGACCTCCGCCGGCCCGACGATGGTGAACACCTGCTTGCCGAACTCGTCTTTCAGCTCGACCTCGGAGCCGACGCGCACCACGCTCGTGTCCTTGGACTCCTCGATGAGCACGACGTTGCGAAGCATGTTCTCGAGTGTGAGGATGCGACCCTCGACCATGCCCTGTTCATTCTTGGCGTCCTCGTACTCGGCGTTCTCCGAGATGTCGCCGAAGTCCTTGGCGTACTTGATGCGCTCAGCGATCTCGGCGCGTCGCACGGTGCGAAGTTCTTCCAGCTCCGTCTCGAGCTTCTGTTGCCCCTCGGGCGTCAGCAGAACGGGTTTGTCCATTGTCGGTGGCCCTCGCCAACGTCGGGGCGGAGGCTGCCCCGGTCGGGAATGAGACGCCGGAGTATAGGTGAGACCTTCCTGTCAAGGATGTGACGAATCGTCGACGCTCGTTGACCGGATGTGACACCCCGGGTATCATCACGGGACCGATTCGACGACACATAGCCCCCCCTCTCGGGGCGTCTCTGGTACGCCAGGGGCGCCCTCTTTTTTTACAGGGAAGGGGCAGATCCCCTTCCCTCGCGCGGTCGAAATGAATTCGACCGCGCACACCCATCCCCTCGGCGCACCTCGTGCGCCGCTGCGCTTCGCGCTGGGATTCTTTTAGGGGGCGGGCGCTTCGACTGGGTCGTTGGTGACATACCTTGTGGGATGGGGCTGGCTTCGAGAGGGTCGGCTGCGACACCGCCTATTGGGGCGCCTTTTTCGAGCACAGCTCTTTGTGGTTCTGGGTCGCGCGGTTGGATTTTTGGGGGTGACCTGGGTCACGTGCAGTGGCAGGTGGGGGTGGTGGCGACCACCACGGCCCAGGTGATGATGGTGAAGACCCAGACGGCGTAGGCGGCGCTGATCCAGACGCTCTGCATGCTGGTGCTGGTCACCCGGGTCGCCACCCTGGCCAGGGCGGCGAGAACGGCCAGCGATGAGAGCACGGCGAGCAGGTGCGCCCACAGCGGGGCGGCGAGGATGAGGCCGCCGATGACCACCAGCGCAGGCGGGATCGCCAGGGGAACGACCCACCAGGGCAGCTCGACCGGCGGGCCGAGTCGCGAGTCGCTCATCCCTCGCCACTGCTGAAGATGGGCCGGTACCAACCCTCCGCGCCCAGCCCGGCCGAGAGGGCCAGGTCGAAGATGGTGTCGAGATCCTCGAGGCTGTCGAGGTCCTGCACCATGGCCCGAAGCCGGGCGGCGCCGTTGCAGCCCTTGATCGACCAGGCAACGTACTTGCGCCCGATCCGCAGCGCGCGCTGGGCGCCGTGGTAGGCCACGAGCAGACCGAGGTGGCGGCGGCAGAGGGCCATTCGCGAGGCGAAATCGAGGTCGGCGAGAAGCTCGCCGGTGGCCAGCAGGTGGGTGGCCTGCCGGATCATCCAGAAGTTGCCGAGCATGCCGCGCGCGATCACGACACCGTCGACGACGCCGGCACGGATGCGACGTTCGAGGAGGCGAACGTCCTCGACGTCGCCGCTGCCGATGACCGGGATGTCCACAGCCTCCTTGACGCGCGCGATCTCGGCCCAGTCGGCCTCTCCCGAGTACCCCTGGCAGCGAGTGCGCCCGTGGACGGTGACGGCGGCGACGCCCACGCCCGCCAGGGCACGGGCCAGCTCCGGCGCGTTGATGCTCTGCGCGTCCCAGCCGAGGCGCATCTTGGCCGTGACCGGCACGTCGACCGCGGTCACCATCGCCGCCAGGACATCGACCGTCGCCTTGATGTCGCGCGCCAGGGCGGCACCGCTGCCCCGGCCCACCACCTTCCTGACGGGGCAACCGAGGTTGACGTCGACCGTCTGGGCGCCGCGTTCGACGCAGACCTGGGCGGCGGCGGCCATCACCACGGGATCACGACCCACCAGCTGGGCGCCGGCGGGGCCGACGCCGGCGGGGAAGTCGAGCAGGTGCAGGCTGGCGTCCAGGCTGCGGACCACCGCCTCGCTGGCCACCATCTCGGTGGAGACCAGCCCGGCGCCCATCTCGACGGCGAGCTGGCGGCAGGGAGCGTCGGTGATGCCCACCATCGGCGCGATCAGCACCTGTGAGGTCAGCTCGAGCCCGCCGATGCGCAGCGCGGGGCGAGGCGGTGCGGTGATGGCCATGACCGCTCGATCTTACGGGCAGCGCCGCCGGGCGATCCTCAGTCGGCGTTGAGCTGATGGATGAGTCGCAGCCCGACCAGCGTGAGGTTGGGGTCCACCGCCTCGATCTCGGGGATCAGCGGTGCGAACAGCGAGGCCAGGCCCCCGGTGGCGATCACCTTCGCCTCCGCGCCGATCTCGGCGCGCATCCGCGAGACGATCCCCTGGACCAGGCCGACGTAGCCGAACACGAACCCCGCCTGCATCGACGCCGCCGGGTTGCGCCCGATCACCGACGTCGGGGCGGTCAGCTCGACACGGTTCAGCTTGGAGGCGTGGCTGACCAGCGCGTCGAGGCTGATCAGGATGCCCGGGGCCATGGCGCCGCCGAGGTACTCCCCGGCCGCCGATACGCAGTCGAAGGTGGTCGCGGTGCCGAAGTCGAGAAGGATGACGGGGGCACCGTGGAGGTGGCGACCGGCGATAGCGTTGGCGATCCGGTCGGCTCCGACCAGCCGGGGGTCCTCGTAGCGGATGCTGACCCCGGTGCGGATGCCGGGGCCCACCACCAGCGGGGCCTGGCCGAAGTACACACGCGACATCTCATCCACGGCTCGGGCCAGCGGGGGGACCACGTTGGCCACGGCAACGGCGTCGATCGCTGCGGGATCGATGCCACGGCGGCGGAGCAGGTCGCTGGTGGCCAGGCCGAGTTCGTCGCCCGTGGAGAGCTCGTTGGTGTGCAGCCGGAAGTCAGCCACCAGCCGCTCGCCGTCGAACACCCCGACGACGATGTTGGTGTTGCCGATGTCGACCGCGAGCAGCATCGCGCGGATTGTAGAAATGCTCGCGGTCAGCGATGCGCGCAGCCCCGCGGGATCGCTAGCGTTGCGGCCCACATGATCGGGCTGATCGACATCGGGGGAACCAAGCTGCTGGCGGCCGCGGTTTTGCCCGGCCGCAGCGTCGGCGCGACGGTTCGTCGCCCCACCCCGCGCAGCGGCGAGGTCATCAGGGTGCTGGTCGAGATGCTCGACGAGGCTCGCCGTGGAGAGGCTCTGGATGCGATCGGGGTGGCCGTTCCGGGCCCGTTCGACCGCGACCAGGGTCTGCTCCTCAACCCACCCGGGCTGTCCGTGGCCTGGCATCGTCTCGCCATCGCGGCGCCACTGCGAGAGCACTTCGGTTGCCCTGTTCGGGTGGAGAACGACGCCAACTGCGCTGCCCTTGCCGAGGCCCATCTGGGCGCCGGCCGCGGATCGCGGCTGCTGGTCTACTACACCGTCTCCACGGGGATCGGCACCGGCGAGGTCCGTGACGGCGAGCTCATCGTCGAGCGCCACGACAACGAGGGAGGCCACCAGGTGCTCTGGCCCAAGCGTGTCGGGGGACCGCCATGCGAGTGCGGGGGCGCCGGATGCCTGGAGGCGATCGCCAGCGGTCGCGCCATCGCCGCTCGGTTCGGCCGTCCCGCCGAGGAGATCGAGGAGCAGGTCGTGTGGGATGACGTGGGGGCGTGGCTGGGCCTGGCGGTGGTCAACACGGTGGCCCTGCTCGATTGCGACCGGGTGGTGTTCGGCGGCGGCGTGGCGACGCCGCGCTGGGCGCGGCTCGAGCCGGCCATCCGCGCCACCGTTGCCGCCCACCTCAGGCTGCAACCGCCTCCGGACATCCGCGTCGCGGAGCTGGGCGACGACCGCAACCTGGCTGGGGCGCTGCTCCTCCTCCGCGGCTGAGCGACCACGGCGAACCACCCGCCGCCGCGCTGGGTACGCTTGCTGCCGTGAGCGCAGTTCACCTGGTGGCCGACAGCACGTGCGACATCCCCACCGACGAGGCCGCCGCGCTCGGCCTGGTCATCGTGCCCCTCAAGGTGATCATCGGGGAGGAGGTGTTCGCCGACGGCGTCGACATCGACCCGGCCACCCTCTACGCGCGGATGCGCGCGTCCACGGTGGTCCCGCGCACCTCGCAACCGACTCCGGCGGAATTCGAGGCGGTGTTCCGGGCGGTCGGCGCCGACGGCGCGCCGGTGGTCTGCACAACCATCTCGGCGGCGATGAGCGGCACCCACAGCTCCGCGGTGGCGGCGCGCGCCGCCCTGCCCGACCTCGACATCAGGCTCATCGACACCCGGTCGGTCGGCCCGGGACACCAGCAGGTCGTCGAGGCGCTGCTCGCGGCCGCGGCGGCGGGGGCGGATGCCGACCAGCTCGAGGAGGTGGCGGAACGGATCCGCTCCACCCAACGTCTGGTCTTCACCGTCGAAAGCCTCGAATACCTGCGCCGTGGAGGCCGGATCGGGGGGGCGCGGGCGCTGCTCGGCTCGATGCTCAACATCAAGCCGATCCTGGAGGTGCGCGAGGGCACGGTCGAACCCCTCCACCGCGTCCGCACCTTCCCACGCGCGCTGGACAGGCTGCTCGAGGAGGCGGCCGCCTCCGCCGCCGCCTGGGGCGGGCGGGCGGCGGTGTTGGTGACCCACGCCGACATGCCCGAGGCCGCATCCGAGATCGCTCGTCGCGCGGCTGACATCGCCGGTGAGCCGGTTCGGCTGATCGACGTCGGCCCGGTGATCGGCTGCCACGGCGGCCCCGGCGCCATCGGGATGTCCTTCCACAAGCCGCTGTAGGTCCCGCGTGGGTCCGATCACGGGGTTCCCACGGGCTTGCCTCTTGGTCGGTCAACCAACTAAGATGGTCTCGACACGGAACAGGAGGGACATCTCTCATGAAAATCACGGTCAGGCGGCGGGGGCTGATCCCGGCTGAGGCGATGGTGGCTCAGCCCTCGGAATGGCTGCCCAGCACAACCGGCGCCACCGAGCTGGCCCCGGCCGTGGCTGCGGCACCTCTCTTCGCCGGCATGGACAGGAGCGAGATCGGTCGCGTCCTGGCCAGCTTCGATGAGGTCCACTACCTCAGGGGTCGGCGGGTGCTGGTGGAGGGCCTGCGCGGCAGTGACTTCTTCCTCGTGGTCGCCGGGGCCGCCGCGGTGATCGTGGACGGCTGGCGGGTGGCGACGCTGGGCCCGGGCGACTTCTTCGGCGAGATGGCCGTGCTGGGAGCCGGGCTCCGGACCGCGTCGGTTCGCGCCGAGACTCCGCTGCGCTGCCTCGTGCTCCCCAATGGCAAGCTCGAGGCCCTGCTCCTCGAGCATCCCCAGCTTGGCCTCAACGTCCTCCACGTGCTGGTGACCCGCTTCACCGACCTGACCGGGCGCCGCCAGCCGCCGGCCATCGAGGCCGGTGGCGACTGAGGGGCCTGGCCCGGCCAACCGTGCCGGGAGCGACTAGGATTGGACAGTTGCCCAATCTCGGAATCGGGCGGTTGGAGGGTTTGATGGCGGCGTTGGAGCTACAGCCCGGCGAAGAACCCGGACGGCGCGGCCAGATCATCCGCGCCGCGGCCACGGTCCTCGGCCGGGCCGGCTACTCCGACAGCTCCGTCAAGCAGATCGCTCACGAGGCGGGCGTGGCCCCTGGCCTGGTGCACTACTACTTCACCTCCAAGGAAGAGCTGCTGGTGGCGGTCGTGCACGACCTCGAACGCGAGATGGTTGCCGACTGGCAGTCCGCGGTGGCCGGGATCGAGGACCCGCTGGGGCGAATCGTCGCCGCCGTCGACCACACGGCTGTCCGCTGTTCGGAGCATCCGGAGTTCTTCCGCCTCCTCTTCGACCTCTACGTGGTGGGGCTCAACAACCCGGCGATCCGAGAACGCTGCGTCGAGCTCTGGACGCACTTCGTTGACGACATCGAGGCGGAGGTCCGGCAGGTGCTGGGCCGGCTCCCCGGCGAGGCGACGGTGCCACCGCGCGACCTGGCCGAGGCGATCGCCGGAGCCATCGATGGGGTCGCCCTCGCCGGTCTGCTCCGCGAGAGCGATCCCATCGACGCCTACGACGCGCTCAAGTCGATGCTGCTCTCGCTGGTGGTCACCGCCTATGTGCAGGCGGGCGAGGAGCCACCGGTGGCGCGGATGCGCGCCCTGCTCGATCGCCCCAGGGAGAGCGGAGCCGCGCGGTAGACGGCGCCATGCCGGAGGGTGCGGAACGGCCGGTCATGCCACCATGTGAGGATGCGACCGGGCCACCTCGCCTGCCCCAACAACTGCCCTGAGGGCCGTTTCGAGGCACTCAACGCGCCCATGTTCGTCGACCGCACCGGCCGCTACGTGGGCCACGACGGAAGCCGCGCGACCTACGTCTGCGCCGTCTGCCAGAGCGTTGCCGTGGACGTTGCGGCGGCGGCACGTGAGATGCACCGGCGCGGCGACGAGCGCATGGTGACGCTGACCTGTCCCTCGTGCTCGATGCGCCTGCTGCCTCCTGAGGACGACCCGCTCGCCGCTCTCATCGAGTGCCCCGCCTGCGAAACCCGCTTCGAGGTCGAGGAGGGGATGCCGCACCTGCACGGCGAGCTCGGCGGCGGCGAGGATGCGCAGGCAGGCTGAGCGCTGCGGTCAGCCGCGCCCGACCGAGCGCAGGGCGGCCTGGGCCGCCCACCAGCCACACATGCCGTGCACGCCGCCGCCGGGAGGCGTCGATGCGCTGCAGATGAAGATGCTGCGGTTGGGCGTCGTGTAGGGCGAGATCCGCGGCGCCGGGCGGGTGAACAGCTGGCCCAGGCTGAACAAGCCGCCGTTGATGTCGCCCCCGACGTTGTTGGCGTTATGCGCCTCCAGCGCTGCGCTGTCCATGGTGTTGCGGGCGATGATCCGGTCCCTGAAACCGGGTGCGAATCGTTCCACCTGCGCCTCGATCGCGCCCGTCATGTCGCGGCGCGACCCGTTGGGCACATGGCAGTAGCCCCACAGCGTCTGGCGTCCGGCGGGGGCGCGCGTGGCGTCGAACAGTGAGGGCTGGGCGAGGATCACCAGCGGTCGCTCGGAGTGGCGGCCGGCCGCGACCGCGGCTTCCGAGGCGACGATCTCCTCGAGCCCGCCGCCGACGTGCACTGTCCCTGCCCGCGCGCAGCGGGGGTCGCTCCAGGGCACCGGGCCGTCGAGCGCCCAGTCCACCTTGAAGACGCCGGGGCCATAGCGGTACCGGCGCAGGCGGCTGCGATACCGGTCCGGCAACTCGTCACCGCAGACTCGTTCGACGTCCCTCGGCACCAGGTCGAGCAGGCGCAGACGTGAGCCGGGAAGGTCGGCGAGGGCGCGGACGCGACGTCCCGTCTCGATGGTGCCGCCCAGGCTGACCAGGCGGTCGGCCAGGGCGCTGACGACGTTGGCGGTGCCGCCGCGCACCACCGGCCAGCCGGCGGCGTGACCGACCAGGCTGAGCATCAGCCCCATGCTGGTGCTGGCCGGACTGTCCAGGGACAGCATCGAGTGACCGGCCACGCCCGCGAAGAGCGCGCGGGCTCGCCTCTCGCGATAGGCGATGCGTGCGAACGCCGTCGCCGGCAGCAGCGCGGGAATCCCGAACCCACCCACCACCAACGGGTGGCGTGGGAACCGCAGCGGGCCGAGGAACTGCTCGAGCAGTTGTGGGGCATGGCTGGCCAGCGGCGCGAAGATGCGCCGGTAGCGGGCGCCGTCGCCGCCGAGGTTGGCGGCGGTGTCGTCGACGGAACGCTCGAGAAGCACCGCCTCGTCGTTTTCAAGCGGATGTGCCAGCGGCGCCGGCGGAAACACGAACCCGACGCCGCGCGCCGCAGGGTCGAACGCGCGGAAGAACGGCGATGCCTCTGCGAAGGCGAGGACCGCGGCACAGTAGTCGTGGTGGAATCCGGGCAGGGTCAGCTCGGCCGTGCGGCAGCCTCCGCCGATCTCGCTCTCCGCCTCGACCACGTGCACCGACAGGCCGCGCTCCGCCAGCGTGATCGCCGCGGCCAGGCCGTTGGGACCGGAGCCGACCACCACGGCGTCGAGGTTGGCCACCACGTGTCTACCCGTCCAGCGCTGGGAGGAGGGCGACGGTGGCGCCGATGGGCCCTGTGGACTCGCCCTCCTCCCGCGACCAGTAGCGCGAGAAGCGGCCGTCGAAGCCCCAGAGCAGGCCGTCGTGGTCGACGGCGGGCGCCTCCTCCCAGTGCGGCGTGTGGCCGTGCACGAGCCGGCGCGCCCCGAAATGCGCGAGGTAGACGTCGAGGCGGCGGCGCTCCAGGAAGGCGCGCCGGCCGAACAGGGTGCGGACCGCCGTGAACACTCCGCCGGGACCCGCCAGCCAGTCGCGCGCCTGGCGATTGACGGCGTCGACGCTGTCGCCGAGCGTCGCGTAGAGGTCGTCGTCGGTGTGCTGCACCAGGGTGCCGTCGTCCAGGAGGATCAGGAAGGGCAGCTCGCGCAGCCACGATTCCAGGCCGGGGTCGCGGTCGACGGCGTCGAGGTCTGCCCAGTCGCCGCGCCGGTGCAGCCACAGCGCCTCGAGCTCGGCCGGGTCGCGAGCCCGCCACGGTTCCGGCGGCTCCACGCCCCGGCGCCGCTCCAGGACGGCGAGCAGGAAAAGGTCGTGGTTGCCCAGCACGGCCCGGCTGTGGCCCCGCGAGCGAGCCAGACGGGCAGCCGCCGCTCCGCCGCCCCGACCGGGGCGTCCGCCCTGGAAGAAGTCGCCGAGAAAGATGGTGTCGACCTCGTCCGGCGGGTACGGCAGCAGGGCCTCCTCGAGGCGATCGACGTCGCCCTGGACGTCACCGACGACGAGCAGCGGGCGTGTCACCGGTCGAGGATAGCGATCAGCTCCTGGCCTTCCCCGGACGGCGGCGCGGCTGGGCAGCCTCGCGTCCCTGGGTGCGCTGCGGACGCACCGCCGCGCCCACCTCCTTGGCGGCGCCGGGCTGGCGCGCCAGCACCGTGACGATCCTGCGTGTCTTGGCCACCAGCGTGGCGGCGCGAACCAGCTGCCGCGATACCGTCCGCGGGCCGGGGCCGCCGGCGATCTCGCGACGCTGCAGGGCCGAATCGACGTCGAACAGCTCGACGATGTCGTCGCCGGCGAGGTCGGTCAGCGCCCGCCACTCGGCGACGCTCAGGTCGGCGATGGTGCGGCCCTCCTCCACGCCGCGCCGCACCGCGGCGCCGACCAGCTGATGGGCGGTGCGAAAGGGCATACCCCTGACCACCAGGTATTCGGCGACGTCCGTTGCGAGCAGCGCTGGGTCGGACGCCGCGGCTCGCAGGGCGCGCCGGTTGAATCGGACAACGCGCATCACGTCGGTGACCACCGCGATCGTGGCCAGCGCCGTGTCCACGGCGTCGAAGAGAGCCGTCTTGTCCTCCTGGAGGTCGCGGTTGTAGGCGAGTGGCAGGCCTTTGAGCAGCGTCAGCTGCGCCGTCAGGTCGCCGATGCTGCGCGCGGTGCGGCCCCGCACCAGTTCGAGCACGTCGGGATTCTTCTTCTGGGGCATCAGCGATGAACCGGTGGCATGGCTGTCCGGCAGCTCGGCGAAGCCGTACTCGCTCGACGTCCAGAGCACCACCTCCTCCGCAAGCCGCGACAGGTGAACCATGGTCAGGGCGCACGCCGCGGTGACCTCGACGACAAAGTCGCGGTCGGCCACGGCGTCCAGCGAGTTGGCCGTGATGCTCGCGAAGTTCAGCTCCTCGGCGACCGCGCGGCGGTCGAGCGGAAGGGTGGACGCGGCCAGTGCACCGCTGCCCAGCGGCAGCACGTCGCAGCGGTCGTGGCCGTCTTCGAGGCGGCCGACGTCGCGCTGCAGCATCTCGACGTAGGCGAGCAGGTGGTGGGCGAGCGACACCACCTGCGCCCTCTGTCCGTGGGTATACCCGGGCATCAGCGTGGCGCGATGCTGTTCGGCACGTCGGAGCAGCGTCTCCTGCAGGGACGCGATGGCCAGCATCAGCTCACGGATGACCCTCTTGGAGTACAGGCGCAGGTCGGTGGCCACCTGGTCATTGCGACTGCGGCCGGTGTGCAGCCGTCCGGCCACCTCGCCGGCGATCTCGAACAGACGTCGCTCGATGGCGGAGTGGATGTCTTCGTCGCTGTCGTCAACGACGAACTTGTTGCGATCGAACTCGCGGCGGACCTCACGCAGCCCGGCCTCGATGGCGCGCGCGTCCGCCGGGCCGACCAGCCCCACGGCGCGGAGCATGTGCAGGTGCGCGATCGATCCGTCGATGTCGTCCCCGTAGAGGCGACGGTCAATGGCGATGCTGGTCGTGTATTCCTCGACACGGCGTGAGGTGCGCGAGCCGAGCCGGCCCGACCACATCTTCGCCGGATTGGACACCGGCGGTGTCGCGGTGTCGACCACATCGCCGTCGCCGGTGGCATCGGCACCGACGATCCGGATACCGCGCGCCATCAGGCGCGTCGCACCTGGCGCGGGAGCGACAGGGGTTGCAGGTCTTCGAGCGCGCCCTGGGCGCTCGCCGCGGTGCGCAGCGACAATCCGAACAGCTCGATGAAACCACGCGCCGCGGCGTGGTCGAAGGTGTCGCCGGTACGGTCGTACGTCGCCAGCGAGGCGCTGTACAGCGACCGCGGGGCCCGGCGGCCGGTGACACTGACCCGACCTCGACGGCAGCGCAGCCGCACCTCGCCGCTGACATGCGCCTGCGTCGAGGAGACGAAGGCGGCGAGCGCGGTGCGAAGCGCCCCGAACCAGAGGCCGTCGTAGACCAGGCGTGCCCACTCGTTGCCGAGCTGACGCTTGAGGTGGGCGACGTCGCGCGGCAGCATCAGCGTCTCCAGGGCGGCGTGCGCGGCGTGGAGGACGGTCGCCGCCGGGGCCTCGTAGACCTCGCGCGACTTGATGCCAACCAGTCGATTCTCGACGTGGTCGATGCGACCAACACCGTTCCGTCCCGCCACCTCGTTGAGGTGCAGCACGAGGTCCTCAGCCGCATGGCGCCGTCCGTCGACCGCCACCGGCACGCCCTGCTCGAACGCCACGGTCAGCTCATCGCCCGTCTCCGGTGCGGTGGCGGGATCCGCGGTCCACTGGTACACGTCCGGGGGCGGCTCGGCCCACGGATCCTCGAGCGGCCCACATTCGACGCTCCTCCCCCACAGGTTGGCGTCGACGCTGTATGCCGACTCCGCCGTCCCCGCGACATCGATGCCGTGGGCCGCCGCGTACGCGATCTCCTGGGGGCGGCCCATGTCCCAGTCACGCACCGGCGCCACCACCTCGAGCTCGGGTGCCAGGGCGGCGGTGGCGACGTCAAACCTGACCTGGTCGTTGCCCTTGCCGGTGCAGCCGTGGGCCACGGCCACCGCTCCCTCCTCGCGAGCCACGTCGACCAGGAGCTTGGCGATCAGCGGCCGGGCCAGCGCGGTGGCGAGCGGGTACACGCCCTCATACAGCGCACCCGCGCTGAGCGTGGGGAAGACGAAATGCTCCACGAAGACGCGGCGGGCATCGACGACGTGCGCGGCGACCGCGCCGGCGCGCAGGGCGCGCCCGGTGACGGTGTCCGCGTCTCGGCCCTCACCACCGAGGTCGGCTGTCAGGGTCACGACCTCGTAGTGGAGCTGGTCCTGGAGCCAGCGCACCGCAACGGAGGTGTCGAGGCCACCGCTGTACGCGAGCACGACCCGGCGCGTGGTCATGCAGGCTCCTCGATGATGGTGCGCAGCCGCGCCATCAGTCGTTGGGCGGCGGGGCGTGAGCGCGCAACCAGCAGAACCGTGTCGTCGCCGGCGATGGTCCCGGCGAGCTCGTCGAATCGTGCATTGTCGAGGGCCACCGCGACCAGCGACGCGGTGCCCGGTTGGGCGTGCACCACCCCGAGCAGGTCGATGAACTCGATGCCCTGGGTGTGCTCACGCAGGGCGTTGTGGAGGCGCACGCGCGCGCCCCGTTCGTCGATCTCCGCGCCGGGAACCACGTAGCGCGCCCCATCGTCGCCGGCGACGCGCAGCAGCCCAAGCTCGCGGATGTCCCTGCTGACCGTTCCCTGGGTGACGTCGAGATGACGGCGACGCAGCGCCGACACCAGCTCGTCCTGGGTGCGGATGGTGCGCGTGCGCACCAGGTCGAGGATGGCTCGCTGGCGCGACCGCTTGGTGGTCACGCCGCCGGCGGCCCGTTCGGCGGTGGTGGTCATGCGCCGCCCTCAGTCTGCGCGATCGCGAACGCCTCACGAAGCCGGCGCAGCGCCTCGTCCACCTCCTCCTCGGTGATGAGCAGCGCCGGGAGCAGCCGCAGGACGCTGTCGCCGACCGCGTTCACGATCAGCCCGCAGTCCAGCGCCGCGCGACCGGTGCGCGCTGCGATCGGTTCGTCGAGGACCAGCCCCACCATCAGTCCGCGCCCGCGGACCGCGGCAACCGGCGCCCCGTCCGCGCGCAGCGAGAGAAGCGACTCGCGCAGGTACTCGCCCATGCGAGAGGCCCGTGCGACCAGGCCACCCTCATCGATGGCGCGCAGCACGGCGCAGGCCACCGCGGCGGCGAGGGGACTGCCGCCAAATGTGCTCCCGTGGTCGCCCGGCTCGAGCACGTCCGCGCCCGGCGCGGCGAGCACCGCGCCGATGGGCACGCCACCGCCGAGGCCCTTGGCGACGGTCATCACGTCGGGGGTGATACCGGCGTGCTGGTGCGCCCACCAGCGGCCGGTGCGACCCATGCCGCTCTGCACCTCGTCGACCATCAGCAGCGCGCCGCGCTCGTCGCAGAGCGCGCGCACGTCAGCGAGCAGCGCGTCGGGCAGCGGAACGACACCCGTCTCGCCCTGGATGGGCTCGAGCAGCACGGCGGCGACGTCGTCGTCCAGCGCCGCGGCGATCGCCTCGATGCCGGCGGGGACGTGCACAAACCCCGTGGGGAGCGGCTCGAACGGGTCACGATAGCGCGGCTGGGCGGTGGCGGCGAGCGCGCCCATGGTTCGGCCATGAAAGCCACCCTGCAGCGCGACGATCCCGGTGGCACCGTCGCGATGTCGGCGCCCCCATTTGCGCGCCAGCTTGATGGCGCACTCGTTGGCCTCGGCGCCGCTGTTGCAGAGGAAGACACGACCCGCGAACGCCGTGCCAATCAGCCTTTCGGCGAGCTCGACCTGTGGTGCTGTGTAGTACAGGTTGCTGGTGTGGATCAGCCGGCCCGCCTGTTCGGCGAGCGCGCCGACGACGGCGGGGTGCGCGTGACCGAGCACGTTGACCGCGATGCCGCCGACCATGTCGATCAGCTCACGGCCGTCACCATCGGTGACCCAGACGCCGTGACCGGACTCGATGGCCAGCGGCTGGCGCGTGTAGGTGTGCATCAGCGCGCCGTCCGCACGATCGCGCAGGCCGTCGAGCGCGGTCACGCGTTGGCTCACGAGCCGGCGCCGTGCGCGAACATGGTGCCCACACCCTCAGCGGTGAGCAGCTCGAGGAGGAGCGCGTGGGGCACGCGTCCGTCGATGATGTGCGCAGCCTCGGCGCCCTCGAGCGCGCGCAGCGCGGCGCGGACCTTGGGGATCATCCCCCCGGCGATCACCCCGGCGGCGATGAGCTGCTCGGCGCGGTCGTCGTTGAGCTCGCTGAGGAGCGCCCCATCGCGGTCGTGCACCCCGTCGACGTCGGTGAGCAGGATCAGCTTGGTGGCGTCGAGCGCGACCGCCAGCTCCGCCGCGACCGCGTCGGCGTTGACGTTGTACGCCTCACCGTCGTACCCGAGCCCGATCGAGGCGACGACGGGGATCCGTCCCTGGTCGAGGATCGATACCACGGGCTCGATGTTGACGTGGTCGACCTCACCGACCATGCCGAGATCCTCGCCACGACCGTTCTTGGCAGGGCGGACAAGCAGGGTCGGTCCGTCCTCGCCGGAGAGTCCGATGGCGTTGCCGCCGAGGCGATGGATCCTGGCCACCAGGTCGGGGCCGACCTTGCCGGTGAGCACCATCTTCACCACCTCCATGGTCGCGGCGTCGGTCACCCGCAGGCCGTCGACAAACCGCGGTGTCATACCCATCCGCTCCTGCCACGCGGTGATCTCCGGGCCGCCGCCGTGCACGAGCACGGGACGCATGCCGACGAAGCGAAGCAGAACGACGTCCTGGAGCACGGTGTCGAGGTCGACAGCCGCGGCGGCGGCACCACCGAGCTTGATGACCAGGGTGTGTCCACTGAAACGGCGGATGTACGGGAGCGCCTCGATGAGCGTCTGGGCGCGGCGGACTCGCTCGTCGATTGTCTCGATGGTCACGGGCGGCCCCTCATGTCGTGTAGTCGGCGTTGATGTGGACGTACTCGGGCGAGAGATCGCACCCCCAGGCCCGACCCTGCCCGTCACCGCTGCCGAGCTCGACCCCGATGTCGATGCGGGGCCGCGAGAACGCCGCACGGATGGCGTCGAGGTCGACGGGGACAGGCTGGCCGGCGGCGAAGACCTCGACCCCGCCAATGGCCACCCGGCACCGGTCGAGCGAGAAGCCTGCTCCGCTACGGCCCAGCGCCGCCACGATCCGGCCCCAGTTGGGATCCGCGCCGTGCACCGCTGACTTGACCAGCGGGCTGAGCACGACCGTGCGAGCCGCGGCACGCGCCTGCTGCTCGTCGGCGGCGGCGCGCACGGTCACGCAGATCGCCTTGGTCGCACCCTCGGCGTCCGCGGCGAGCTGTTCGACCAATGAGGTGCACACACGCTCGACGGCGTCGAGCAGGGCCGCGTACTCGGGGGTGCCGGCCACGACCGTCGGCGCACCTGACGCACCGTTGGCCAGCAGCAGCAAGGTGTCGTTGGTGGACGTGTCACCGTCGATGCTGAGGCAGTTGAAGGTGCGCGTGCACACGTCCGTCAGCAGGTCCTGGAGCGCGGACCGCTCCACGGCGGCGTCGGTGGTGAGGAACGCGAGCAACGTCGCCATGTCCGGGTGGATCATCCCCGCGCCCTTGGCCATGCCGCCGACGGTGCAGCGCCGGCCGCCGATGGTCGCGACGGCGAGCGCCGTCTTCACGACGGTGTCGGTGGTCATGATCGCCCGCGCTGCGGCGTCACCGCCGTCCGCCGCCAGCGATGCGGCAGCGGTGCGCACCCCGTCGAGTACGCGGCTCATCGGCATGGGCCGGCCGATGACACCGGTGCTGCACACCAAGACCTCGGAGGGGTCGGCGTCACAGCAGTCGGCGGTGGTGGTGGCCATGCGCAGCGCGTCCCTGAAGCCCTGCGGCCCGGTGCAGGCGTTGGCGTTACCGCTGTTGGTGACCACCGCCCGGATGGCTCCGTGCCGCCGCAGCGTGAGCTGGCTGATCACCACCGGGGCCGCCTTGACGAGGTTGCGCGTGAACACGCCCGCGGCGGTGCAGGGAAGGTCGCTGGCGAGCACAGCGACGTCGAGCCTGGTGGTGTCATCGTCGCCGCGAATCCCGGCCGCCGCGGTGCCGGCGCGGAAACCCAGGGGCGCGCAGACGCCGCTCCGCGCCGTGGCCGCGGGCACGCTCACGGCCACGTCGAGCTCACCCGCAGCCCGGCCGCCTCGGGCTGACCGAAGCGCACGTTCATCGCCTGAACGGCCTGCCCCGCAGCGCCCTTGACGAGGTTGTCGATGGCGACCGTGACCACCACGGTGTCGCCCTGCACCGTGCAGTTGATGGCGGCGACGTTGGTCCCGGTCACGCTCTTCGTCGACGGCGGCGATTCGTCGTAGCGCACGAATGCCTCGGCGGCGGCGAACTCACGGAACACAGAGGGGATGGCGGACGGGTGAACGCCCTCGCGTGGTTGCAGGTAGACGGTGGCCAGGAGGCCGCGCGTCATCGGCACCAGGTGGGGGACGAAGGTCAGCGCAACGTCGCCGTCGGTGGCTCGGCGCATCCGGGACAGCATCTCGCTGGAGTGACGGTGTCCGGCAACCCCGTACGCGCGCACCGACTCGTTGGCCTCGGCGTAGTGCAGGGTGGGCGATGGAGAACGCCCCGCGCCGCTGACCCCGCTCTTGGCGTCGACGATCACCCGCGGGTGCACCACGCCGGCGCGCAGCGCAGGCAGGGTGCCGAGCAGGGCGGCGGTCGGATAGCACCCCGGCGCGGCGATCAGGTCGGCTCCGCGCAGGCGGTCGCGCTCCATCTCGACCAGCCCGTACGCGGCCAGCGCACACAGCCCCGGCGCGGGATGGGCGACGCCGTACCAGCGCTCGTAGTCCGCCGCATCGGCGAGCCGGAAATCGGCGCTCAGGTCGACCACCACCGCCCCGCGGTCGAGCCATCGCTGGGCGTGGCCCGCGGCGACCGTGTGGGGCAGCGCGGAAACGATGACGTCGACGCCGTCGACATCGAGGCCGTCGCCGACCACCAGGTCGACGGCGCTGCCCGGCACGGCCTCGCTGAAACGGCGCCCCGCCCAGCTTCGCCCCAGCACGCCGACCAGCTCGACGCCGGGATGAGCGGCGAGCAGCTCCACGCACTGCATGCCGATGTAACCGGTGCACCCGGCCACAGCGGCACGCACGGGAGGGGAAGCGGACACGGGCCCAGTGTAGCCCCGGCTTGCATATTTATGCAGCGCCGGCGCCGGGCCTCCTTCCGGCCGCGTGCCCGCCTCGTGTCGGAGGCGCGGAGGCCACCTCGGGGCGGCGCAGACCGCGGACGCCGAGGCGGCGGTGCCGGGCACGCTCGATGTTGACCGCGGCGCCGATCAGCGCCAGGTGGGTGAAGGCCTGGGGGAAGTTGCCGAGCAGCGCACCGGTGCGGGTGTCCGCCTCCTCCGAGTACAGACCCAGCGGAGAGGCGAAGGCGAGCAGCTTCTCGAACCATCGTTGCGCGTCCTCGATGCGGCCGGCGTGGGCGAGCGCGTCGGCCAGCCAGAACGAGCACATCAGGAAGGCGCCCTCGTCGCCGGGCAGCCCGTCGTCGGTCTGGTCGGCGTCGTAGCGATGCACCAGGACACCGTTGCCGAGCTCACGGGCAACCGCCTGGATGGTGCTGAGCTGGCGCGGATCGGTGCGACGCAGGAACCGCACCTGGGTGAGGCGGAGCATGGCCGCATCGAGGTGCTCGCCGTCGAGCGTCTGGGTGAAGCTGCCCAACCGTGACGAGTAGCCACGCGAGGTGACCGTGCGATGGATGTCGCGGCGGGCCGCCCGCCACCGCGAGGAGTTGTGGGGCAGCTTGAACCGCTCGGCGATGCGCAGCCCGCGGTCCACCGCGACCCAGCACATCATCTTGCTGTAGGTGTAGTGCTGGTTCGCGCCGCGCGTCTCCCAGATGGAGGCGTCGGGGAGCTGCCATCGGTCGATGGCGAGGTCCACCGCCGCGTGCAGCTCGTGCCAGAGCGTGCGGCTGATCCCCCCGCCGAAGCGTGCGTAGAGGTACGCGCTGTCGAGCAGCTCGCCGTAGATGTCGAGCTGCAGCTGGTGGATCGCTCCGTTGCCGACGCGCACCGGCCGCGAGCCGCGATACCCGCTGAGGTGGGTCAGCTCCGTCTCGTCAGCGCAGTCGTCGCCGTCGAGCGTGTAGAGGTTGGCCACGTCGCGGCCGCCGCGGCCCAGGCCGATGCGCACCAGCCACGCAAAGAACGCGTTGGCCTCGTCGATCATGCCCACCTGGAAGAAGGCGAAGAGCGTGAACGAAGCGTCGCGCAGCCAGGTGAACCGGTAGTCCCAGTTGCGCGGCCCGCCGATCCGCTCGGGCAGGCTCGTGGTCGGCGCCGCGACCATTGCGCCCGTGGGCGCGTAGGTCATCAGCTTGAGGCACAACGCCGCGCGCACCACGGGGTAGCGGAAGGGTCCCCGGTACGTGCACCTGTCGATCCATCGCCACCAGAACTCCTGCGTGGACCTCGCCAGCGCGCGCGCCTGCTCCACGCTCCACGGCCTGCGAGCATTCGCGCAGCGGCCGGGGTGGTCGCTGCGCAGGGCCAGCGCGATGACGTCCCCGGCCCTCATCCGCCAGCGGGTTGTGGCTGAGCTCAGCTCCACGGATGACTGCAGACAGAGGTGGAGAGCGGTGGTGTCGCCGTGCAGCAGCCATCCCTCGGGGACGAAACGGCTCGCCCCCAGCGCGTACTCGGGCGCCGGCTTGAACTGATGGCGAAGGGTGATCGAGCCGGCCAGGCATTCGATGATGCGGACCACCCGCGGGTCGCGGTGCAGGCTGGCGTGCTGGGCGGCGGTGTCCTCATCGATGGGCATGAAGTCGGTGACCACCGCCGTGCCGCCGGCGGTGGCGAACAGGGTCTCGAGTATGTTGCTGTGGTCGCGGTAGCGCTGCTGAGCGCGGTGCTCGTCGACCGGGGACACCTGCCAGTACCCTCCGCGACGTGCGTCGACGACGCGGCCGAAGATGGACGGGTTGTCGAATCGAGGCAGGCACAACCAGTCGACGCTGCCGTCCGCACCGACCAGCGCCGCGCTCCGACAGTCGCCGATCAGGCCGTAGGCGGCGATCGGCAGGTAGCCGTCGACGCGCTCGAAGCCGGCGCTCACCTGGTCCGGCGCCGCCACCAGGATGCCCTGGCGATGCCGAGGATGTCGGCGGCGCGGTCGAAGTCGCCCCGGGCCGCCCGGCGGTCGCCCAGGGTCCACCTGACCAGGCCGAGGTTGTAGAGCGCGGAGGGATCCTGCGGATCGATGTCGACGGCTGCCTGGGCATGACGCTGCGCGGTGGCCAGGTCGCCACTGCGCGCCAGCAGCGCTGCGACCGTGCTCTGGGCGCTCGCCGACCCTTCATCCTTCTCAGCCGCCGCCCGCGCGGCGGCGAGCGCGGCGGAGTCGTCGCCGCGGCTCGAGCGCACTGAGGCCACCAGCAGCAGGCGATCGACGTCGTCCGGCGAGTCCGCGAGCAGAGCCTCGGCGCGCTCTGACGCGTCCGGGGTGTTGAGGTCGAATCCCCACCGGGTGGCCATCCGTGCCTGGCTTCGGGCGTGGAGCGGGAGCCGGAGCCGTTGCGCAGCGCCCGGCAGCTTCGCGTGCGTGGTCCCGGTCGCGGTCGCGCGCTCGCTGACCTGCGACGCGCCAGTGGCGGGCATGGCGCCGAGTGTAGCCGCGCGGATCGCGCACCCCCGTCACTGAAGCCCGGCGTCGGTTGTCACGTCGCTGTGACGAGGACCACCCCGGCCATGCCGGGTCGCACCTCTTGACGACAAGTATTTACAGGGTGTGTCGCGTTCGCCTCCTCTGCTGCGTATGACCAGTTCGATACTTCTGACGGATCTCGCCGAGGTCCCTGGGTGCGAGCGCCCGGCCGCCCGGTGCTTCGACGAGGGTGATCGCGTGGACGTTCGGTCGGGTCACGGCCGCGAGCTGAGCGCATGCGCGCCAGGCTGAGGGCTGCGCTGCGCCGCTGTGTCGCGGCCAGGAGTGCCCAGCGCCGCTCGGCCGCGTCCCTGGTGGCGGTACGGCGCATGTGGACGCTGACCGCGCTGCTCGGCTGCTGCGCCGCTCTCTGCTTCCTGACGGTGGTGAGCAGGCTTGCGCTGGCGCCGCCGGCGGTCGCGATCCCCTGGGTGGTGTTCGCAGCTCTGTTCTGCATCGCCGAGGCACGCAGGGTCCACATCCACTTCCGGCGCAATGCCCATTCGTTCTCCCTCAGCGAAATACCCCTGGTCCTCGGGCTCTACTTCGCGTCGCCGCAGACGCTGGTCTCCAGCCGCCTCGCCGGGGCGGCGGTGGCGCTGTGGCTGATCCGCCGGCAGCCACCCGTCAGGGTGGTCTTCAACCTGACGCTCTACGCCGTCGAGGCGGAGCTGGCGATGTGGCTGATCTCGGTCTTCGAGCCGCTCCGCAGCGTGACCAGCCCCCATTCCTGGGCGGTGATGCTCGCCATCGTCGCGGTCATCGCGGTGCTCGGGTTCTCGCTCAGCGCGACGGTCATCTCGATCGCGGAGGGGCGCCTGGGCCGCGCCCAGCTGGTGCGCGGCTACCTCTTCTCGGTCGGGGCCGGGCTCGTCAACGCCTGTCTTGCCATCCAGGCCGCGGCAGCGATCTCGCGCAACCTCGCCGAGCTGTGGCTGCTGGGCACGCCGCTGCTGGGTGTGGCCGTGGCGTTCATTCTGTACACCTCAGAGCACCAGAAGCGCCAGCGCATCCAGCACCTCTATGAATGCAGTGACCTGCTCCAGCGCACCGCCGTGGCCGACGCCGCCGTGCCCGAGCTGCTCGCTCAGATCTCGCAGGTGTTCTCCGGCGAGCTCGCCGAGGTGGTGCTGCTCCCGGTCGCCACCGGGACCGGTCGGGCGTCGACGACGACGTTGCGCCATGGCCTGGTCCGCAGGCACGACGCGGAGGTGGATCGTGCGTTTCTCGAGGGCCTGATGATGGCGGTTGGCTCGGAGACACGGGCACGCGCCATCACCTGGGCGGACTCCACCGGCAACGTCCGCGACTGGCTCACGCGCCACGGCCTCAAGGATGCGATGCTCACCTCGCTGTGGGGCGACGGAGCCCTGCTCGGCGTGCTCACCGTCGGCAACCGGTTGAACGACGTCGGCACGTTCTCCGCCGACGACCTCACCCTGTTCGAGACATTCGGCGCGCACACCAGCGTCGCCGTGCAGACCATGCGCCTCGACAACACCCTCACCTACCAGGCATTTCACGACCCCCTCACCAACCTCGCCAACCGGCTGTTGTTCACGGACCGGCTCGAGCACGCGCTCAGCCGCCGGCACGAGAAGCGCGGGATGATCGCCGTGCTGTTCGTCGACCTGGATGACTTCAAGATGGTCAATGACACATTCGGCCACGCGGCCGGTGACGACCTGCTGCGCAGCGTGGCCGAACGCCTTCGATCGGTGCTGCGCTCGGCTGACACCGCGGCGCGCTTCGGCGGTGACGAGTTCGCGGTCCTCCTAGAGGACGCTCCCAGCGCGGACGACATCACCGCCGTCGCCGAGCGCGTCGTCACAGCCCTGCGGCCGCACTTCGTGGTTGAACGCCAGGAGGTGGCGGTGCACGCGAGCATCGGCGTCGCGCTGGCTACCGCGTCGACGGTCGGCGCTGAGGAACTGCTGCGGCGCGCCGACGCCGCCATGTACTGGGCGAAGGTGCAGGGCAAGGGTGGGTACGAGATCTACGACGCCGGCATGATCGAGGGCAGCGGACGCCGCCTGCAGGTGCGCACCGAGCTGGAACGCGCGCTCACCGACGGCGACCTCCGCGTCCACTACCAGCCAATCGTGGACCTGCGCAGCGCCGAGGTTCGCGGCGTGGAGGCGTTGGTGCGGTGGGAGCACCCCGAGCGGGGTTGGATCCTGCCCGGTGAGTTCATCGGCATCGCCGAGGAGACCGGTTTGATCGCCGACCTCGGCGCGTTCGTCCTGCGCGAGGCCTGCGCTCAGCTGCAGACCTGGGAGAGCACCCTGCCTCTGCAGGACGACTTCCAGCTGCATGTCAACGTGTCGCAGCGGCAGCTGCGAACCGACGATGCCATCGATGCCGTCCGCGCCATCCTCGCCGAGACGGCGGTGGCGCCACGACGCCTGGTCGTCGAGATGACCGAAAGCTTCGTGGGCGAGCACGGCGACGTGGCTCGCGAGCGCATGCGTGAGCTCAAGGCACTTGGAGTCAGCCTGGCGATCGACGACTTTGGTACCGGGTACTCCTCGCTGGCGCTGCTCCAGGACATGCCGTTCGACATTCTCAAGGTTGACCGCGCGTTCATCGACGACCTCGACGGCGACAGGCGGCGGCGGGCCTTCACGGCGGCGATCTTCGGACTCGGGGACACGCTCGGCCTCACCATGATCGCCGAGGGGGTCGAGCGGGAGAAGCAGCGGAGCACGCTGCTCGCGCTGGGCTGCACCCTGGCGCAGGGGTTCCTCTTCTCGAGCGCCGTGCCCGGCCAGCAGATCGCAGACATGCTCCGCGGCCAGGGATCGATCGGCGGGGTGGTGCCTCTGCGCGTGCTCAGCGCCGGCGACCGGCCGGCTGCACGCGCCAAGTCCCTGCCGGCGTGAGCGGGGCGGCTGCCTAGTACTGGTCCTCGGGCCGGCCCTCGTCGTCGTCGGTGTCGGAGTCGTCGTCGGTTGCACCGGGCACCACCGCCGGCTCGAACTCGTCGTCGAGCTCCTGCATCCCGGACAGGTCGTCGCCATCCCCCTCAGACGACCGCGAGTCGGTGAGCAGGTCGTCGTCGGCGTCGCCGAAGCCCTCGACGTCGATGCCTCGCTCGGAGAGCAGCGATTCCTTGGCGTACGGGCGGAAATCGTCGCGGCGGGCGTTGCGCGAGATCGGGAAGGACGACTTGCGCGAGTTCTCGGGCGCCTGGAAGATCTCCCTGACGATGAGCTCGATCTTGTCGTCCTCGACGCGTGACACGGCGGCGGAATATCGATTGCCGGTCTCGATGAGGGGGCGCAGCCGTCCACTCAGCTTGGGCTCGACGGCGCCCAATGCGACACCTCGGGAGGTTTCGGCGAGCAGCTGCGTTCCCGACGCGATCAGCTCGACGGTGTCCCCGGGTGTCACCGCCACCCCGGCGGCTCCGCCACCAACGGGTCGAGCCAGCACGGTGCGCCCGCTCTTGCCCGGCTCCTCGGTGAAGAGGTCCACGTCGATCACCCCCGCGGCCGCCGCGGGACGGGCGCGCGCGTCGAGCAGCGCTCCGATCCGGCGCACCTGCTTCTGGGCGATCAGGTTGAGGGCGTTGAGGTCGAGCGACGACTGGTACGCCGCCAGGGCCTCCTGGAGGTTGCCCAACTCGCTCTTTGCCTTGCCGAGCCGGTTGAATGCCTCCTCGTCGGCGCCGTGGCGTTCGATGAGCGCCTCGTTGATGGCGACGGCGTCCGCCCACCGACTCTCCAGCGCGGCAGCGATCGACTCTTCCACGTACAGCCCGCGTGGCTTGACGTGCTCTGTGTCGGCCAACACTCATCCCCCAAAGGTCCCCAGACGGGTTCGCTATGATACCGGCTCAGTGCGGCGCTCTCGGTTGTTCCAATCCCTGTGACTCGCGTCATCTCGATCGCGAACCAGAAAGGCGGCGTCGGGAAGACGACCACCGCGGTCAGCCTGGCCGCTGCGCTCGCTGAGAAGGGCTCGCGAGTCCTCGCCGTGGATCTCGACCCGCAGGGGCACCTCACCATCAACATGGGTTGCCGGCGGCCCGACGATCTCGAGCTGTCGGTGTACAACGTGCTCACCGACCATCGCGTCGACGTCACCGAGGTCCGTCTTCGATCTGAGTCGATGAAGCTCGATTTCCTTCCCGCCAACATCGAGTTGAGTGGTGCCGAACTGCAGTTGGTGACCGAGTTCGGACGCGAATCGGTTCTCAAGGACAAGCTCGATCCTGTCCTCGACGAATACGACTACGTGGTCATCGACTGCCCGCCGTCGCTTGGGCTGCTCTGCGTCAACGCCCTGGTGGCGTCGACCGACGTGATCATCCCGCTGCAGTGCGAATACTTCGGCATGAAGGGCATGCAGCAGCTGCAACGCACCATCGACAGGGTGCGCGCCAAGTTGAATCCCACGTTGCACATTGCCGGCATCCTTCCCACCATCTACAAGTCGCGCACCCTGCACAGCCAGGAGGTGCTCGAGCTGGTGCGCGAACGCTACGGCGACGAGGTGTTCGACATCACGGTCGACTCGTCGATCCGTTTCGCAGAGACTCCACTGGCCGGCCAGTCGATCCTGCAGTACGCGACCGGGTCACCGGGCGCGCGTGCCTACCGCGCGTTGGCGGCAGCGGTCATGGCCCAGGACACTCCGTCGACGGTGGAGGTGCGCGGCGCCAACACACGCGCCAGGGCGGCCCGGGCGTGATGAAGGGATTCCGCCGCGCCCAGCTGCGCGGGTCGGAGGAACTCTTCCGGGCCACCGACGACGTGCAGGACAAGCAGGAGGTGCTGGCGGTCGACGTGCCCGCCGAGCCCCGGCCGGTCCCCGCCTCGCCCGGGCACGACCAGCGCTCCGTCCGGCTGAGCAACGAGGAGATCGAGCTGCTCGCCGACGCTGTGCAGCACCTCAAGTTCCCCCATCAGCAGAGCGGCAGGCCCTCCATGGAGCGATTCGAGCAGCTCGAGGCGCTTCGAGCCAAGCTGCTCAACAACCTCTGACCGTCCCCCGGCGGTCGGGCGTGGTCTGACGGTGGAGGTGGGCGAGACCATCAGGGTCGAGTCCGCCGACCAGTGGCGCGAGTGGCTTGTCCGTCACCACGCCGACCGTCGCGAGGTCTGGCTGGTCAACGACCGCAAGGGACCGGGACACCGCACCCTGGCGTACGCCGACGCGCTCGACGAGGCGACCTGCTTCGGCTGGGTCGACGGTCTGGTTCGCCGCCTCGACGAGGGCCACTTCCTGGTTCGGTGGACGCCACGGCGACCGCGCAGCAACTGGACTGAGGGCAACCGCGAGCGAGCGCGCCGGCTGTTCAGGGCATCGCGGATGACCCCGGCAGGACTGGCGGCGCTGCCACCTGACCTGCGAGCGGAGCTGGGTGCGGGGCGGCTTGACAACTTGTGATCGGTCAATCAATAATGACTGCGCCATGACAACAGCCACCGCCTCCCGAACCCGGATGACCGCAGACCAACGACGCGGGCAGGTGATCGCCGCCGCCATCCGCGAGTTCGCCGAGCAGGGCTACCAGGCCGCGAGCACGGCGGCGATCGCCCGCCGCGCCGGCATCTCGCAGCCCTACATCTACGCGCTCTTCCCAAGCAAGCAGGACCTCTTCCTCGCCGTGCACGACCACGTCATGGGGCGCATCCAGCGCGGCTTCGCCAGTGCGGCACGACAGGGTGGCACGCCCGACGAGAGGCTCTCGCGCATGGGTGAGCTGTACCCGACGTTGATCGCCGACCGATACGAGCTGCTTCTCCAGCTCCAGACCTACGCAACCGGAGACCCGGTCATCCAGGAGCACGCGGCGAGCGCGTACCGCCGGCTCTACGACGACGTGGTCCGGCTCTCCGGCGCCCCCGCCGCGCAGGTGTCGCTCTTCTTTGCCTGCGGGATGCTCGCCAACGTCACCACCGCACTGGGGCTGCAGGAGATCTGCGCCCCCCTCTTTGAGGCGCCGGTGGCCGACGGCGCGGCACCGTCCGCGTAAAAAATTTTTGTTCGCACAATTGATCGGTTCATCAATAAGGAGAATGGAGATGACCACCGCACGTCGGACCGGCTGGACGCTCGCGCTCGTCTCGGCGGCGCTGTTCATGGTGACCCTGGACAACCTGGTGGTCACCACCGCGCTGCCCAGCATCCATCGTGACCTCGGTGGTGGCATCGACAGCCTGGAGTGGACGGTCAACGCCTACACGCTGAGCTTCGCCGTCCTGCTCCTCACCGGCGCCGCCCTGGGCGACCGGTTCGGCCGGCGGCGCATGTTCAGCCTCGGGCTGGCGGTGTTCACGCTCGGCTCCGCTGCCGCCGCGCTGGCGCCGAGCATCGGCGCGCTCGTCGCGGCCCGGGCGCTGCAGGGCGCGGGTGGTGCGCTGGTGACCCCGCTGACCCTGACGCTGCTGTCCGAAGCCTTTCCCGAGGGGCGTCGTGGGGTCGCGCTGGGGATCTGGTCCGGGATCAGCGGGCTCGGCGTCGCGCTCGGCCCGGTGATCGGGGGCGCGGTCGTCGACGGCTTCTCCTGGCACTGGATCTTCTGGCTCAACGTGCCCATCGGCTTGGCCGTGGCCCCGCTGGCCCGGCTGCGCCTCTCCGAGAGCTTCGGCCCTGCCGGCCGGGTCGACCTGCCCGGGCTGCTCCTCGCCAGCGGCGGGCTCTTCGGCGTGGTGTTCGGCCTGGTGCGCGCCAACGCACTTGGCTGGACCAGCACGACCGTACTCACGTCGCTGGCCGGCGGGGCCGTGTTGCTGGCCGCGTTTGGAGCCTGGGAGACGCGGGCGACGGCGCCGATGCTGCCTCTGCGCTTCTTCCGCAGCCGCTCGTTCAGCGCGACCAACGCCGTGTCATTGGCCATGTACTTCGGCATGTTCGGGTCGATCTTCCTGCTGGCCCAGTTCTTCCAGATCGTCCAGCACTACTCGCCCCTGCAGGCGGGCCTCCGCACCCTGCCCTGGACCGGCATGCCGATCCTGGTGGCGCCGATCGCCGGGATCCTGTCCGACCGGATCGGCAGCCGGCCGCTGATGTTCTCCGGCCTCGCCCTGCAGTCGGGCGCGCTGGCCTGGCTGGTGGCGGTGCTCGCCCCGGGCACCGCGTACATCTCGTTCGTCGGCCCCTTCATCCTCGCCGGCGCGGGCATGGCCATGGTGTTCGCCCCAGCCGCCAACGCGGTGCTGTCTGCGGTCCGTCCCAGCGAGGCGGGCCAGGCCTCGGGCGCCACCAACGCCATCCGCGAGCTCGGCGGGGTGCTCGGCATCGCGGTGCTGGCCTCGGTGTTCACCGCGGCCGGCGGCTACGCCAGCCCGTCGATCTTCGTGGCGGGACTGCGTCCGGCGGTGGTCGTCGGGGCGGCGGTGCTCGGCGCGGGTGCGATCGCGGCGCTGGCGGTGCCCGGCCTGCGCCGGCGCACCACGGCTGCAGTGGTGGGGCCATCGGCGAACATCGAGGCGGCGCCGGACGCGGCCTGAGCGGCTGCCCGCTCAGTCATGCCGGGTGTAGAGCGCCTCGATCTCGCCGGCGTACTTCTCGGTGACCACCTTGCGCTTCACCTTCATCGTCGGGGTCAGCTCCTCGTCGACGGTGAACTCGTTGGCGATGATGGTGAAGCGCTTCACCTGCTCGACATGGCTGAGCCCGGCATTGACGGTGTCGACGTGGCTCTGCAGCTCCGTCCGCACCCCGGGATGCTCGGCCATCGCCCGGACATCGGTCGGCCAGCCGCGTTGGGCGGCGATCGGCACCGCCTCTTCGGCATCGAGCGTCAGCAGGGCGGTCATGTAGGGGCGCCGGTCCCCGATGGCCACCGCATGGCCGATCAGCGGATGGCTGCCGAGAGCGTTCTCGATGTTCCCCGGCGAGATGTTCTTGCCGCCGGCGGTGATGATCAGGTCCTTCTTGCGGTCGGTGATGCGCAGGTAGCCGTCGACGTCGAACTCGCCGACGTCGCCGGTCTGCAGCCAGCCGTCGATGAGTGTGGCCGCGGTCGCCTCAGGGTTGTGCAGGTAGCCGGGGAAAACGACCGCGCCCCTGACCAGGATCTCGCCGTCCTCGGCGATACGCACCTCGTTGCCGGGGTAGACCTCGCCGACGGTGCCGATGCGCGATCGTCCAGGTCGGTTGAGGGTCGTTGAGCCGGCGTCCTCACTCTGCCCGTAGACCTCGCAGATCTCCAGGCCGATGGAACGGAAGAAGCGAAGCACCTCGGGGTCGATGGGCGCCGCTCCCGACGCAAGGATGCGAACATCGTCGAATCCAAGGGCTGCGCGGAGTTTCGAGAGCACCAGCCGGTCGGCGAGATTGAGGCGGCGCTGAAGGCCGGACGGGATGGGCTGACCACGCTCGGTGAGGTCGAAGGCACGACGCCCGGTGTTGATCGCCCAGCGGGCGAGCGCGCGCTTGTGCGGCGGGCTGGCGGCGATCTGCTTCTTGACCTGGGCGGCCATCTTCTCCCACACCCGCGGGACCCCGAAGAAGTGGGTGGGCCGCACCTCGCGCAGCCGGGCCCCCAGGTTGGCGATGCCGTCGAGGAACCAGGTGGGGTTCCCGTAGCGGTAGGAACGGAACTCGCTGACCATGCGCTCGGCGATGTGAGCCAGGGGCAGGTAGCTGAGCACCCGGTCATCCGGACCCACCTCGACGATCCCGGCGAGACCCTGCGCCGAGGCGGCGACGTTGGTGTGAGTGAGCATCACGGCCTTGGGTGGACCCGTGGTCCCGCTTGTGTAGATGAGTGTGACCACGTCGTCCATCTGGGTCTGGGAGGCGCGGAGGTCGATCTCGGGGCCGTTCCGCGCCACCGTCGCCTCGCCCGTGTCGAGCGCCTGCCGCCACGGGACCACGAAGCCGTCGGGCGATGGTTCGTCGACCCCTTCCATCACCACCACCCGGCGGAGATGAGGGAGCTGGTCGCGTTCCTGGAGCACGCGCGCCAGGATCGCCTCGTTCTCCACGAACACGACCTGCGTCTCGGAATGGTTGAGCACGTACTGGCCCTGGCCGGCGCTCAACGTCTGGTAGACGGGCACCGGGCAGCCGCGGATGAGCAGGATCGCCGCGTCGGCCGTGTGCCACTCGGCCCGGTTTCCGGCCCAGATGCCCACGTGGTCGCCGGGCTTGATGCCCGCCTCGACGAGGAACGAGGCAACCCGGCGGGCACCCTCACCGAACTGGCGCCACGTGATCGGCAGCCAGCGACCGCCGCTGCGCGTGTAGATTGCGGGTGCGTCGGCACGCGTGCGGACCTGGGTGAGCAGGTGGTCGACGAGCGTCCCCGGCTCCGCCCCGGGCGTGGACGCGTCGGGCGCGACGGTCGCTTCGCTGGTCATCGACGCGACAGAATGACACAACGTCACCCCAGGGGTCGGCGCCGTTCGAGCTCCCCGCGCCGGGTGCCCACCAAGAAGGACAGCATGGTCATCGGCACGCTTCAGATCACCGTCCTGGTCCCGGACAGCCAGTCGCTCAAGGACAAGCGAATGGTGGTCCGGTCGATCACCAGCAGGGTGCGCCAGACGTTCGCGGTCGCCGTCGCCGAGGTGGATGACCAGGACTCGTGGCAGCGCGCCACCATCGGGGTGGCGTGCATCAGCAACAACGCCCGTCACGCCGACGAGGTGTGCCAGAAGGTGCTGGCCTACATCGAGAACGACGCCGACGGGGTGGTCAGCGCCTCGCGATTCGAGCTGGTCCACGTCTAGCCACAACGCAGTCATGGGGCAGGTCGTCGATGATTGCCGCGTGGCCGAGGCCCAGGGTGCGGCAGACGACGAGATCGAAGCTGCGATCGCCTCATTCGAGGCGTGGCTGCCGTTCTCCCTCGATCACTTCCAGCGCGAGGCCATCGACAAGCTCGAGCGATCTCACGGCGTCCTCGTGGCCGCACCGACCAGCAGCGGCAAGACGCTCGTCGCCGAGTACCCGATGTGGCGCTGCCTGCTGGCGCCGGCGGAGCTGCGTCGGGCCCACGCGCGGGTCATCTACACCTCCCCGCTGAAGGCGCTCAGCAACCAGAAGTTCCACGACCTCTCGGAGCGCTACGGCGCCGCCCACATCGGGCTGGTCACCGGCGAGCACACCATCAACGACGGCGCCGCGGTGGTGGTCATGACCACGGAGATCCTGCGCAACGTCCTCTACGACGAGCCGGCCCGCCTCGACCGGGTCTCTGACGTGGTGCTCGACGAGGTGCACTACATCGACGACCATCCGCGCGGCACAGTCTGGGAGGAGATCATCATCGAGGCCCCAGCGCACGTGCGCCTGATCGGGCTCTCGGCGACGATCAGCAACGTCGAGGAGGTGGCTGCCTGGATGGGCGGCCTGCGCGGTGACATCGGCACGGTCGTGCGCACCGAACGTCCGGTGCCGCTGGAGATGTGGCTGGCGATCAGCAACCGCATGGAGCCGCTCTTCGACGCGCGGGGCAGGGTCGCTCGGCGCACCCTCGAGCTGGCGCAGAACGAGTCGATGCACGAGGCGCGCTTCCGCTACATGCGCCGAGCTCCCGACAACGACCTCTTCCGAGTTATCGAGGAGCTGCGCGGGCGCGCCATGCTGCCGGCCATCTATTTCATCTTCTCGCGACGCGGCTGCGCGGAAGCGCTCGGCCGCTGCGTGGTGCACGGCCTGGACCTCACCGACAGCGCGGAGAAGGAAGCGATCGATGCCCGCTATGGGCAGTTGATCCAGCGCATCGAGGACGGCGACGAGCGCCGCGTTTTCCGCCAGGCCATCGACGTCCATGCTCTGCGCAACGGGGTGGCCATGCATCACGCGGGCATGCTGCCGTCGGCGAAGGAGGCGGTCGAGCGCCTGTTCATCGAGGGGCTCGTCAAGGTCGTGTTCGCCACCGAGACGCTGTCGCTGGGACTCAACATGCCGGCACGCGCCTGTGTGGTGTCGTCGTTCACCAAGTTCGACGGCACCGGCTTTCACTCCCTCACCGCGGGAGAGCTGACCCAGCTGATGGGGCGCGCCGGCCGCCGCGGCATCGACACCGTGGGTCACGGCGTCATCCTCAAGGAGGCCGACGTCGACGTTCGCGACATCTACGACGCCGCCATCGGTGGCGAGATGAGCGTCGACAGCAAGTTCGCGCCCACGTACACGATGGTGTTGAGCCTGTTGCGCACCCGCACCGTGGAGCGGGCCGAGGAACTGCTCGACAAGTCGTTCGGCCAGTACCAGAACGTGCAGCGCGCCGAGCACTGGAGCGAGAAACGTGGCAACCTCGAGGAAAAGCTCGTCGACCTGCGCCGCCGGGTATTCCGCCATCCCAGGGTTGCCTGCACCGAGCGCACGCTGACCACGCACCTCGCCCTCACCGGGTCTGTCGAGGAGCTGCAGACGTCGGTCCGGCGGGCCAAGCGCGAGCATTGGCGCGACTCCCGTCGCGGCCGCTCGAGCGGCCGCGGTACGGACCCCGGCCAGCGTTTCGAGGCGATGCGGCGTGAGCTGCGCGAGAAGCAGCAGCGCCTCGACAACTCACCGTGCCGCACCTGCCCGTACCTCGGCGAGCATCGCGCCCACCGGCTCGAGACGCGCGGGATCGAGGAGATGCTCCAGGGCGGCGAGGCCGAGCTGGAATGGGCGCGACACCGCTACCGGCGCGAGTTCCACGCCCTGCGCAACGTCCTCCACGAGGCGGGCTTCCTGGAGGCCGATGCTCCCAACCAGCTCGGCCTGCTGGCGGCCTCGCTGTTCGGGGAGAGCGCGCTTCTGGTCGCGGACGCCATCGTCTCTGGGCACCTCGACGCGCTGGACCCCGCCGAGCTCGCCGCCGCACTGGTCAGCCTGGTCGCCGAGGACCGGGGCCGCGACCGGCCGCAGCCCTCGCGCCGCCACTTTCCCACGCCGCGCGTCGAGGTCGCCCACCGCCGGATGCGGAGTTCGTTGCACCGCCTGGTGGAGCTCGAGCGCGACCACGGGCTGCAGACACTGCGGCCGCTGTCGCTCGACTACATCAATGCCGCGCACCAATGGGCGTCGGGCACTCCCCTGGTCGACATCGAGACACCCGCCGGCAACGACATCGGCGACGTGGTCAAGGCGATGAAGAACCTGTACTCGATGCTGCGCCAGATGGAGCAGGCGCTGCGGGACCATCCGCTGCACGCCACGGTGCGGCAGGCGCGCGAGGCGATGGAGCGAGACCTGATCCGTCGCGTGTAAACGAGGGGGGAGCCGGGTTCGGGGGCGCGGGTCTGGTAGCATCGCCGTCATGCTCGTGACAGCGGTGGCCGGCACCGCCTCGATGATGATGCGCCGCGGAGGTTTCCGAACGTAGCGGCGCCTCGCGCCCTCCGTCAGGAGACCTCCCGGAACCACCCGGGAGGTTTTTTTATGCCCACCGTCAACGACGTCAACCACGCTGCCTCGGCCGCCGCGCTCACGGAGGAGGCTGCAAGCCATGTCACCGGCCTGCGCTGCCGCGCCTGCGAACACCGGCAGCCTGCAGTGGCGACGCATCTGTGCGAGGTCTGCTTCGGTCCGCTCGAGGTGGCCTACGACTACGACCTCGTCGCGCAGCGAATCTCGCGCGCCCGCATCGAGGCCGGCCCACCGAGCCTGTGGCGCTATCGCGACCTCCTGCCCGTCGGGGATGGTGAGCTGGTCACACTCGGCGAGGGCTTCACACCGTTGGTGCACGCCCGCAACCTTGGGGAGGAGCTCGGGCTGAGCCGGTTGCACCTCAAGAACGACACGGTCAACCCCACCAACTCGTTCAAGGACCGGGTGGTCGCGGTTGCGCTCAACTGGGCGCTGCGGAACGGTTTCACCACCCTTGCCTGCGCGTCGACGGGCAACCTCGCCAACGCCGTGGCGGCGTACGCTGCACGGGCAGGCATCCGAGCCGTCATCTTCATCCCTGCCGACCTCGAGCCGCAGAAGATCGCGGCGACCGCGGTCTTCGGCGCCACCATCGTCCCCATCGCGGGCACCTACGACGACGTCAACCGGCTCTGTGCCGAGCTCTCCGACGATCTCGGCTGGGGCTTCTGCAACATCAACCTGCGACCGTTCTACAGCGAGGGAAGCAAGACACTCACCTTCGAGACCGCCGAGCAGCTGGGTTGGCGCCTGCCCGACGAGATCATCATCCCGGTGGCGTCGGGCTGCCAGTTCGTCAAGCACCGCAAGGCAGCGGCCGAGCTGGTCAACCTCGGGCTGGTCGCGGAGCGGCGGCTGCCTCGGTTCAGCGGAGCCCAGGCGCTGGGGTGCTCACCCGTCGCCGACGCCTTTGCACGCGGCGCTGACGTTGTCCAGCCGGTGCGCCCGGACACCATCGCGCGCTCGATCGCCATCGGCAACCCGTCTGACGGCGCCGACGTGCTCCGGATCGCTCGTCGCAGTGGCGGCGTGGTCGCGGGCGTGTCCGAGGACGAGATCCTCGAGGGCATCGACCTGCTCGCCCGCACCGAGGGGATCTTCACGGAGACCGCAGGGGGAGTGACCGTGGCCGTGCTCAGCAAGCTGGCCCGCCAGCGTCGCTGGCAGGCCGGCGAGACGGTGGTCGCATACATCACCGGCCACGGACTGAAGACCCTCGATGCGGTGGCCGGGCGTCATCCCGTTGGCGAACCCGTGAGCCCGCAGCGGCGTAGCGTGCATCGCCGCCTCGAGGAGCTGGGGGTGAGCTGAGCTCACTCCTCGCGGACCATGGCCTCGGGCACGCTCACGACGCGGTAGGGCATGTCGGTGATGTCGTAGAAGCGCAGTGGTTTGCGCAGCCGCTTGGCGATGCCGATCTGCACCTTGACGCCGAGCGAAAGGTTGCCGAACACCCACATCTGATCGCACCGCACGATCAGGTTGTTGAACGCCTCGCGCACCGTCTCCTTGGGAACGGTGTGCAGCAGGTAGTAGTCGAAGAGCATGAACGGCGAGATCGGCACCCCACCCTCGTCGAGGACGAACTTGGTGATGTGCTGGCGCCAGAAGAAATTGCGGTTGCTGATGGCGCAGTAGATGAGCTGCTTGGGCCGTCTCAGCGCACGCTCAGCCTGCTCTGCGGGGCTGGCCTTGGGGCGCGGCGTGAAGATTCGCTCGAGGATGTCCTCGGCGTCCTTGACCGCCGGCGACGGCGCAGACAGCGGTGCGGAGCTGACGTCGGGCACGGCTGAAATACCTTTCTGGAACAGCCGAAACGGCTGCCGGATCATAACACTGGTGCGGTGCGGCCGCCGCGCGGACCCAGCCCCAGGCGGCGTCAGGTCGCTGTCGAGTCGGCCCAGACCGCGAGAACCTGCAATCGCCGCAGCGCCGCTGCCAGGAGTTGCCGGTGTCCCGGGTCGCCGAGCCAGCGGCTCTGTCCCGAGGGATGGGGCAGCGGCAGCAGCACCGGCCTGCCCCGGGGCAGGCCTTCGACGATCTCGCCGCTGGACGACCACGATCGTCCGACAATCTGCTCGAGTCGATGCCCGCGAAGGAAGCGACTGTGCGCGAGCGCGCCGACGCAGATGATCAACGCCGGCGCCAGCAGTTCCAGGTACCCGTCCAGCCAGCCGCTGCACATGGCGACCTCACGACCGCTCGGCCTGCGGTCGCCATCGTTGGAGGGCAGGCGTCCCGGGAAACATGTGGTCATCGACGTCATGAACACTCGATCGCGAACCTCCGCCTCGGTGGCGAATCCAGCGCGCGCGAACCAGCGCATCAACTGGGCGCCGGCACGACCCGCAAACGGCCGGGTGACGTCGTCCTCGACACGTCCAGGTGCTTGGCCGATGAGCATGATGCGCTGGCCGTCCCTGCCGCTGAAGACCGGATGGGCGCGTTCTAGGTGACCCGACGCAACGCAGCGAACGCAGGCGCGGTGCTCTCGTTGAATCGCTTCGATTGCACCGCCGGGAATCGCCCCCACGCCGCGATTCTAGGATCGACCCGCGCGGGGGGCGGCGCTATGATCAACCCTCCGCCGGCGCCGTGCTCCCGTTCTCGCCGGCGGCATCGATCCAGCACGACCAGCACAGGACCGCAATGCCCGACGACCCACCGCGCTCACCCTCTGGCCAGCAGTCCGACCCGCGGCCCGCCGCTGGCGCTCCGCCCTGGTGGGGTGCTTTGGGCAGACCGGATCTGCCCCTGGACGGCGATCACTCCCCCGCGCCGATGCGCATGGCTCCGCCCGCGCACGGTCGCCAACGGCAGGCGGGAGCGAGCCGCGCACCGAGGCGGTGGCTGGCATGGACGTTCAACGCTGCGGTGCTCGCCGTCGCCATCCTGATCGTCTGCATCGGCGTCGGCGTGCTGTCATTCAAGATGTTCCTCACGGTGGGGCTGGTGTTCGGCGTGCCGCTGATCGTCGCCGCCCTGACGGTGGCCGTCGTCGCGCGGCGATCAGGCTGACCCACCGGGCCGGTCGGTGAGCAGGCACGGCCACGAGAGGCCACGCCGTCACCGTGAGGGCGGCGATGTGCCTCTGATGGTCAGCGCCGACATGCGCGCGGAGGCTGCCTCGGCGAGGCGCGTGGCCCGTCGCTTCGACACCGCCGTCCTCGAGGATCCGGCCGGCGCGGGCGTGCCTGCCGACGCGGAGGTTCTTCGTCGCCTGCGCGCCGGCCCCATCGCTGGCATCGGGCGCGTCGTCTACTCGTCGAACGCCGTCTTCCTGCTCGAGCTCGACGGCCCCGACCCCGGCCATCCGAGCGAGCCGCTGCGAGCCATCTACAAGCCGGCTCGGGGTGAGCGACCCCTGTGGGACTTTCCGCGCCAGACCCTGCACATGCGGGAGACCGCGGCCTACGTCGTCAGCGCCGCCCTGGATGACGGGCTGGTGCCGCCGACCACCCTCCGCGACGGCCCGCACGGCCCCGGCTCTGTGCAGCTCTTCATCCACGCCGCCGAGGCGAGCGACCCCTCGGCAGCCGACGCTCTCGACGAGCAGCTCCGCAGCCTGGCCGCGCTGGACGCCCTGATCAACAACGCCGATCGCAAGCGCGCCCACCTCCTGCTCGGCGACGACGGTCGCCTCCGCGGCATCGACAACGCTCTCAGCTTCCTCCCCTATCCGCGCCAGCGCACCGTGCTGATCCAGCTCGGCGGTGAGCGTCTACCCGATGCCGTCGCAGCCCGGGTTCGGTCGCTGGCCGCTGACGAGGAGCGTCGTGGCCGCCTCGACCGCGAGCTGGTCCGGCTCCTCGACGCTGACGAGGTGACCGCCTTCAACGAGCGCCTCGACGCGCTCGCGACGAACCCTGTGTATCCACTCCTCGACCCCTGGGACGGCCGTCCCTTCGAATGGTGGTGAGGGCGTACGCCCGGAGGGACTTGAACCCCCGCACCCGGCTCCGGAGGCCGGCGCTCTATCCAACTGAGCTACGGGCGCCCGCGGGATCGAGGCACGAGTATAAACGCGCGACCTCGCCACGACGGACAGGTCCGGGGTCTAGAACCGCCAGCTGGTGCAGCCGCGGCGGGCGTGGACGCGGCACGAGCAGGCCGAGCGCATCCGGGTACGGCGGCGGCGCACGGTGGCCGGGTCGGCCGTGTAGGCCACCAGCGCCTCGAAGCGCTCCGGACCGATGATGCCCTTGGCAAGGGCACGCAGCGCCCACGCAGGTGGCACCGGGGCCTCCCAGAATCCGCGACGCGGCGGCGGCTCGCTCATCCTTGACTGCGAACTATAGAAGGCGGGGCACAAACGACGCGGCCGGACGGTTCTCAGTCGATGTCGTCGGGAAAGCGGATCATCAACCCGTCCTGGACGTCGTAGAGCGCCTCCATCCAGTCCTGGATCGGCACTGTCTCCGGGCTCCGCTGCGACAGCGGGTGCTCCTCGGCGCGGATGAAAGCGGCGACGCGGAAGCCAAGCTCCCGGGGCACGATCGGGTCGTCGGCAAGGTTGAGCATCTCGAACTGGTTGAGCAGGTCATCGATCTCGCGAATCTTGTTGCGGCGGGCATGCCGGGCGCGGATCTCGGACGTCCAGAAATCCTCGAGCTCTTCGATACGCGTGCACGTCTCCTGGATCATTTCGCTTGCACCACAATGAAGATAGTTGTCGGGCTCGGCGTTGCCGGTGGACCGCTGGGGAATGCTAACACCATGCCCGAAAACGTCAAGCATTGACATGGGAGCCCAATTGTGATCGGCACCGCCACCGAGGTCGCGGCCCTGCACCGCGCTGGCCGGCGCGCGTTCCCGGGCTTTCGAATGACAGCTCTGGCCGCAACCGCCAGCACCCAGGATGTGGTGCGCGCGGCGGCGCGGGCCGGGGTGGACGCCGGCTACAGCTGCGTGGCGGAGACGCAATCCGCCGGCCGCGGCCGCCAGGGCCGGCGGTGGATCACCGCGGCCGGCGAGGCGCTGCTGTGCTCGGTGCTGGTGCGCGTCGACCAACCGGGCCTCGGTGGCGTGCCGATCGCCGCCGGGCTGGCCGCGCGCGCAGCGATCGCCACGTCGTCGGGGTATGCGGCGTTGCTGAAGTGGCCCAACGACCTCCTTGCCGGGAAACGCAAATTGGCGGGCGTCCTCTGTGAGGTGGAGGCGCTCGCGCCGGGGCCCGGCGCGGCGGTGGCGGTCGGGCTCGGCGTGAACCTGCGGGTCGAGTTTCCTGCACGGGTCGCCGGCGCCAGCCTGCACGTCCTGGTGCCGACAGCGCCGGCGCCGGCGGTGCTGTTCGCCGCCTACCTGGGTGAGCTGGCTGAACGGCTCCGCATCCTGCAGAGCTCGGGGGTTGCCGGCCTTCGCGAGGAGTGGCTCACGCACGCCGCAGGGATCGGGGACGTGGTGACCGCGCGCTCGTCGGCGGGCATCGTCACCGGAACGGCCGAGGGAATCGACAACGACGGGGCCCTGCTGGTCGCCGCAGCCGGTGGCACGGTTCGCGTCCTGGCCGGCGACGTCCACATCGGGCTGCCGCCGCCGGGCTGACGGCTCAGCCGCCGCCTCAACCCGCCTCCGTCTCAGCTGCCGACTGTGATCTGCCCGTCCATGCCCGGGTGGATGGTGCAGTGATAGGCGTACGTCCCCGCAACGGTGATCTTCACCTCCCAGCTGTCGCCCTGCGCCAGGTTCTGCGAGGTGTCGCTCAGGTCGGGGTACGCGTCGAAGGTGACGTTGTGCGGCACGCTCCCGGTGTTGGTCCACTTGATGATGTCGCCGGCCTTGACGGTGATCGACTTGGGGCTGAACGTCAGGTCAGAGGTCGCGGACACCGTCTTCGCCGCGGTGCCCGGCAGCGTCGCCCCTGCGGTGCCGATCGGTGCACCGCCGCCGCCTCCCGCTCCGGCGACCTCTGGTGGACCGTTGCCGCACCCGCTGATCGTGAGAGCCAGGCCGATGCCGACGATGACGGCGATCGAGCGGAGCCGGGTCATACCGTGGTGTCCCTCCTGGTGTCTGCCGGCACGGGACGGCGCGTCCATCCGCGCAGGTCACTGTGCGGCAGCAAATGGTCCCCGAGATGGTAGGGGATGGCACGCGTTGGGCGCCTCGGCGCGGGCTCAACCGGAGGCGTGCTGCGCCTCCTCCTCGTCGCGTGCGGGGTCACCGAACACGCGCCAGAACACCGCCACCACCGCGGCGAAGTAGACGAGATTGCCGGCGCCAAACATCACCACGCCGGCGAGCTGCTGGTCGACCACCGGGCTCAGCCCCCACAACCGCGGAGCACGGACGTAGAAGTCGTAGAAGGCATGGGGCGCGATCGTGAAGATCAGGCCGAGCACGGTGGGCGGGATCCCCGACGCCACCAGCATGGCGATCTTCGCGAAGGGACTCACCCAGCGTGTCGTGTCCCGCCCGCGCATCGGGTCGACGATCGGCCACCAGAAGATGACCCCGACGGCGATGAAGCTCAGGTGCTCGAACACGTGGATGGGTTCGGTGGTGAGGGTGGCGTCGTAGAGGGCGGGGATGTGCCAGACCAGCAGCACGGCGCTGAAGATCAGCGTCGCCGACCAGGGGTGCACCAGCACCGCCCAGATGCGCCGCCAGGGCCCGGGGGAACCGCTGAGCGGCACGCGGATGCCGGCGATGCCGAGCAGGCAGAGCGGCGGGGCGACCATCATCAGGAGCAGGTGCTGCACCATGTGCAGCGAGAAGAGGTACTGGTCACCACCGGTGTCGATGGGCGAGACCAGCGCGACAAACCCAAGCAGCACACCGCTGGCGAAGAAGCCGCGCCGCAGCCGCGCTGAGGCGAACCACGGCGAAACGTCATCGTCGTCACTGAGCAGTCCGCGGCGCCAAGCCAGGGCATACACGGCCACCAGCGCGGCGATGCCAAGGAGCACGGTGGGTTCCCACGACCAGTCACCGAGCCCCAGGTGAGCGACCTCCACGGGCTCTCAGCCCACCGCCCCGGCGGCCGCGTCAGTGCCCGTCGGCGGACTCGGGAAGCTCGCTGAACTCATTGCGCGCGGCCAGGAACCAGACCACGCAGCTGGCGATGAACCAGATCGCCCCGATGCCCCAGACCAGCGGACCGACCGTGTTGCGCACCTGGTCGACGAAGCCGACGAACGTGGTGGCCAGAGCCAACGCGACGTTGATCGGCACCAGGCTGTTGGGAGGCATGTGGATGGCGGCGTGCTCGGTGTGCGCCGCGTCCGCGTCGTGCAGGGGAGCAGTCTCGTCGGCCATATCCTCCCCTACTTGACCGCGTTGAGGTACACGGCCGCCCACACGAACGTGACCCCGATCAGCGCCAGCACCATGATGAACATCGTGATCCCGCTGCGGATGTTCTTGCGGGCCAGCTTCTTGTCCACGTCGATCTCCCCGCTCAGCCGATCACGCGATCCAGAGCCATGACCGCAAAGAGCAGCGCCAAGTACAGCATCGAATAGTAGAAGACGCGCCGGGCCGCACGTGCGCTGGGCGTGAGCACCGCCAGGCCGGTGGTGGCCAGGAAAGCGGCGTCGAGGAGGCCCGCGCCGATGGCGTACACCGGGCCGAAGAGGTGAACCATCATCGGCAGGAAGGTGACCAGGACCAACACGGCGCTGTAGAGCAGGATCTGGCGCCGCGTCTCCGCCTCGCCGGCGACGACCGGGAGCATGGGGACCGACGCTCCAGCGTAGTCGCGCCGGATCAGCAGGGACAGTGCCCAGAAATGTGGCGGCGTCCAGTAGAAGATGACGGCGAACAGGAACAGCGCTGTCAAGCTCAACCGGCCCTGCACGGCCGCCCAGCCGACCAACGGGGGGATTGCCCCCGCCGCGCCGCCGACGACAATGTTCTGCACCGAGCTGCGCTTCAGCCACATGGTGTAGACGAGCACGTAGAAGAGCAGACCGGTAAGCGCAAGAGCGGCGGCCAGCAGGTTGACCTCGATGGCGAGCAGCGCGAAGCTCACCAATCCGAGCGCTGTGCCGAAAACAAGGGCGTTGACGGGGTCGATGCGACCCGAGGGGACGGGGCGGGTCCGGGTGCGGCCCATGGTGGCGTCGATGTCGCGATCGAACCAGCAGTTGATCGCGTGCGCGCCGCCGGCGGCGAGCCAGCCGCCCACCACCGTGTCCACGGTCAGCCGCCAGCCGGGCCAACCCCGCGCCGCCATGACCATCGCGAACACCGTGGTCACCTCGAGCAGCACGACCACACGGGGCTTGGTCAGCGCCACGTAATCGCGCAGCGTGCGGGTCAGTCGAGCGCTGGGTGCGCGCGGCGCGCTCTCGATGCCGACAGCGACACTCATGACGCCGCCGCTCCGATGCGCACGGGGCTGTCGAGCCGTGCGGCGCTTGCGGCCTCATCCCGCGGTGCGCCGCGAGCGATCACCGTTGTAACCACCACGCATGCCCACAGGCCGCTGGCCAGCGCCAGGTGCAGCGCCCGCACCCCGGCCGGGAGGCGGAGGTCGACCACCAGCGCCCCGGCGGTCACCTGTGCCACCACCAGCACTGCCACGGCAAGCGTGGCTCGGCGCAGCGCCCGGTCGCCGGGAAGAGAACGGCGCAGCCGGGTCATCGAGTAGGCGAGCAGCGCCACGACGACGCCGGCGACGAGCCGGTGCAGGAGATTGACGTCGGCGAGCTGGCCCGAGGAGAGCTGGAAACCGTTGCCGCACAACGGCCACCCCGCGCAGGCATAGCCGGCGCCCTGGTCAACAACCAGGGCGCCGCTGAGCGCCAGCACGTACGTCGCCCCTGCCGCGATCCCGGCGAGGCGGGTGGCGCTGTGCAGCGGACGTGGGCGTTCGGTTGCTGCGGTGGCGGTGATCACCGCGATCCAGGTCAGCGCCCCCAGCAACAGCAGCGCGTTGGCGAGGTGGATCATGATGACCCCGCTGGGCAGGTTGTACTCCACGGTGATCGCACCGAGTGCGATCTGCAGGATGAACAGCAGCACCACCACGCTGGCTCCGACGGCGAGCCGGCGCACGTGCCGGTAGCGCCACCAGACCCATGCGGCGAGGAGCACCACCAAGAACGTGGCGACCGCGGCGACCCAGCGATGGGTGAACTCGATGAGCGCGGTCTGCTCCAAGGGAGGCAGCCACTGCCCGCGGCAGAACGGCCATTGGTCCTTGTCGCCGCAGCCCAGCCCGCTGCCGGTGACCCGCACCACGCCCCCGGCGACGATCAGCAGGTAGGTTGCGAGAGCGGTCAGCACGGTGAGGCGCCGAAACGCGCGCGACGGAGCGAAGCTCACGGAGTTGCTGACGCCGCCTGTCGAGCGCGGCGCGCGTCGCGCACCGGCCGCCCACTGGTGACCACGGGGATCTCCTCGAAGTTGTACTCCGGTGGCGGCGACGACGTCGCCCACTCCAGGGTGTTGCCCTCCCACGGGTCGGCGGGGGCAGTCTTGGGACCGCGCATGGTGAGGACGAAGTTGATCAGGAAGATGGTTGTGCTGATGGCGATGATGAACGCGCCGAAGGTCTCGAGCGAGTTGAGGTCACCCCAGCCGCGGTTGTCCTCGTAGGTCGCGATCCGGCGGGGCATCCCCAGGACACCGAGGAGGTGCATCGGCAGGAAGGTCAGGTTGAGGCCGATGATCATCAGCCAGAAGTGCAGCTTGCCGAGCTTTTCGCTGAGGAAGCGGCCGGTCACCTTGGGGAACCAGTAGTAGAAGCCGGCGAAGACAGCCACGACGCTGCCCCCGAAGAGCACGTAATGGATGTGCCCGACCACCCAGTAGGTGCCGTGGAGGGTGCGGTCGACCGCCAGGCTGCCCAGGTAGACCCCGTCGATGCCACCGATGAGGAACATCAACAGGAATCCGCACGCGAAGAGCATCGGCGTGTCGAACCTGATGCTGCCTCCCCACATCGTGGCCAGCCAGTTGAAGATCTTGATTCCTGTCGGCACCCCGATGCAGAGCGTGGTGAACGCGAAGAACTCCTGGACCACCAGCGGCAGGCCGGTGACGAACATGTGGTGCACGAACACCACGAATCCGAGCACCGCGATTGCCACCATCGAGGCGGCCATGGCGCGGTAGCCGAAGATGGGTTTGCGCGCGAACACGGGGATGATCTCGCTGATGATCCCGAAGCCGGGCAGCACCATGATGTACACGGCGGGATGTGAGTAGAACCAGAACATCAGCTGGTAGAGCAGGGCATTGCCCCCGTGGTCGACGGTGAAGAAGGTGGCGCCGATCTGGCGGTCGAGGAGCACCATGGACAGTGCGCCCGCCAGGAACGGCGAGGCGAGCACCACCAGCGCCTGGGTCACCTCCATGGACCATACGAAGAGCGGCAGGCGGGCCCAGGTCAGGCCGGGAGCTCGCATGTTGTGGATGGTGGCCAGGAAGTTGATGCCGCCGAGCATCGAGCTGATGCCGAGCAGGTGCAGCCCGATGATCCACAGGTCCTGTCCGACCTGCGGCGAGTAGCTCTTCTCGGTGAGCGGGACGTACCCCGTCCAGCCTGCCGCCGCGGTGCCGCCGAAGACAAACCCGGAGTACATCACCAGCCCGCCCAGGGGGATGAGCCAGAAGGAGAGTGCGTTGAGCCGCGGGAAGGCCATGTCACGCGCGCCGATCATCAGCGGGACGAAGTAGTTGCCGAAGCCGGCGAACACGGGGATGATCCAGAGGAAGATCATCGTCGTCCCGTGCATCGTGAAGATCTGGTTGTACTGCGCGGGCGTCAGGAACTTGTTCTGCGGCTCGGCGAGCTGAATCCGGATAAGCAACGCCATGACCCCGCCGACCAGGAAGAAGAAGAAGGTCGTGTAGAGGTACATGATGGCGATCTTCTTGTGGTCGACCGTGGTGATCCAGCCGAGCACGCCGCGCTTCTTGTCCCACCGGGCCGCGAGGCCGGTGCCCGGTATCGGCGTGCTGATCGCCGCCATCAGATGATTCCCTCACTGGTTACGGGGCGGGCAGATGTGCTGATCATTTGGCGAGCTGCTTCTGGAGCCACGTGTTGAAATCGGCGGGCGAGAGGGCGACGACCTCGAGCAGCATGCTGGCATGACCGGTGCCGCACAGCTCCGTGCATTGACCGTAGTAATGACCGACGCGCGCCTGCAACCAGAGGTGGTTGGTCTGGCCAGGGATCGCGTTGATCTGGCCGGCGAGCGATGGTACAAAAAGGCTGTGGTTGACGCCACACCCCTGGGCCGAGATGGCGTCGGCGAGGCTCTCGCCTCCGGCCAGGCTCTGGTTGAGCTGGCTGATCCGGGAAGCCTGGTCGGCGCTCACCGTCCCCAGCGCATGAGGTTGGGTCACGCACGGTGGGTCGCTGGACACCACCTGCACGTTGACCGGCGTGTCGGCGGGCACGTACAGGGTGGTGATGCTCTGCACGTCGTTGCCTTTGCTGTTGTGCTGGCCGACGTAGTCGAAGGTCCAGGCGAACTGCACCCCGATGACGGTGACATTCATCACCGGCTGGCTGGCCGTGCTCGCCGGGGCGTCGTTGATGAAGCCCATCTGCGACACGGTCAGACCGAACAGCGACATGAACACGGCCAGCGGCACCGCCGTCCAGAACAGCTCCAGCCGGGTGTTGCCGTGGAACTGCACCGGTTCCTCGTCGTCGCGCTTGCGGCGGAACCGGAACATGCTGTACAGGAGCAGCGCCGCGGTGAAGAGGCCCAGCACGATCGAGGCAATCAGCACCCAGTTGAAGACGAAATGCATGCTGTCGGCCACCGGACCACCCGGGTGGTACGACGACGAGTCGACGCAGCAGGTGGCGAGTGGGTTCACCGGGACCAGCTCTCCGCTTCCCATCGGTTGGCGACAACAACGCGCGGAGGGATGATCGCATAGGCATCGCGCAGGCGGCAAACCGCGGCGACGGTCATTTCTGCCACGGCAGTGTGTTGGTGCGGATCTGCCGTTTGACCAGCTCGGTGATCTCAACGTTGGTGAGCGCGGCCTGGTCCCAGTCGCCTCGGTTGGTGGGCGGCTGGGCGGGGTCGGGAAGAGCAGCCCGGTTCGGGCCTCTGGTCCGCGGACGCATGGCTCGCAGACGCTCGATCAATCCCACGTGGTCACCCCCTCACAGGTGGAAGAACCACCAGCGGTTGTCGGCCCCGGGCACGCCCGCACTGAGCTCGCGCGCACTGTAGCGGGCGTCGACGACCGCGCTGGCCCAGAAGTAGAGGCCGAGGACGAAGACGAGCAGGAAGAGCAGCACCGAACCCAGCGCCAGCAGCAGAAACGTCGCGAACGACTGATGCTGGAGCAGGCTCGACCCGATGCGCTCACCGAACGTGATCAGCAGCACCGCCGGCCCGATGGTCAGCAGGGTGGCCAGCCCGTAGAAGACGGCCTTGCGGGGCTGTCCGTTGTAGACCTGGCCGGCGCCCGGGACGATCGAGAGAGCGGCCGCGATCCGCCAGTCACGGCGGCGCACAGCGGCCACTGCGCTCACCCCCACCTCGTCAGCGTGTGAAGAACGACCGGTAGCAGTAGTAGGCGGCGAGGACCAGCGATGCCAGCGCCCAGATGCCCACGAAGATGACGTCGCCCCAGCCCGCGTCCCCGGGGTCGAGGTCGGCGAGCATGGCGTGGAAGGTGGCGATCATCTCAGTGCGACTTGAAGTTCTCGAGGTAGTTCTCGAGCAGGACGATGACCACGCAGACCGCGATCAGCACCAGGAACATGATCACCGTGCCGAGCAGGTCGCGTGCGAAGGTGCGTCGTTTCATGGCGTATGAACCCCCTACGGCAGGGTGTTGTAGTTCTCCCAGTGGCGGATGAACTGGATGAGAACCTGGATCTGGTCCTCACTGAGGGTGCGGCTGCCGGTGGGCTTCTGCTTGTCACGGGTGGGGTTGTACGTGAAGTCGCTGGCGACGTTGCCACTCCAGTCGGGCATGATGCTGCCGAGGTGCTCGAAATCGGTGAAGCCGTACTCGATGCACCGGTAGTAGTAGTCCTCGTTGAAGTAGCCGAGCCGGTCCTGGTTGCTCAGCGGCGGCCCCTTGCCACCCTCACCCTGGACGCCGTGGCAGCTGACGCAGTACGTGTAGTAGAGCTGGGCACCGGCGGTGAAGTCGTACTCCGGGTTGATGATCAGGTTCTGGTGCGCCCCTGTCGAGCTGAGGTCGAGCGCCAACCGGCCACCGTTGTGGCAGATGATGCAGCCGACCTGGTCGATGCCGATCTTCTGGGCCGACGCGGGGGCGCCGGCGTTGACGATCTTGGGGTCGACCGACGCCGGCAGCGGGCCCGGCAGGACCGTGGTGGGGTCGACCTGGAAGCCCTGCTTGGCGTTGGTGGCGGTCCCCGTGACCTTGAACGGCTGGAAGCCCGTGCCGCTGATCCCGTAGATCGAGAAGTCCATGGCGGGGGCGAATCCCTTGCCCGTTGAGCTGGCCACGCTGGGACCGTTGGCGATGTACGCGGGGTGGATCCCGGTGAGGTGGTTCTGGTTGATGATCGCCTGGGCGTTGGGCTCGTACTTCATGAAGTCCTGGGCGAGGCGCTGCGCCGCCAGCTCCGGGCCGATGGTGCCGATGTCGGGCACGTGGCAGGAGATGCATCGCTCCACCCGGAACGTGTCGCCGCGCTTGGCGTCGGTGAACGTGGGGAAGATCTGTTGGATCTGGATGTTGAAGCCGTAGTCGCTGTAGTCGGACTGGTAGCGCTGCTGGATCGAGAGGTAGTCGCGGTCCACGCTGTCACGCACCGCCGCGACGCCCACCAGCGCGATCAGCAGCGCGGACAGGGCGACGAACAGCCACCTCATACCGCGGGCTTGACCCCGGGGTGGCCGAGGATGCGCGTCCAGTCCCAGTTGAACGCCAGGCCCCGGAAGAAGACGCCGATCACCACGAACGACACGGCCAGGCAGAGATAGATGGTGAAGAGCGCGATCGCCACCTTGCGGTCCTGGGGCCGGCGACTGGGGTTGCGATCAAGGTACGGCGTGAGCAGCATGAAGATGATCACGAAGCTCGGGAAGGCCACCCCCGCCATCACCGGCGGGAAGCGCTCGAGCAGCTCCTGGAGGCCGACGAAGTACCACGGCGCCTTGGCCGGGTTGGGGGTGATCGCCGTGTTGGCGCGCTGCAGCAGGGGCGCGTTGACCTGGATGGACACGCCGAGCAGGAAGATGAAGGCGGCCAGGCCGGCGAGGAACTCCTTCCAGACCAGGGCCGGGAAGGTGACCACGGTCTCCTCCTCCTCGCGGCGCCGCACCACCAGCGGCGTGGCGGCGAGCTCCGGCCCGGTGCCCCGCGGTCGTGGGGTGCGCAGCGGCACCGCCGCCCGGGCCCGTACCGGCGGCCGCCCGTCGCCGCCGCCGGGGCTGCCCGGGGTTCCGCCAACCACAGTCGCCATCGCTCAGAGGCCTCCTGTGAACCCGTCTTTGCGAACGCGCCAGAAGTGTATGACCATCAGGATGAACCCGATCAGGGGCAGGGCGACGACATGTAAGACATAGAAGCGTATGAGCGCACCCTGGCCGACGTTGCGGCCGCCCAGCAGCAGGTAGCGGGTGTAGGGGCCGGCGATCGGCGCGTACTTGGCCATGTTGGTGCCGACCGTGATCGCCCAGACCGCCAGCTGGTCCCAGGGCAGAAGGTAGCCGGAGAATGAGAGCAGCAGGGTGGTGAGCAGGAGGAGGGTGCCGATCGCCCAGTTGAACTCACGCGGCGGCTTGTACGCACCCTGGTAGAAGACGCGAGCCATGTGCAGCCAGACGGTGATGACCATCCCGTGCGCAGCCCAGCGGTGCAGGTTGCGGATCACCAGGCCAAAGGTGGCGACGAACTGCAGGTCCTTGATGTTCTGGTAGGCCTGGTCCACCGAGGGGATGTAATAGAACATCAGGAACAGGCCGCTGATGGTCAGCAGGATGAACAGGAAGAAGGAGAGACCGCCAAGGCAGAGCGTGTAGCTCACTCGGATCGCCGACTTCTTGACGCGCACCGGGTGGATGTGCAGGAAGAAGTTGGTCAGCGCGGTGCGCGCCGCCACCTTGTCGGTGGTGGGCAGGCCGTGCCGGAAGATCGAGCCCCACACCTGCGCCGCGAACGTGCGCAGCGGGTTTCCCTCGGTCGGACGGGCGCTCATCGGACCTCCCCCATCGGCCGTCTGTCTCCCATCTCTTTGCTACACACCGACCGTCTGGCCGTTGCTCTTGCCGGTCGTCGGGTCCAGCCGCCACTTGGGCACGCTGGTGTCACCGGCCTGACGGTACACGGTGATCGCGCCCCGGTTGACCACGAAGTGATTGTCCGGCGCGATCTGGATGTCCACCCAGTCCATCGGCCGCGGCGCCGGTCCGTAGAAGTTTGTCGAGTCGATGTAGTAGCGGCTGCCGTGGCACGGACACGCCCAGCCGTTGCGCGTCGAGATGGCGGCACCCTCGGCGGTGTAGTGCTGGGCGACGGTGGTCGATTTGTCGTCCACCCCGGTGCCGCTGGTCACGTCGCTGACATAGTTGGGGGTGCACCCGAGGTGGGTGCAGACCAGGTAGACAGCGTAGATGCCCGTCGAGTCCAGCACGATGGTGACCCGATTGGCTGTCTCGCTGAGCACGTTGACCTTGAGGGTGCCGTTGCCGGTGAGGTCACTGACCGTGAAGCCCGTCTTGAACTCCGGGGGGGATTCCAGGGTGGCCGCGGGGAACATGAACTTCAACAGCTCGATGCCGCCGAAGAGGGTCGCGCCGACCGCCCCGACCGTGCCGACCAGCAGCAGGAACTGCCGCCGGGTGGTCTCGACGCGCGTGCGCAGCTTGCCTCGGGGCGTGTCGTACGGGTTCAGCGCCATGAGAGCCTCAGGACGGGGAGAACGGCGTCGATCGGCATTCTAGCGATGGTCGCCGAGGCCACTGCCGTCACACGAATGGGTTGTTGGACGGTGGCGTGATGATGTTGGCGAAGACGATGGTCGAGATCATGATCACCACGAAGGCGACGATGATGACCAGGCATCCGAAGTCCGAACGGAGGGCGAGGATGAAGCGTTCGACCATTTCTTCCCAACACAGCCGCCAACACAGTCAACCCTCGGCGGGACGGCGCACAGGATAAGCGACGGTCGCGCCGGCATGCCCTGGACATCGCGGGGCAGGCGGTCACCACCCTGCTACCGTCAGCGCCGCGATGAGCGACTGGCGGACCCTCGAGGTCTACTCCACCTTCATCAAGGTCACCGGCGAGCTGGAGACCGTCCGCCCCGACAGGGTCAGCGACGCCGTCAATCGCTTCGGCGACTTTCTCCTGCTGCGCAACGCCCGAGCCGAGCCGATGTCGGGGAGCTACCCCATCCTCGGCCGCGGCGAGCGCCTGGTGACCGTGAGCAAGCCGGCCGCAGCCCTGGTATGTCCCCTCGACGACGCGGGTGACGGCAACCCGACGCTCTGGCGGGAGAAGGTCGCCACCCCCGCGGCCATCAACACCCAGGCGTTCTCCCTGATCGGGGACGTGCACCTCGAGCCGCGGCACAGCCTCCAGGACCACCTCGAACGGTTCCCGGGCGACTTCATCGCCATCACCAATGTCTCAGCGCTGTGGATCACCGCCATGGACTCGGAGACCCACACAGTGCAGCGGCCCTTCGCGCTGCTCAACCCGACTGCGATGCTCAGCTTCGCGGTGCGCTGACGCTCAGATCACGACCGCCTGTTGCGCCGCCTTCTTGCGCCGGGAGGTGTCGATCGCCCCGACGAGCATGCACATCACGGCGACGCCCGCGAAGCCGATGCCGATGAATACCTTGACCGTCCGAGCGCCCACCGCCAGGTAGGTGCCGCTGTCGTCGAGGAATGTCTTCTCGGCTGGGGCGCCCCACACGGTCGAGATGAAGGAGATCACCACCAGCAGCGAGGCGATGAAGTACCAGATCGCGGCCGGGTTGGGCCGCCCCGATCGGGGCCGCGCGGCGAAGTAGAACGTGGCCAACGCCACCACCTCGAGCACCACGTAGCCGTTGAAGAGGATGAAGCTGAACCAGAAGCTGAGGATCTGCGCGCCCGTCAACCCGGCGAAGCCGTTGATCGCGAAGGCGCTGCCGGTGCTGGCCACGAAGTGCATCGCTCAAAAAGATACAACGTCGCCCACGGAAGCTGCGGGGAGGGCCCTCGTCCCCGTAACGCCCGGCGACGCGTAGGCTTGTACACGCACGATGCCCACCGCCCCACTGTCCCAAGCCACCATCGAAGCGGCGGCCACGGGCGGACCGGCTGCGCCGGCTGCCCAGATCCTCTCGCTCGGCTCGTACATACCCGCGGGTGTGCTGACCAACGCCGACATGGAGGCGATGGTCGAGACGTCAGACACCTGGATCATCGAACGAACCGGGATCCGCGAGCGCCACCGCGTGGCCCCGGGCGAGACCCCCTCACTCATGGGTGCCCACGCCGCCGCCGACGCGCTGGAGGCGGCCGGCAACCCAGTCCCGGACGCGATCATCGTGGCCACCTGCTCCGCGGAGACCAGGCTGCCGTCGACCGCCTGCCTGATCCAGAGGCGGCTCGGCCTCGCCGGCATGGCCGCCTTCGACATCAACGCCGCCTGTTCGGGATTCATCTATGCGCTATCGATCGCGGATTCGATGATCAGGGCTCGGGCCGTCCGGACGGTGCTGGTGGTGGCGTCGGAGGCGCTGACCACGATGGTCGATTACACCGACCGGAGCACCTGCGTGCTCTTCGGTGACGGGGCCGCCGCCGCGGTCGTCGGAGCCGGGGAGAGCGGTGGGATCCGCGCCATCCGCATGGCGGCAGACGGGGCGGACGCCCACCTCATCTACTTCGGCACCCCGCCCGGGGACGAGGGCGGAACGGAGGCGATCCGGATGGCCGGCCGGGGCACGTTCCGCTCGGCGGTGGAACGGCTCGCCGACATGGCTCTGAAGGTGTGCGCCGACGCCGGTTGGAGCGGCGACGACGTGGACTGGTTCATCCCTCACCAGGCCAACCTTCGCATCATCGAGGCCGCCGCCAAGCGTCTCGGTGTTTCCATGGACCGCGTGATCGTCAACGTCGAACGAGTCGGCAACACCAGCGCCGCGTCCATCCCCATCGCGCTCCACGAGGCGGCGGCGGCGGGCCGGCTCAAGCCGGGCCAGCGGATCGTCAGCGTCGCCTTCGGCAGCGGCGTCACCTGGGGCGGCATGGCCCTCGAATGGACCGGCACCCCAACCAGGTGATGCGGCGCCCCAACGCAGCCCGTCCGCTCGCCGCCCCCGGCCCCAAGCTCCGCCCGGTCGCCCCCGCCGGCACCGTTGAGTGTCGCGGGTGCGGCCGTCGCTTCGGCGAGGCCCGGTTCGAAAAGCACCTCCGGGTCTGCCCCGACTGCGGCCGCCACGCCGTCGTCCCGGCGATGACCCGCGTCGCCCATCTCGGCGATGCGGGCAGCATCGACGTTGTCCACATGGAGATCTCCGACCGCGATCCGCTCGGCTTCAACGACGGCGTGCCGTACCCGTCGCGGGTGGCCGAGGCCCGCGAGCGGACCCGGATCGACGAGACATTCGTGGTGGCGCGTGCCGATGTGGCCACGATGCCGGTGGTGCTCGCCTGCATGGACTTCGGGTTCCTCGGGGGGTCGCTGGGCAGCGCCGCCGGCGAGCAGTTCGCTCGCGCCTGCGACCTCGCGGTCGCGGAGAAGCGCAGCCTCGTCGCGGTGTGCACCTCGGGTGGCGCGCGCATGCAGGAGGGCATCGTGTCGCTCGCCCAGATGGCACGCTGCTCGGCCGGCGTGGTCGGGGTGGCCCGCGCCGGGCTTCCCTATATCTCGGTCCTCGCCGATCCGTGCTTCGGCGGGGTCACCGCGTCGTTCGCGGTCCAGGCGGACGTGATCCTCGCTGAGCCCCACGCACGCATCGGCTTCGCCGGCGGGCGGGTGATCGAGCAGGCGACCTACGACCGCCTGCCCGAGGGATTCCAGACGTCCGAGTTTCTCCTCGCCCACGGCATGGTTGACGCCGTGGTGCCGCGCTCCGCGCTCCGCGACACCGTGGCGCGCCTGCTGGTGGCGTTCTCAGGACGACGATGACGCTCCCCACGGAAACCGCCGAGCGCGAGCGCGTCGCCTTCGCAGCGGTGGAGCTGGCCCGCAACCCGGCCCGCCCCCGCGCGCTGCAGGTCATCACGGGCGCTTTCAGCGAGTGGACCGAGATGCGCGGCGACCGTCTGTTCGGCGATGACCGCGCCGTGGTCGGCGGACCCGCCCGGCTCGACGAGCGCTGGGTGATGGTCATCGGCCAGGAGAAGGGCACCGACGCCATCAGCCGGGCCGTCCACAACTTCGGCATGCCCCACCCCGAGGGCTACCGCAAGGCGCAGCGCCTGATGCGCACGTCCGAGAAGTTCGGCTTACCCGTGGTCTGCTTGGTCGACACACCGGCGGCACACGCCGGGGTCGCCGCCGAGGAACGCGGCCAGGCGTGGGCGATCGCGGACTCGCTGATCACCATGCTCGAGCTGCGCGTGCCCGTGGTCAGCGTGGTCCTCAGTGAGGGCGGTTCAGGCGGTGCGCTGGCGCTCGCCGTCGCCGACCGGGTGCTGGCGCTGGAGAACGCGGTGTACACGGTGGCCCCGCCGGAGACGTGCGCGGCCATCCTCTACCGCGACGCGGGTCAGCGCGCCCGCGCCGCCGCGGCACTGCGCCCGGGCGTCGACACCGCCCATGAGATCGGGCTCGTCGACGAGCTCATCCCCGAGCCGATGCCGGGGGCGCACGCCCATCCCGATGTCACCATCGGGGCGCTGCGCGGGGCCATCGTCCGCCACCTCGAC
>DATBCJ010000063.1:0-8418 GCA_036270565.1 Candidatus Dormiibacterota bacterium | reverse complement strand
GTTCGTCGAGATGTTCGTCGGCGTCGGCGCCAGCCGGGTGCGTGACCTCTTCGACCAGGCCAAGAAGAACGCCCCCTGCATCGTGTTCGTCGACGAGATCGACGCGGTCGGCCGGCAGCGAGGCGCCGGCCTCGGCGGCGGGCACGACGAACGCGAGCAGACCCTCAACCAGCTGTTGGTCGAGATGGACGGCTTCGAGACAGCGACGCACGTGATCGTGATCGCCGCCACCAACCGTCCCGATGTGCTCGACCCTGCCCTGCTGCGGCCGGGACGCTTCGACCGCCACGTGATGCTCGACCGCGCCGACATCCGCGGCCGCCGTGCCATCCTCGAGGTGCACGCCCGCAACAAGCCTCTCGATCCCACGGTCGAGCTCGAGGTGCTCGCCAAGCAGACGCCGGGCTTCTCGGGCGCAGACCTCGCGAACCTCATCAACGAGGGCGCCATCCTCGCCGCGCGGAACAACCGCAAGGTGATCACCATGCCCGACCTCGAGGAGGCCATCGCCCGCGTCATCGCCGGCCCCGAGCGCAAGAGCCGCATGATCGGCGAGAACGAGAAGCGCACCATCGCCTTCCACGAGATGGGTCACGCGATGGTCGGGATGATTCTCGAGCACACCGACCCGGTCCACAAGATCAGCGTGGTCAGCCGCGGCATGGCGCTGGGCTGGACTCTCAGCCTGCCCACCGAGGACAAGTACCTGGTGAGCAAGGCCGAGCTCGAGGACCAGCTCGCCCAGATCCTCGGCGGCCGTTGCGCGGAAGAGCTCATCCTGGGCGAGAACAACATCACCACCGGCGCTTCGGACGACATCCGCAAGGCCACCCAGTTGGCTCGTCGAATGGTCACCGAGTGGGGGATGAGCGACAAGCTCGGACCGCTGACCTTCGGCACCAAGGAGGAGCTCGTCTTCCTCGGCCGCGACCTCGGCGAGCAGCGCAACTACTCAGAGGACATCGCCAGCGAGATCGACCAGGAGGTGCATCACCTCGTCGAGACCGCGTTCCAGAAGGCCAAGGAGGTGCTCCGTCCGCGCGAGCACATCCTCCGCGCCCTGGCCACCCGCCTCATCGAGGTGGAGACCATGGAGGCGGCGGAGATGAAGAGGATCATCGCCGAGCTGGATGGCAGCGCCCCTCCGGCGCCGCCCGCCGCCGCCGACCCACCCACCGAGGCCGCCGCGGGCGCCTGACCCCCAGCCGAGCTCCGCTGCTGGCTGGAACTGTTGGTCTGGCGCGTACGGCGCGCTACACTGCTCTCTGACGGCGACGGGCTCAGCCGATCCGGCCCATGGACGCTTGCGCGCCGTGAGGCCACCTGACCGTGACCCCGGCGCCGCCCTGAGACCAGACGCTTGGATCACGAGGTGACCGAGACGGTGGACGCAACCAAAGGGGGCGCACGGCCCGAGCTCGCATTCATAGGGGCCGGACGCGCCGGCTCCGCCCTGGCCGCCGGCCTGTCGCGCGCCGGTCATCGCGTTGTCGCGGTGCACAGTCGCACACCCGCCCATGCGGGCCAGCTGGCGGCCGCGACCGGGGCGGAGGTGGTCGCCACCGCCGTCGAGGCCGCCCGCCGCGCCGACATCACCTTCCTCACCGTACCCGACGCGCAGATCGTCCACGTCGCCGCGACGATCGCGGCCACCGGTGCGGGGCTGCGGGGTCGCGCGCTGGTGCACTGCAGCGCCACCAGCGGCCCCGAGGTTCTCGCCGCGGCCCGGATCACGGCCGCGACGATCGGTGCGTTCCACCCGCTCCAGGCGCTCGCCGGGGCCCAGAGCGCCGGCCTGCTGTGCGGCACAAGCTTCGCGATCGAGGCGCAGCCGCCGCTGCTCGGCCAGCTGCAGTCGCTGGTCGCCGACCTCGGCGGTCATCTCCTCACGCTGCCTCCTGCTGGGCGCGCCCTCTACCACGCCGCCGCCGTCCTCGCCGGGAACGCGCCGTTGGCGCTGCTCGCCCGCGCAACCAGCCTTCTCGAGGAGGCCGGCGTGGAGCCGGGCGACGCCCATCGGGCGCTGGGCGCCCTCCTTGTGGGGGCAGCGAGCAATGCCTCGGCGGGCGGCCCCGCGGCGGCGCTCACCGGCCCTGTGGTGCGCGGCGACGCCGCCACCGTCGCACATCACCTCGACGTCCTCGGCGCCGACCCGAGCACCCGCGAGCTGTATCGCCGGCTCGCGCTCGAGACTCTCGCGCTGGCCGGGCCCGAGGGTCGCGAGGCCGTCGCCGACGCGCTCGCCGCAGCCGCTCCGCGCCGACCGGGCCGGGCCGCTTCCACCGTCGTGGCCCATCCGCGGGTGGCCTGACCCCCGTGCCGGTCACGGTCCACGACCTCCGCGCCCACAAGGAGCGGGGAGAGCGCTTCGTCATGGTCACCGCCTACGACGTTGCCATCGCGCGTCTTCTCGCGGCCGCCGGCGTGCCCGCGCTGCTGGTTGGCGACAGCGTCGGCAACAACCACCTCGGCTACCCGACCACGCTGCCGGTGACCATGGAGGAGATGCTTCATCACGCCCGAGCCGTGGTGCGTGGCGCACCCGATCAGTTGCTGATCGGCGACATGCCCTTTGGCTCCTACCACGAGTCTCACGCTCAGGCGATCGGCAATGCCGCCGCTTTCCTCAAGGCCGGGATGCACGCGGTCAAGCTCGAGGGTGGCGGCTGGGTGACGGGCGTGGCGGCTCGCCTTGTCGAGTGCGGCATCCCGGTGATGGGTCACCTCGGCCTCACCCCGCAGTTCGTCAACGCGTTCGGCGGCTTCAAGGTGCAGGGCCGCAGCGCCGGCGACCGAGAGCGAATCGTCGCCGATGCGCTGGCGCTGGAGGCGGCCGGGGCGTTCAGCCTCGTCCTGGAGGGAATCCCGCGCGGCCTGGCCGCGGAGGTGACCGCGGCGGTCTCGATCCCGACCATCGGCATCGGCGCGGGCCCGGACTGCGACGGGCAGGTGCTCGTCGTCTACGACCTGCTCGGGATCACGCGCGGGCCGATGCCCAAGTTCGCCAGGGCCTACGCAGACATCGGCGACCGCATCGTCAGCGCGGCGCGCGATTTCAGCGCCGACGTCGCCGCCGGCACCTTCCCTGACGATGCCCACAGCTACCACTGACCGCGGCGCGCTCGACGAGCCCCGCCGGCTGGCCACGCCCGACGAGCTGCGTCGCTGGTCGGAACGTTGCCGCGCCGCCGGATTGAGCGTGGGCCTGGTACCGACCATGGGTGCCCTGCACGAGGGTCACCGCAGCCTGGTGCGGCGGGCGCGGGTCGACTGCGACCGGGTGGTTGTGAGCATCTTCGTCAACCCGACCCAGTTCGGCCCGGGGGAAGACATCGAGAGCTACCCACGCGCGCTCGATGCCGACCTCGCCGTTCTCGCCGAGGAGGGGGTGGACGCCGCCTTCGTCCCCACCGTTGAGGCGATGTACGGACCCGCCCCGGCCACGGCGGTACGGGTCCACCGGTCGCTCACCGGGATCCTCGAGGGCGTGCATCGGCCGGGCCACTTCGACGGCGTGGCCCTGGTGGTGGCCAAGCTGCTCATCGCCTGCCGGCCGCATCGCGCCTACTTCGGTCAGAAGGACGCCCAACAGTGCGTCGTGGTCCGCCGTCTCGCGGCCGACCTGGACACCGGCGTGGTGATCGTCGTCCTGCCGGTCGTCCGCGATCATGATGGCCTGGCCTTCAGTAGCCGCAACGCCTACCTGAGCGACGTGGAAAGGAAGCGCGCCGGGGCCATCCCCGCAGGCCTGTCCGCGGCCGCGACCGCGTTCGCGGGGGGCGAGGGGAGCTCCGCTGTCCTCTGCGACCTGGTCCGCGCGCCCATGGAGAACGCCGGTTTCGACGTCGACTACGTCGTCGCCGTCGATGCGGAAAGCCTCACCAGCGTTGAGGATGTGCGGCTCGGATGCCAAATTCTGGTCGCTGGTAGAATGGGGACCACTCGGTTGATCGACGTGATCCGCCTTGGTATCGACGCAGCTCCTCTGGACGGCGCCGTTGCCCAAGGTTCGGAGATCCCGGGGGTCACCGGTATCCAGGGGAGAGAGTAGATGCAGCGCGTCGTGCTCCGAGCCAAGATCCACCGTGCCACCGTCACCGACGCCGACCTCGACTACGAGGGCTCGTGCTCACTCGACGCTGAGCTGATGAAGGCGGCCGACATCGTCCCCGGCGAGCAGCTCCACATCGTCAACGTCACCAACGGCTCTCGCGCGGTCACCTACGCGATCGAGGGGTCATCCGGCCAGGTTGGGCTCAATGGCGCGATGGCACACATCGGCAGTCCCGGCGACACGGTGATCATCCTCGCGTACGGGCACCTGAGCGACGCCGAGCTGGCGACGCACAGCCCGCTGGTCGTGCACGTCGACTCCGCGAACCACGTGCGTGAGGAGGTCGCGATCTCCTGAACAGCGCGCTCGCCACGATGGAGGGACCATTTGACTGCGTCATCGTCGGCGGTGGCATCGCCGGGTTGACGGCGGCACTGACGGCGGCTCCGCGCGCCCGCGTTGCGGTGGTCGCCAAGGGGTCGGTTGACGACGGCGCCACTCGCTGGGCGCAGGGGGGCATCGCCGCGGCGGTGGCGGACGACGACAGCGCCCAGCTTCACTTCGACGACACCATGTCCGCAGGACGCGGACTGTGCGACCGCGAGGCGGTCCGCGTGATGGTCAGCGACGGCCCGCAGCGGGTGCGCGAGCTGGCCGCATGGGGCGCCGGCTTCGACAGCGATGAGAGCGGTCTGCTCGTCGGTCGCGAGGCTGCGCACACCCGCAACCGGATCGTCCACGCCGGCGGGGACGCCACCGGGCGCGAGGTCGAGGCGGCGCTGGTGCGCAGGCTGCGCCACTGCGGCGCCACGGTGATCGAGAACGCCCACGTGACCTCACTCCTCCTCGACGACGCCGGCCGCTGCGCCGGGGTCGAGCTTCGCGATAGCAGCGGCCGTGGCCCAGCGCGTGTGCTCGGCGCCGCGGCCACCATCCTCGCCAGCGGTGGCGCCGGCCAGCTCTGGCGCAACACCACCAACCCGGCCGCCGCGACCGGTGACGGCGTCGCGCTGGCCTGGGATGCCGGCGCCGAGGTGGCGAGCATGGAGTTCATGCAGTTCCACCCCACGGCCCTGGCGGTACCGGGCGCGCCTCGCTTCCTGATCAGCGAGGCGATGCGCGGTGAGGGCGCGCACGTGGTCGACAGCGCCGGCGAGCGCTTCCTGTTCGACGCCGACCCGCGGGGCGAGCTCGCCGGTCGCGACGTCGTGTCGCGCGCCATCTGGGAGCGGCTGCTCCGCGATGGCGTGGACCACGTGTACCTCGACTGCCGCCCGCTGGGAGACGGGGTTCGCGCTCGGTTCCCCACGATCACGGCGACATGCAGCGCCCACGGCGTCGACATCACCGCGGCGCCGATCCCGATCGCGCCCGCTGCGCACTACCTGATCGGCGGCGTGCGCACCGACGTCGATGGGGCCACCTCGCTCCCCGGTCTGTTCGCCTGTGGGGAGGTGGCGAGCACCGGGGTGCACGGCGCCAACCGGCTGGCCAGCAACAGCCTCCTCGAGGGCGCCGTCTTCGGCCACCGCGCCGCCGTCGCCGCCCTCCACGACATCGCCGAACGCCCGGTTGCTCCGCCGACCCAGCGCGCTCTCGACTCCGCCGCTCGAGTGCGGGCCGCGCAGACCTCCTCCGCCACCACGCGCCTTCAGGAGGCGATGTGGGAGGGGTGCGGGCTGGTCCGCGACGGCCAGGGTTTGCGCCTCGCCCTTGACACGATTGAGGAGATCAGCGCCACAATCCCCGCGCGCGGGTCGCTCGACGACGTGCGCCTCCACCAGTCGACCACGACCGCAGCGCTGGTGTGCCGCGCCGCGCTCCTCCGTGAGGAGAGCCGGGGCGCTCACACCCGCGTTGATTTCCCTTCAACCCGTGACAACTGGCATGGCGTCATGGTCATGCAGAAAGAGAGAGGACACAGATTTGACCGCAACTCTTGACCCGATCACCGAGGCCCTGGCGCCCGACACCCTCGACTCGCTCATCCGGGCGACGCTGGCCGAGGACATCGGGGCCGGCGACGTCACCACCGACGCAGTGATCCCGGCTGACATGACCTGCCGGGGCAAGATCGTCTGCAAGGAGAACGGCGTCATCGCCGGTCTGCGCGTGGCGGCGCGCGTGTTCGCGATCGTCGACGAACGCATCACCTTCGACGCCAAGACCAAGGACGGCGAGAAGGTGCAGGAGGACCAGATCGTGGCGCGCATCGCCGGCCCGGCCCGGGGCATGCTCACCGCGGAGCGCGTCGCGCTCAACTTCCTCCAACACCTCAGTGGCGTGGCCACCATGACCGCGCGCTACGTCAAGGCCGTGGAGGGCACCAAGGCGAAGATCCTCGACACCCGCAAGACCACGCCGGGGCTGCGCGGCCTGGAGAAGTACGCGACCCGCATCGGCGGCGCCGTCAACCACCGCATGGGCCTCTACGACGCCGTCCTCATCAAGGACACCCACCTGGCGCTCGTCGGCGGCATCACCCCCTCGCTGCGCGCGGTGCGCAAGGCGTATCCCGACGGCGACGTCAATGTCGAGGTCAGCAACATCCAGGAGCTCGAGCAGGCGTTGGCCGACAAGGCGCCGCGCATCCTCCTCGACAACTTCGCGCCCGGCCAGGTTCGCGAGGCCATGCAGATCATCCGCGGCCGCGCCGAGGTGGAGATCAGCGGCGGTGTGCAGGTGGGCACCGCCCGCGCCTACGCGCTGGCCGGCGCGGACTACATCTCGGTCGGCGCGCTGACCCACTCAGCCACGGCGCTCGACTTCTCGATGAAGGTGACGCGCTACTAGCTCTCCAGCGCTGCTACCAGCTCCTCCTGCAGAAAGCCGAGGGCCATCAGCATGCCGAACTCCGGTCGGGCGCGGAGCTCCTCGGTGGCGTCGCTTTCCCAGCCGTCCTCGCTGATCCCGAGCAATGAGCCGGCGGCGAGGCGGAGCTGGTTGAAGCCGCGCAGCCAGGCGTACACCTGCGCCTCGGTGAGCACGAGCAGCTCCTCGCCGGCGCTGAGCGCGTCGCGGATGACGTCGAGGTCCGCCTCGTAGCCGCGCTCGATCTCCGGGCGCACCCAGCGGTCGTACTCGCCCTGCATGGCCTGGTCGTCGTAGGCGCGGGGGGTGGTCGCCAGGGCGCGGCTGATGTGCGTTTGAAGACGGGCGACGATGTCGAGGAGCGCGTCGCGCTCCGCCCGGTTGAAGCGGACCTGGATGCGGCCGCGCCGCTTCACCACCGAGGCCATCCGATCGCCGACCCTGGCTAGATCCGGGCCAGGGTGGCCTGGAGCCCGAACGCGTGCAGCCGCGCCACCGACACCTCGGCCTGCTCGCGCGGTTGGGTGGCGACGACCGCCTTCCCCTCCTCGTGCACCTGGAGCATCAGCCTGGTCGCGGTCACGTGGTCGTAGCCGAAGAGCTTCCTGAGCACCAGGACCACGTAGGTCATCAGCGTGATCGGGTCATTCCACACGATCACGTTCCATCCCGGCTCCCGGACCACCTTCTCCTCGCGGACAGGGGACTCGACGGGAACCGGGGTTGCCGTGGTCACCCGCCTAGGGTAGCGCGGCGCCGGTCGGCGTGCCCCGGGGGTCGGCCGCGGCACGAATCGCGTCGGCGTAGACGCCGAGCACGCGGTCGGCGTTGCCCGCCCCGGCGAACCTGCCCACCGCCCGTGCCCGCGCCGCGGCACCGAGACGCAGGCGCAGGTCCGGGTCGGCGATCAGTCGCCGAAGAGCGTCGTCGAGCGCCGGGCGCAGCGGGTTGGCGGGGATCACCAGCCCGGCGTCCTCGAGCGCGCTGCCGTCCTCGCCCGCGTCCGTGGCCACCACGGCACAGCCCGCGGCCATCCCCTCGAGGAGGGACAGCGCCAGCCCTTCGGCGGTGGACGGGAGCACGAACACGTCGCAACCGCGCAGCAGGTCGAGCTTGCGCGCCTCCGACACAAGACCCAGGATGCGGACGTTGGGGTGGCCGGCCGCGCGGCTGCGCAGCTGGTCGCGCTGGATCCCGTCGCCAGCCACGCAGAGCACGTGGTCGTCGGGGAGGCCGAGCGAGAGGAACGTGTCCACCAGGGCCGGCACCCGCTTCTCGGGGTCGAGCCGGCCCAGGTACAACACCACCAACCGCGCTCCCAGCTCCTCGTGGAGCCGCGACGGACCGGGGCTGACCAGGTCGGTGTCGACGCCGTTGGGTACGACCACGGCCCGATCGGCCGGGTAGCCGGCGCTGACCAGGAGGTCGCGCTGCCCGGCGCTGAGGACGATGCAGCGGTCGACGTGACGCATGCGCAGGCGGTGGTAGCGGTACAGGCCCTGCATCACGGCGCCGCGCGCGGTTCCTTCGGGGCCGTGGGGAAGATGGAACGT
>DATBCJ010000062.1:0-4892 GCA_036270565.1 Candidatus Dormiibacterota bacterium | reverse complement strand
AGGATGTAGAGCACGCCCATCAGCCGGCTGCCGATCTGGGTGGCGAGGCGGATGCGCTGCGCCTCGCCGCCGCTCAGCGTGGCCGCGCCGCGGTCGAGCGTGAGGTAGTCGAGCCCGACATCGTGGAGGAAGCCGAGCCGCTCACGGATCTCCTTGAGCACCTGGCGGGCGATCAGGGTCTCGCGCTCGCTGAGCCGGAGGCGGTCGATGCGCCCGAGCGCTGCCAGGACGCTGTGACGGCTCAGCTCCATGATGTTCATGCCGTCGACGGTGACGGCGAGGTACTCGGGCCGCAGCCGGCCGCCGTTGCACGCCGGGCAGGGCTTCTGCATCATCAGCCGCTCGATCTCCTGCTTGACCCAGTCGGACTCGGTCTCGCGGTAGCGGCGTTCGAGGTTGTTGACGACTCCTTCGAAGCCGGCGTCGTAGCTGCGCGCGTACCCGCTGTGGCTGACGTAGCGGATGCGCACCGTCTCGTCCTTGGGCAGCCCGTAGAGGATCAGGCGCTGCTCCTTGGCGGTGAGGTCCTGCCACGGGGTGTTCAGCGAGACCTTGAATTTCTTGGCGACCGTTTCGAGGACGTCCATCAGCCAGGTCATGGACGGACCGCGCGTCCAGCCCGACAGCGCACCCTGGTTGATGCTCAGCGAGGGATCGGGCACCACCGCGTCGGGGTCGACCTCCATGCGCATCCCGAGCCCGGTGCACACCGTGCACGCCCCGTGCGGGCTGTTGAACGAGAAGTTGCGCGGCGCGGGCTCCTCCATCGAGATGCCGCAGTACACGCACGCGTAGTCCTTGGAAAACAACATCTCACCGATGCCCGAGCCGGGCTCGGCGTCAACCGGAATCAGCAGGATGAGGCCGTCGCTCAGCTTGGCCGCCTGCTCGAGGGAGTCGTGCAGGCGGCTGCGCAGGTCGGCGTTGACGACGACGCGGTCGACGACGATCTCGATGTCGTGCTTGAACTTCTTGTCGAGCGAGATCTCCTCGCTGAGGTCGCGCAGCTCGCCGTCCACGCGAGCGCGCACGAAGCCGCTCTTCTTGGCCTCGGTGAAGACCTCGCGATGTTCACCCTTGCGGCCCTGCACCATCGGCGCGGTCACCATCAGCCTGGTGCCCTCGGGCAGCTCCAGTACCTGGTCGGTGATCTGCTCGATCGACTGCTTGCTGATCTCCCGCCCGCAGTTGGGGCAGTGCGGATGACCGATGCGCGCGTAGAGCAGGCGGAGGTAGTCGTAGATCTCGGTGACGGTGCCCACCGTCGACCGCGGGTTCTTGCTGGTGCCCTTCTGGTCGATGGAGATGGCCGGGCTGAGGCCGCCGATGTGATCGACGTCCGGCTTCTCCATCTGTCCCAGGAACTGGCGCGCGTAGGCGCTCAGCGACTCGACGTAGCGGCGCTGGCCCTCCGCGTAGATGGTGTCGAAGGCGAGACTTGACTTGCCGCTCCCCGACAGCCCGGTGATGACGATCAGGCGATCGCGGGGAAGCGTGAGGTCGATGCCCTTGAGGTTGTGCTCGCGAGCTCCGCGGATGTCGATGGTGTCATGGGGCATACACGGTCAAGGGTAGCCGCACATGCGTTCCGTTCGTCCGCCATGAGCGGGGTGGCTGGGCTATGCCGGGAGGCTTAGGCGCGTCATCCCGTCGCGAAGCGACAGCGCCGCGCGAGGCGCGGCGAGGAGTGGGGTGTATGAGGTCGAATTCATTTCGACCTCATGAGGGGCGAGGATCTGCCTCGCCCCTATTAGTAGAAGAAGTCGTGGTCGACCCGCGCGCTCCACTGGCGCGCCAGGCGTTCGCCCCCGCGGTTCCAGAGGTGCAGCGCGCGCGGCCGGACCGGCCAGTCCCAGACCCCGACGTACTCCGTGACCGTCGCGTTGAAGCCGCTCTTGAAGCGGTGCAGGCCGGCGAAGGGATGGCCGGGGCTGAGCTCCGCCGGCCGCGGCACCGCCACCAGGTCGTAGTCCTCGACGCCGCGTGCCCGCAGCCAGCGCATCACCTCCCACTGGAGAAGATAGGGCGCCATCAGTTGCGAACTGTGCCGCGTGGACCCGCCGTCCTTGTACCAGCCGCGCCGGCCGAGGTGGGCGATGAACGCACCGGCCAGCACCTCGCCCTGGTGCACCGCGAAGAAGAAGCGGCCCTGGCCGCGGGACGACAGCGCGCTCCAGCAGTCCTCGAAGTACTCGGCGCGCCGGACGGCGATGTCGTTGCGAGCGTTGGTCTGCTCCAGCAGGCGATACATGACGCGCGCGTGCTCGGCGTCGACCGCCCGGTCGACGACCGTGACTCCGTGGCGCGCGGCGAGGCGGATGTTGTAGCGCGTCTTGGGCTTGAACGACGCCAGCACGGCGTCCTCGGAAGGACGCAGGTCGACGACGATGGTGGCGCGGTTGCTCTGGATGTCGCCGGGTGCCTTGACCAGGCCGGCGGCCCGCCACCCGCTGAGGTCGGCGCCGGCGAGCACCTCCGGCTCCACCTTGACGACGAATGCGTCACCCGGCGGGTGCGTCCAGGGCACGGTCTCGAGCAGGCTGGCGGCGTCGACGACCCCGGGCCCCTTGGGCGAGTACCACAGCGTCCCCAGCGCGGCGACGCGGCGGGTGAGGAACAACACAGCCAGGCGGCGGCCCGAGGACTCCTGGTGGATCCGGTGCTGCGGCTGCCACCCCCAGCGGGACTTGGCCTCCGCCCAGGCGCGGGTCTGCAGGTAGTGGCCGCCGTCGGGGTTGGCCGCCACCAGGTCGTCCCAGACGTCGAGCTCGGCGGCGGTGGCCGGCCTCAACGGCGCAGGGCCTGGGCGACGGTGAAGAGCCGCGCGCTCACCGGGCGCACGGTCACCTCCCAGGTGCCGCTACGACTGTGGAGCTCACCGCCGAACCCGCGCTTGAACTCGGTGATGCCGGCCCATTTGTGGTCGGGTTGATCCGGTGGTGCCACCCCCCAGAAATCGAACCAGCGCATGCCCTTGGTGCGACCGTCGAGGATGGCGCGCCAGACCAGCGGGGGGGCGGGCATCACCGAGCGACGCTGCGTGTCACTGGCGGCGAAGGCGTAGTAGCGCGTGTCGGCGAAGTCGAGGACGAGGGCGGCCGCGACCCGTTGCCCCTGCCAGGTGGCGTAGTAGAGCGACGCCTCGCCGGTCGGCATCAGCTCCTCGGCGATGGCGTGGTAGTAGCCGTCGTCGTGCGAGTAGAAGCCCGCGCGCGTCTCGGTCTGGCGCAGCAGCGCGATGAAGTCGGCGATGTCGGCGGCATCCTGCACCTGCTCGATGGACAGTCCACGCTTCTCGGCCGTGTTGATGCGCGAGCGGTGGCCGCTGTTGAGGCCGCGGCGCAGGACGGCGTCGTCGGCGTCGACGCGCAGCACCAGGGTGTGTTGGTGCTGCCGTGAGCGCACCCGTCGGGCTTTGAGCGTGGTGAGCTGGGATGGCGTGGCCTGGTCGGGTTCCAGCCTGATGAACGCACAGCCGAGCTCGTCTGCACGAGCACGGGCGGGGCTCATCGCGTCGGGCAGCCGCTGCGCGTCTGCCAGCGTGGGCCCGAACGGCAGGTAGAGGTAGCGGAACGGTCCCACCCGGCGGACCACGCCCATCCAGCACCAGCCCGCGCCCTCCGCGAAGGTGACCTCGTAGCCCAACCGGGCCTGCACGCGCGCCCACGCCGAGCTCTGCAGGACGTGGCCGCCCAGCGCGGTGACGCGCTCGTCCCAGCCGTCGGGGATCTGCACTGCGGTCACGGCCGAGCAACCTAGCACAGCGCGCGCGCTGCGACGGTTACTCGGCGGGTGGCGTCCCCGCCGCGGCGGCCTCCGCCTTCTCCACCTTCTCCTTGCGCTCGCGCTTTTCCTTGCTCTTGGGCATCAGGTTCATGGTCACCTCACCGTCGGTGAGGTCGACGATGACCGTGTCACCCGGACCGTGCTTGAGTCGCAGCAGCTCTTCGGACAGCGGGTCTTCGATGACGCGCTGGATGACGCGTCGCAGGGGACGGGCCCCGTAGACCTTGTCGAACCCCTCGCCGACGATCTTGTCCTTGGCTGCGTCGGTGACGCTGAAGTTGAGCTCCTGCGCGGCCAGGTGCACCGCCACCTTGGCGAGCATCAGGTCGACGATGTTGCGCATCTGCGCCATGTCGAGTCGATGGAACACGACCACAGCGTCCACGCGGTTGAGGAACTCGGGACGGAACGCCCGCTTCAGCTCGTCCATGATCTGGTCGCGCATCTTGCCGTGGTCCGACGACGCCTGGTGCTCGTCGGGGATGGACGGCTGGAAGCCCATCGACAGGTTCGCCTTGAGGTTGGAGATGCCGATGTTGCTGGTCATGATCACGATGCAGTTGGCGAAGTTGACCGCCTTGCCCTTGGCGTCGGACAGCCGCCCGTCCTCGAGGATCTGCAACAACATGTTGAAGACCTCGGGATGCGCCTTCTCGATCTCGTCGAAGAGCACCACGCTGTAGGGTCGGCGCCGCACCGCCTCGGTGAGCTGGCCACCGTCGTCGTACCCGACGTACCCCGGCGGCGAGCCCACCAGGCGCGCCGTGGAGTGGCGCTCCATGAACTCGCTCATGTCGAGCCGGATGATCGCGTCCTCGTTGTCGAAGAGGAAGGCGGCCAGCGAGCGCGCCAGCTCCGTCTTGCCGACACCGGTGGGGCCGAGGAACATGAACGATCCGATCGGCCGCTTGGCGTCCTTGAGCCCGGCGCGGGCGCGGCGCACCGCCTGGGAGATGACCTTGACAGCGTCGTCCTGGCCGATGAGGCGCTTGTGGATCTCGTCCTCCATGCGCAGCAGCCGGGACGTCTCCTCCTCGACCAGCCGCGACACGGGCACGCCCGTCCACGAGCTGATGATCTCGGCGATGTGCTCCTCGTTGACCTCG
>DATBCJ010000061.1:0-1737 GCA_036270565.1 Candidatus Dormiibacterota bacterium | reverse complement strand
GATGTTCGTGCCACGGTTGGCAGCAAATCACTCGTTCATCGAGTCGCTGCGCCGTGCCCACGAACGCGGTATGCCCATCTACGCCGAGAGCGGAGGGCTGCACCTGTGCGCACGCAGCGTCCATACCAGCGACGGCAACGTCCACGACATGGCGGCGCTGATTCCCGTCGACATCGCGTTGGAGGCGGGATCGTGCCACACCGGCTATCGCGACCTGCGGATCGGCGAGGCCTGCCTGCTCGGAGAGGCGGGCACCTCTGTGCGGGGCCACGAGTTCCACTTCAGCCGGCTTCTCTCCGGTACCCGCGCCCTTCGGCCCGCGTATTCGATGCACGACGCCGACGGCGAGCCCCTGGGTTCCGAGGGATGGGCCACACCGACCCTGCTGGCATCGTTCGTCCATCTCCATTTCGGCCAGGATCCCGGTATCGCGGCACGGTTCGTCGCCGCCGCGCGCGAGGGCGCCCAGCGGCGCCACCTCCAGGCCGCCGGCGCGTAGCCCAGCGCGGTCGGTGCAGCGGCGCGGTGTAAGGTGAAAGTGATGCCCGAGAACCGCCCCGCCACCATCGGCGAGCTGCGCCGCACCGAGTACCGCGTGCTCCCGGTGCGCGCCGAGATGCGCCGCAACCTGATGCGCCGCCTGGCCGGCGGCGACAACCTCTTCGACGGCATCCTCGGGTACGAGGACTCGGTGGTGCCGCAGCTCGAGAATGCGATCCTCGCCGGCCAGGACCTGATCCTGCTCGGCGAGCGCGGCCAGGCCAAATCGCGCCTTCTGCGCGGGCTCACCGACCTCCTCGACGACTCCGTCCCCGCCATCGCCGGCTGTGAGATCAACGACGACCCGTACGCGCCCATCTGTCGCCGTTGCCGTGACCTGGTCGCCGCCAGCGGCGACGACACCCCGGTCACCTGGCTCGGGCCCGATCAGCGCTACAGCGAAAAGCTGGCCACCCCGGACACCTCGATCGCCGACCTGATCGGCGAGGTCGACCCCATCCGGGTGGCCGAGGGCCGCTACCTGAGCGACGAGCTGACCATCCACTACGGGCTGATCCCGCGCACCCACCGCGGCATCTTTGCCATCAACGAGCTGCCCGACCTCGCAGAGCGCATCCAGGTGGGTCTGCTCAACATCATCGAGGAGCGCGACATCCAGATCCGCGGCTACCGCCTGCGGCTGCCGCTGGACGTGTTCGTCGTCGCCACCGCCAACCCCGAGGACTACACCAACCGCGGCCGGATCATCACCCCGCTCAAGGACCGCTTCGGCGCCCAGATCCGCACCCACTATCCGCGCAGCGTCGAGCACGAGATCGCCATCGTCGACCAGGAGGCGACCACCTTCGAGGACATCCCCGTGCCGGTGCACGTGCCCCACTACATGAAGGAGATCGTCGCGGAGTTCACCCAGCTCGCCCGGCGCCATCCGCAGGTCAACCAGCGCAGCGGTGTGTCGGTGCGGATGAGCATCGCCAACCAGGAGAACCTCGCCAGCAACGCGCTCCGCCGCGCCCTCCGCACCGGCGAGAAGGAGGCGGTGGCGCGAATCAGCGACCTGCCCGCGTTGACCGCGTCGAGCGCCGGCAAGGTGGAGCTCGAGACCCTCGACGAGGGCGACGACAGCAAGGTTCTCGACAAGATGCTGCACGCAGCCTGCAACAACGTCTTCCGCCGTCATTTCACCGCGGCCGAGTTCACCGAGCTGCTGCAGAGGTTCGACCACGGCGGCTTCAC
>DATBCJ010000060.1:0-3239 GCA_036270565.1 Candidatus Dormiibacterota bacterium | reverse complement strand
GCGCGGCGTCGGCGACAACGGGTGTCAGCGGATTTGCGGCGGTCCGAGCGATGACCCCGGTTGCGGTGGCCGAGGGTCTGCCGGGTGCGTTCGTCAACCAGGGCGACGCCCCATCGTGCAGCGAATGCGGCAGCCTCATGGTGCGCAGCGGCGCCTGCTACAAGTGCCACAACTGCGGAGCGACCTCGGGCTGCTCCTGATCCCCTGATACTCCTCCCCCTGACGGAGCCCGGCCGCGACACGCGCGGTCGGGCTCTCGTTCTCCCGGGGGTGACGCGGTGGCGCGGGCGCGGCTAACCGCGCAGCAGCAACGCGAAGTTCAGTAGCGGGGCAGAGAGGCTCACCGCCGCAGCGAGGCAGAGCGCGACGGCGACCCGGCGCCCGCGCAGGTAGCCGACGGCGAGCAGGGCGAGCCACATCACCGTGAGCAGCTTGACGGCGTAGGCGGCCGGCGGCGAGTGGGCCAGCAGCACCCTGAAGAGGGGGTTCTCTTCGACGTAGCGATGGTTGGCCAGGGCCGCGGAGGTGGTGACGATGTCCGCGGTCTGCGCCACCAGCAGGATCGCCAGCAGGTAGAGCACGACCCGGTCCCGCAGGTTGGCCTTGAGCGTCTCGAGGCTGCGGTCCACGACAGGCTCGGAGACGAGCTCGACGATGCCGACGCCGACCCGGCGGACGCGGCGCTCCTCACCTGTCCCGACGCTCATGTCGCTTCCCCCCGGTCGGCTGCTCGGACGCTGATGTGACAAGGATGAAACGTTTGGGTGACATAACGCAACCGGCAGGTTCGAGCCGCCACCGCCGAGGGGTCAGGTGGCTCTGGTGATCGCGTCCTCAAGCCTGGCCATGACCCGCAGGGTGGTGCGGAGCTCCTCGTCGTCGAGTTGTGAGAGGACACGCTCGAGCATCTCGCGGCGGCCCCCCAGCGCCGCCTCCAGCGCGTCCTTGCCGGCTGGGCCGATCGACACCGTGACCACGCGACGGTCGTCCTCGTTGCGCTCGCGGGCAACCAGGCCCGCGTCGACCATGCGGTCGACCATGCCGCTCGCCGACGGCGGCGTGGTGCCGAGGAGAGCGGCGAGGTGGCTCACGGTGGTCGGTCCGAGCTCATTGAGAAGCCCGAGCACGTGGAGCTGCCCCGGGCTCTGCCCGCACTCGTGCATGTCCCTCGCCACCGCGCGCTTGCGGCGCTCGATCCACGCCTGCACGGCGTCGACCGCCGCGACCACGGATGCCCGCGGAGGGGCGGCGCGCGCGCTCATGCCACGGCCACCGCCGGGAGCCCGTGCTTGGCCTCCTCCTCCGCCGTGGTGGTTCGGCGCAGCGGCAGCTCAGGCAGCCGCAGGAACAGGAGGAACGCCGCCAGCGAAGCCAAGGCCCCCAGCCACATCAGTCCGGCGATCGAGGTGGACAGGTCGCCCTGGATGCCGGTGGTGATGCGGGGAATCAGAGGCTTGGCGGACGCGGGCAGCTGCGCGCTCAGCTGCGTGCCCAGGTTACCGACGCCGGTCAGGCTGTTGGTGGCCGCCCCGGTCCCCGCCGCGAAATGGCTGACCACGGCGGGTGGGACGCCGGCGTTGGCCAGCGACGTGGGCAGCTGCGAGGCGAAGGTGAGGGCGAAGATCGAGCCCGCGATGGCCAGTCCCACCGACCCGCCGATCTGGCGGAAGAAGGTGAGGTTGCTGGTCGCCACCCCGATGCGCCGCACGGGGACCGCGTTCTGCAGCGCCACCGTCGTCACCGAAAAGGTCGGGCCGACGCCGAGGCCGGCGATCAGCATCCACAGCGACAGCGTCCAGTAGCCGGTGTTGATCTGCAGCCGGGTCATCAGGTACATCCCAACGGTCAGCAGCGCGGCGGCCCCGATCAACATCAGCTTGTACTTGCCGGTGCGGCTCACGATGACACCGCTGAGCGTGCTCGAGAGGATCAGGCCGAGCATGAGCGGCCAGGTGCGATAGCCCGAGGCGGTGGCGGAAAGCCCTTCCACCGCCTGGAAGTAGCGGGGCAGGAAGATGATCGCGCAGAAGAAGCCGAATGCCACCAGGAAGGTCGCGGCGTTGATCGTCGTGTAGCTGCGATTGCGGAACTGGTCGAGCGGGATGATCGGCTCGCGGGCGAAGTGCTCGGCGACGACGAACCCGACGGTCAGCACCGCGGCACCAACCAGGTAGGCAAGCACGTTCAACGACGTCCAGTCGTACAGCCGGCCGGACGCGTCGGTCAGCCCCTTGTTGGTGAGCCCGATGAGCAGCGCGATCGCCGCGACGCTGAAGATGCCGATGCCAAGAAAATCGAGATCGCGCACCCGAACCCCGCGGACGTTGCCGGAGTTGGGCAGCTGGGTGGCGATGACCGCCAACGCGGCGATGCCGATGGGCAGGTTGACGTAGAAGATCCAGTGCCAGCTGAGGTTGTCGGTGAGGAAGCCGCCCAGGAATGGCCCGATGATGAAGCTGAGCCCGAAGACCGCTCCGAAGAGGCCCTGGTAGCGCCCGCGCTCGGCGGGGCTGAAGAGGTCGCCGATGACAGCCAGGGCGATCGGGAAGATGGCGCCGGCGCCGAGCCCCTGCAGCCCGCGGAAGATGATCAGCTCGCCCATCGATTGGGAGATCCCCGACAGGGCCGATCCAAGCAGGAACACGACGATGCCGATGAGCAGCAGCGGCCGGCGACCGTAGATGTCGGAGAGCTTGCCGTAGATCGGGACCGTGACCGTCGAGGTCAGCAGGTAGACGGTGACGACCCAGGTGTAGAGGTTGTTGCCGGCGAGGTCGGTGACGATGCGAGGGAGGGCTGTTCCGACGATGGTCTGGTCGAGCGCGGCCAGGAAGAGGCCGAGCATGATCGCGACCATGATCAGCGCCTTCTGGCGAGGGGCTAGGGTGCGGGGATCGGGCATCGAAGTTTCGCCTTTCTTAACAATTAGCTCGTCAGTTTTGTTAGTGCATCCTAACCTTTAGGACGGCGTACGTCAACCACAGCCGAGTAACGATGTGTCCGTTCCCCGCGGGCGATGGAGGCGGGGGAGCCGTCATGCTCCGGTCATGGACGGAGCGCAGAGGGCAACGCCGGCGTGACCCGGCGCGGCTGGATCCTGTTCGGCGCCATGGGCGTCATCTGGGGCATCCCCTACCTGCTCATCAAGGTGGCGGTGGGTGAGCTGAGCCCCGCGTCCCTGGTCTTCCTTCGCACGGCCACCGGGGCGTTGCTGCTCATACCAATCGCCGCGCGGCGCG
>DATBCJ010000059.1:0-1672 GCA_036270565.1 Candidatus Dormiibacterota bacterium | reverse complement strand
TCGTAAGCGACGTCCCGCATCAATCCGTGCTTGAACTGGTAGGTCGCCTCGGGCGGGATGCCCCGCGCATAGATGAGTTCTGCGTCTACCAGTTTCTCCAAAGCAGACTGGAGTCCCTCGCTGCCGGCTGGAGCGACCGCTCCAAGCAGCTCATATGAGAACTCGCGTCCAATCACGGCCGCGATCTGCGCGATTTCTTTCGCGGCTCCGAGCCGGTCCAAACGCGCGGCGAGGGAGTCGTGGAGGGTGGCGGGAATGTCGCGCACCACCGAGCGCCCGTCACCCTCCAGGATGAGCCGGGTCAGCTCCTCGGCGAACAACGGCACCCCATCGGTGCGTTGCACCACCGCATCGATGAGGTCGGGCGCCAAGGCGGAGCGCGCCACCACCCCCGCGATCATCTCCCGGGTGTGACGGTTGTTCAGGCGATTAATGGTAATTTGGGTATGATGCGCACGCATTGGCCACGGCGCGCGGAACTCGGGCCGGGTCGTGCTGAGCAGCATGAGTGGCGCGGTCGCGGCCTGCTCGACCAACATCTGTGCAAGCTCCAGGGTCGATGGATCGACCCAGTGCAGATCCTCCATCGCCATCACTACCGGCTGCACCCGGGCCAGGTTGAGGACCCAAGCGGAGAGGTTGGCGAGCAGCCGCTTGCGCCGTTGGTCGGGGGCGAACATCAGCGGGGGGTACTGGTCCGGGCTCGGCAGATTGAGCAACTCGGCGATGAGCGGCACCGCTTCGCCGAGCTTCAGCCCCGCCCCCTCCAGCCGGCGCTCGAGTTGGGCGACGCGCTCCGCGGGACTTTCGTCGCCGCGCCAGCCCAGGGCCTGCTCGAGTATCTCGGTCACGGCGTGAAACGGGGTGCTCTGGGAGAACTGCTCGCCGGCGCCTTCGATCCAGAGGTGCGGTTCAGCTCTGATCTGCGCGCGGAACTCTTCGACCAGACGCGACTTGCCGATACCCGGCTCCCCCATCACCAGCACCAGCTGGCCCTGACCCTCGCGCGCCCGCTCCCAGCGACTTAAGAGCAGGTGGAGGTCATCTTCGCGTCCCACGAAGGGCGTCAGGCTGCGCCCCGCAGCCCGCTGCGTGCCCCGGCCCACCACCATGGGCTGGACGACCCGATAGAGCTTAAGCGGATGCGCGATGCCCTTAAGCTGCTGGGCACCGCGATCCTCGACTACGAACAGGCCCGCCACCAGCTCCTGCACCGCGGCGGTAATCACCACCGAGTCGGGTTGCGCGGCCGACTGCACCCGCGAGGCGACGTTGGGCGCATCGCCGAAGACATCGACCCCCTCACCGCCGCCCTGGCCCATGACCACCGAGCCGGTCTCGATTCCGACCCGCACCGCCAACTTCACCCGGTGCTCAGTGGCCAACCGTCCGTTCAGCGCCGCGACCTCGTCGACCACCGCCAGCCCGGCGCGCACCGCGCGCTCGGCATCGTCCTCGTGCGCCTGCGGCCAGCCGAAGTACACCATCAGGCCATCGCCCAGATACTTGGCGACGTGCCCGCCGAAGCGGGCGACCGCCGCGGCGGCGGTGCGCTGATAGTGCGCGGCGATCTCGCGCCAGTCTTCGGCATCCAGGTGAGCCGCTATCTCGGTGGAACCGACCAGGTCCGAGAACAGCACCGTCAGATGGCGGCGCTCGCCATCGGCCGAGG
>DATBCJ010000058.1:0-9314 GCA_036270565.1 Candidatus Dormiibacterota bacterium | reverse complement strand
CCGCCCATGCTGTGACCGAACAGGCCGATGCGGGTGGGGTCCACTCGGCTGTCGGCGCGCAGCGTGCTGACCAGGTTGAGCAGGTCGTACGCGTACACCGGCGAGAGGTGACCACCCGACGCAACGCCCTGGCTCTGGCCGTGGCCGCGATAGTCGGGCTTGAGGACCATGTAGCCGGCGCGGGCGAAGGCGGCGACGAACTGTGAGTACGGCGAGCCGTCGGTCTGGTAGGTGGCGGGGTCGCTGTATCCGTGGTTGATGACGACCACCGGCCAGCCGCGTGCCGGCCGCACGCCGTCGGGCACGCTCATGAGCGCGTACTCGCGCAATCCGTCGGACTGGAAAGAGACGATCGTGTTGACAAATCCGCCCTGGTCTCCGTCCGACCGCACCACGATCAGTCTGCTGGCCGGGTACGAACGAGCCCGCATCGACGCGATGGTGAGGATGTCGGGCGGAACCGCAGGCGGGGTCGAGGACTGCGATGGCGACGCCGCGTGGATCCGGGTGAGCGCAGGAGTCGGCGGTGTGCCACCCGCCCGAGCACGGACCAGACCGAACACCGCGATGGCGGCTACGAGAACGGCGGCGGCCGCGATGGCTCCTCGGCGGCCCGGCGACGCCGTCGCATGCGTCTGAGCCTGCATACGCCGCAGCATAGAGCCGCCGGCCGGCCCCGCCGAATCGCCTGACACAGTGAAGGGGCCGGCATGGTGCCGGCCCCTGACAGCTGCGGTTCGCGCGACGTGCTACGGGACGGTGGGCATCTGGCCCGCGTTCTCCTGGGCCTCGCGCGCGGCGCTCTCACCCGCCTCGTGGGTGGCGTTCTCGTTGGAGTGGAAGGTGCCCGCGGCCGGCGCCGTACCGGTGCTCGGCGTCGTGGCGGCGGGACTCGAAGCGCTGGCGCTCGGGCTGGCCGCCGTGGTGGCGGCGTGGGTCACGATGAACCCGCCCGCGAACGCGCCGGTCATCAGGCCGATGGCGGTTGCCGCAACGGCGGCACGCCGGCCGCTCCTGCCGAACAGGGGCGTCTTGGGGGCTGGCGGTGGGGGCGGCGGCATCAGGGTGTTGTCGGTGTCCATGGTTGGTGCTCCTTGACTTGGTGTTGTTTCTGACGGTGGCTGACCGTTTGCAAAAGGGATACTGGAGGCGGAGGCGCGGCTCAGAGCTGGCGTTTCATGGCGGTTCTCCGATGACTTGGTGATGACGCCATGCTCGCCACCCCGCGTTCGAATCCCCTGAGCGAAGGCTGGGGACGCGCTGTGAGTCGCGCCGTCAGCTGCGGACGAAGATGACCGCGACGCTGTCGGCGTACACCTGGTGCCAGTTGGGCTGGGTGGCCAGCGCCGAGGTCAACGCCGTGTTGGGCTCATACACGACGTAGTCGACGTCGTGCCGCCTGAGGATGTCGAGCCAGTCGTTCTTGACCCCGACCACGTCGGAGTACTCGTTCATGATGGTGTCGCCCATCAGGTCGGCCTCCCCGAAGATGAACACGCGCCGGTTGGGTTCGGGGTAGAAGCGATAGATCATGTACCCGCCCCAGCCGTAGTCGCTGAACATGTGGGTGCCCACCGTCGGATGGGCATCGAGGTAATCGGCCGCCGCCGACGGGAAGTTCTCCCGTGTGCTGGCCGCCTGGTGGCCGAGGAGCACCCTCAGCGACACCAGCGCAGCCACCGTCACCACGCCCGCGAACAGCGCAGCGGCCGCCAGCGCCTCCTGCCGCCGCAGCGAGACGCGTGAGGCCAACCCACCGGACCGCTGCCAGAGGCTGCCGAGCACCGGGCCCCACGCCCAGGCGAGCAGCGGTGTCGCCGCGGCCACGAACACCGCGATGTGCCGCACCGATTGCAGCGCCAGCACCAGGCCGGCGACTGCGACCAGCACCTGGAACGCCGTGAACCTGCCCCGCCGGAACGCCAACCCGACCAGCAGCAGGACGATCATCGCCTCCAGGCCGCGCATCGACAGGCTGTGGAAATCGGGCGACTGCCACTCGGTGATGAACGCCTGCTGCACGCCGCTGGTCTGGGTGCGCCACGAGTACGCGTACAGAGCGACGCCATGCGGGTTGACCAGCCCCGCCACCGCCGACGCGACGGAGATGAGAGCGAGGCGAACGGTGTGGGCACGGGCCTCGCTGTTGGCGCGGTCGAACAGCCAGCGAGCAGCCTCGACGACGAGCGCGATGCCCAGGAAGAGGAACGCGATGATGAAGCCACCGTGGAAATTGGCCCACACCAGCAGGACAAGCGGCATCGCGTACAGCTCGCGGCCCCGGCCGGACAGAAAGCGCTCGATGAGGTACAGCTCGAGGCAGATGAATGCGAACGTGATCATCTGCGGACGCGGGCCCCACACCGCCACCCCGGCCACCGCCCCGAGGGCCACGGCGACGGCGGTGGCGACGAACGGCTGTGGACGCAGGTTGATGCGCTTCAGGATCAGCCAGAACCCGGCCCAGGTCACAACGCCGAGCCCCACGCTGACCGCGAGCTGGCCACCGACCCGGCCGAGACCGTACATGAGCAGCTCTGACAGGTACTCGTGGTCGGTCCAGGCGTGGTTGGCAACTGTGTAGGTGAACAGGTCGTGCGCAGGCAGGGCGCCGTGGTCGAGGATCCAGTGGGCGGTGACGATGTGCCACCAGTAGTCGGCGTCACCCACCCGTCGCACCAGGAGCGGCAGGATCCCCGCCATCACACCCGCGATGACCAGGCCACCGGCGGTCAGCGAAATCCGTTGCCTGCGCACAGCGGGCGACACTCGCATATCCGACGTCGAAGGGGTCGGCCCCAGTTCGTAGACTGCGGCGATGTCCACGCTGCGCCGCCGCTCGCTCGTGGAGGGGTTCGGTTACCTGCCCGGCGAGCAGCCGCCGGACGGGCAGCGATGGATCAAGCTCAACACCAACGAGTCGCCGCTGCCTCCGTCGCCGGACGTCGCCGCCGCGATCGCGGCCGCCGTGGCCGGCCTCAATCGCTACCCCGACCCCAAGGGGGAACCCCTGCGGTCGGCGCTGGCCGCGCACCACGGCGTCGATCCGGCCCAGGTGGTTGTCGGCAACGGCGCCGACGCGCTCATCGACACCTGCCTTCGGGCCTACTGCGAGGCGGGATCCACGGTGGTCCTCACCGACCCCACCTACTCCCTGCTGCCCGTGGCCGTCCGCATCCAGGGGGCGAGGGCGCACACGGTCGCCTTGCCACCCGGGGGCGACCTCCCCGACGAGTTCGGCGCGGTCGAGGCGCCGCTCCGCTTCCTCGTCAATCCCAACAGCCCGACGGGGACCTGGATCGCACCTGCGCAGCTGGAACGGCGCCTGGGCAGCGCCAGCGGCGTGGTCGTGATCGACGAGGCGTACTGCGACTTCGCGCCCCAGTCATGCGTCCCCCTGCTGGCCGACCATCGCAGGTGGCTGGTGTTGCGCACCTTCTCGAAGTCGTACGGACTGGCCGGGCTGCGCGTCGGCTACGCGGTGGGGGCGGTCGAGCTGATCGACGATCTCCAGGCGGTCGGCGAGTCGTACCCGGTGGACCGCTGCGCCATCGCCGGCGCTCGAGCGGCTCTCCATGACGACGCTCATCACCGCCGCATCGTCGACGCCGTCGTCGACGAGCGCACCCGGCTGAGCGCCGAGCTCATCGCCCTGGGCTGGCAGCTCACCGCCTCACAGGCCAACTTCGTCACCGGCCGGCCGTCCAACGAAACCGCCGCGGCGGTGGCCGACAGGCTCCGCGAGAGGCAGGTGCTGGTGCGCCGCCTGGGTGGGGCCGACGGCGACGTCCTGCGCATCACCGTCGGCACGGCTGCGGAGAACGACGCCCTGCTCAGCGCGCTGCCGTGAGGCCGATCCAGGGGTCCTCCCTACACTGTCGCGAATGAACCCCCCTGGCGCCGCGGCTCGACCGGGCGGTTTCAGCGACTGGCTGCCCGGCGCCGCCGCGTCGCGGCGCGCCCTCACCGGCGCCCTGGTGAGCACCTTCGAGGCCTTCGGCTTCCAGCTGATCGACACGCCGATCGCGGAGTACGCCGACACCGTCGACCGCGGACTTGGGGGCGACGCGGCCGACCAGCTATTTCGCTTCATGGACTCCGACGGCAGGCTGCTGGCCCTGGTCGGCGAACGCACCGTGAGCGTGGCCAGGACGGTGGCGACCCAGCTGCGGCGCGGGCCGTTCCCGATGCGGGTGTGCTACGCCGGACCGGTGATGCGCAACCGGGCGCTGCTCGGCGGGCGCCGACGCGAGGCCATGCAGGCCGGGTGCGAGCTGGTCGGCGACGCCGGCCTTACCGCCGACGCCGAGTGCATCGCGGTGGCGATGGCGGCGCTCGACAGGGCAGGTGTGCCGGGCATCCAGGTCGACGTCGGCCACGCCGGCTTCCTACCCGCCCTGCTCGCCGGCGCCGGGCTCGACAGCACGGGCCACGGCGCGATGCGCAACGCCCTGGTGGCGCGCGACCTGGTGGCTGTCGAAGCCCTGCTGGCCGGCACCCCGGCCGGCGCCGCGGAGCACGCGCTGCTGCTGCGCTTCCCCGCTCTCCGTGGCGGCCGCGAGCTGCTCGACCAGGCGCGCGAGGGACTCCGGGCGGAACGCCCGCTGCGCGCGCTCAACGAGCTCGCCGAGCTGTGGGACCTGCTCGGATCCCGCGGTCTGCACGACCGCGTCCAGCTCGACCTCGGCGCCGTGCGCGACTGGGACTACTACACGGGGCCGACCTTCGAGCTGTTCAGCGGCGACCTCGGTTTTCCGCTGGGAGCGGGCGGCCGCTACGACACGCTGCTGGAGCGCTTCGGCCTCGCCCAGCCGTCGACTGGGTTCGTCGTCCATGTCGACAGGTGCCACGACGCCGCGACCCGCCGCACCGAGCTGCGCTCGACGGCCGAACGGCGTCGGAGCAACGGTCTGCGCATCGCGGTCCCCACCGGGGTGTTGCTCGACGGAGCCTGCGCATTGCTGCGCGACTCCGGGGTTGCGCCCGAGCTGTCGCCCGACTCCTTCGAGCGCAGGCTCCAGATCAGCGCCGGTGCCCACGAGGTGATCACCGTGCGCCCCACCGACGTCCCCGTGTATGTCGAGATGGGCGCGTGTGACTGCGGCATCGTCGGCAAGGATGTGCTCTGGGAGTCGGGCCGCGAGCTGTACGAGATCGCCGACCTGCGTTTCGGGGACTGCCGCCTGGTGCTCGCTGCTCCCGAGGAGTCGCCGCTGGCGGCCGGGCAGTGGCCGGCCTCCCTGCGTGTCGCCACCAAATACCCCACCGCCGCGCGGCGCTGGTTCGCCACCAGGGGTGACGGCGCCGAGCTGATCCAGCTGCACGGGTCAGTCGAGCTGGCGCCGTCCGCGGGCCTCGCCGACGGGATCGTCGACCTCGTGGCCACCGGTTCCACGCTGCGCGCCAACCGACTGGCCGAGGTCGCCACCATCGGCGCCTCGACGGCGCGGCTGGTGGTCAACGTGGCGTCGATGAAGACACGAAGCGCCGCGATCACCGAGCTGGCCGGGGCGCTGCGACGCACCGTCGAGGCGCGCGCGGGGTGATCACGTTGCCGACGCTCACCGCCGAGCAGTGGCGCGCCGATCGCCGCGGCGTGCGCCGCTTCAGCATCCCCGAGCCGGACGCGGACACGGCGACGCAGCTGCGCGGGATGTTCGGACGCGACACCTCGGCGGTCGACGCGGTGCGCACCATCGTCGACGACGTGCGCACCGGCGGCGACGCCGCGCTGGCGGGCTGGACGAGGCGCATCGACGGTGTCGGGGTGACCGACACACGGGTCAGCGCCGAGGTGATGGGGCGGTCCTGGGACGGCCTCGACCATGCGCTGCAGAATGCGCTGACCATGGCCGCGCAGCGGATCCGCGGCTTTCACGAGCTGCAGGTGGACACGCGGCCGCGCGGCGAGGCGTCGCTCTGCCTCCGTCCCGAGCCGTTGCGGCGGGTGGGCTGCTACGTCCCGGGTGGCCGCGCCGCCTACCCCAGCACGGTGTTGATGAGCGTCATCCCCGCCCAGGTCGCCGGCGTGCAATCGATCGCGCTGTGCAGCCCGCCCGCCGAGGACGGCGCCGTCCATCCTCTGGTCGCCGCCGCCGCTCGCCTGCTCGGCGTCACCGAGGTGCACGCCGCCGGCGGCGCGCAGGCCATCGCCGCGCTCGCCTACGGCACCGAGACCATCGCGCCGGTCGACAAGGTGGTGGGACCGGGCAACCTCTTCGTCACCCTGGCCAAGCGCGAGGTGTTCGGTGCCGTGGATATCGACCAGCTCGCCGGTCCCAGCGAGATCCTGGTGATCGCCTCCGACGACGCCAATCCCGAGTACATCGCCGCCGACCTCATCTCCCAGCTCGAACACGACCCGCTGGCATGGGCGATCTGCGTCACCGACTCGCCGCGGCTGGCTGATCGCGTCGCCTCGACGTTCGCCGAGCGCGCGCCGGCGGCGGCACGCGCCGGCATCATCGCCGAGTCGGCCGGACGCCATGGGGCGCTGGTGCTCGCCACCGACCTCGACGACGCGATCGACATCGCCGCGGCCTTCGCGCCCGAGCACCTCTCGCTGCAAGGGAGCCGGGCCGAGGCGCTGCGCGACCGCGTGCGGGGCGCCGGCGCGGTGTTCTGCGGCGGCCTCTCGCCGGTGTCGATGGGTGACTACATCGCCGGGCCCAACCACACGCTGCCGACCCAGGGCGCGGCGCGCTATCGCGGACCGCTGTCGGTGATGGACTTCGTCCGCTGGCCGTCGGTGGCCGCGCTCGACGCGGCGGAGTTCGACGCCCTCGCCCCCGCCGCCTGCGTGATCGCCCGGGCCGAGGGGCTGCTGGGCCACGAGCAGGCCATCCGGCTGCGCATGGAGGCGAGCCGGCGATGAGCACCAGGCAGGCAGATGCGGTGCGCGAGACCAGGGAGACGCGCATCGACTGCGCCGTGGACGTCGACGGCAGCGGCCGCGCGTCCATCGATTTGCCCCTCCCCTTCTTCCGCCACATGCTCGAATCCCTGGTCAAGTACAGCGGCATGGACGTGCAGCTCAGCGGTCGCGGCGACGTCGACGTCGACGCTCATCACCTCGTGGAGGACACCGGGCTGGTGCTGGGGAGCTGCGTGTCCGATGCGCTCGGCGACCGCGCCGGCATCGCCAGGTTCGGTCATGCCTACGCACCGCTCGACGAATCCCTGGTGCGGTGCGCGCTCGATTACGGCAAGCGCCCCCATGTCGTGTACGCGATGGATGGGCTGCGCGGTCGCATCAACGACTTCGACGTCGCGGTCCTGCAGGAGTTCGTCCGGGGGTACGCACAGAACGCCGGCGTCAGCCTGCACCTCGACCAGGTCCGGGGCGAGAACATCCACCACCTCGCCGAGGCCGCGTTCAAGGCGATCGGCCTGGCCACGCGCCAGGCACTCTCCGTCATCGGAGGTGGCATCCCCTCCACCAAGGGCACGCTGTGACGAGCCTCTCGCCACCGCGGATCGGGGTCTGCGACTACGGTGTCGGCAACCTGCGCAGCGTCGAGCGCGCCCTCGCGCACGGCGGCGGCACCGCGGTGATCAGTGCCGACGCGCGGGAGCTGGCGCGCTGTGACGGCCTGGTGCTGCCCGGCGTCGGCGCGTTCGCGGTCGCCGCGCAGGCGCTGCGGAGCCGGAGGCTCGACGCCGCCATAGCTGAGCTGGCGGCCTCGGGGCGGCCCATCCTCGGCGTCTGCCTGGGCTTTCAGCTGCTCTTCAGCGACAGCGACGAGGGTGATGGCGATGCCGGCCTTGGCCTGATCCCGGGCCAGGTGCGCCGGCTGCGGCCGGCGGTGGGCAAGGTGCCACACATGGGCTGGAATCAACTGCGCATCACCCGGCCGTGCTCCCTGCTCAGCGGCGTCGACGACGGCGCCCACGTGTATTTCGTGCACTCCTACGCGGCCACCCCGGACGACGCGGGGTGTGTCGTCGCGGTCACCAACCATGGTGGCGAGATCGTCGCCGCTGTCGAGGACGGCAGCATCACCGGCACGCAGTTCCACCCCGAGAAGAGCGGCGCGGCGGGACTGCGTGTCTACGCCAACTTCGTGTCCCGGTGCAGGGCGCCGGTGCGCGCCTGAGGGCGTCGCCGTGCTGGTGATCCCGTCGGTCGACCTGCGCGCCGGTCGCGTGGTGCGGCTGCTCCGCGGCGACTACGGGCGTGAGACCGTCTTCTCCGGCGACCCTGTCGCGGTGGTTCGCGGGTTCGTCGATGCCGGGGCGCGACGCGTCCACGTCGTCGATCTCGACGCTGCGCGCGGACGGGCGGACGCGGCGTCGTCCGCCGCGGCGCTGGCCGCTGTCTCCGCCCTTGCAGCCGGCGGCGCGATGGTACAGGTGGGCGGGGGCGTGCGCGATCAGAGCACAGCCCAGCGCTGGTTCGATGCCGGCGCCGCATGGGTTGTGATCGGCAGCCTGGCGTTGCGCAACCACGAGGCCGCCCGGGCGCTGTGCGAGACGTTCCCCGGGCGCGTGCTGGTCGCGCTCGACGTCGCCGCCGGCCGAGCGCGGGCGGAGGGGTGGACACAGCCAGCCGGCGACGCCGATGACCACATCAACCGCTGGAAGACGTGGCCGGTCGCCGGCATCGTGCACACGGAGATCGACCGCGACGGCACGCTGGCCGGCCCCGCGTTGGAGGCGCTGCGCAACGTGTGCACGCGCTTTGGTGGAGCGGTGTTGGCCAGCGGCGGCGTGACCACGATCGACGACGTCGTGGCCTGCGAGCAGACGGGCGCCGCCGGTGTGATCGTCGGCCGGGCGCTGCACGAGGGGGTCTTCGACCTCAGCGCGGCACTTGCGCGATTCGGCCACGAGGCGCTCACATGACCGTCGCCAAGCGGATCATCCCCTGCCTCGACGTGGACGCAGGGCGGGTCGTCAAGGGCGTCAACTTCATCGACCTTCGCGACGCGGGCGACCCCGCCGAGCTGGCGGCGCGCTACGACGCCGACTGCGCGGATGAGATCGTGTTCCTCGACATCACCGCGTCGCCCGAGGGCAGGGACATCCTCATCGACGCGGTGCGCAGAACGGCCGACACCGTGTTCATCCCGCTGACAGTGGGTGGCGGGGTGCGCAGCGTCGAGGACATCGACCGCCTGCTCCGCGCCGGCGCCGACAAGGTGTCGATCAACTCGGCCGCGCTGGAGCGACCTGCGCTCATCGAGGAGGCGGCCAAGCGGTTCGGCGAGCAGTGCGTCGTCGTCGCCATCGACGCGCGCCAGGTCGGCACCGGGTGGACCGTGCACTCCCACGGCGGGCGGCGCGACACTGGGCGCGACGCCGTCGAGTGGGCG
>DATBCJ010000057.1:0-4432 GCA_036270565.1 Candidatus Dormiibacterota bacterium | reverse complement strand
TCGACGACCGCCCAGTGCCAGAAGCCGCTGGCTGTGGGTGCGTCAGGGTCGTACACGGTCACGGCGAAGCTCTGCGTCCCCTCTGGGAAGCCCGTCCACGACAGCTGCGGTGAGCGGTCCTCGCCCCCCGCGCCGAAGATGCCGCTCCGCTGGGCGACCGGCACCTCCTCCCCCTCCGTGATGTCCTGACTGGTCAGCGCGAACCAGGGCAGCTGGGGAAGCTCGGCGTACGGGTCGCGGCTCATGGGGTCAACCTCCTCCTTCAAAGACCTGGGGAGAGTAGCGAAGTCGGCACGCCGTGGCCGTGTCAGTCGTGACCAAGCACGGCGTGGGGCCGGTACGGAGCCTCGAGGCGGCTCACCTCGGCCGCCTCGAGCCTCAGGTCCAACGCCGCGACCGCATCCGCCACGTGGTGCAGCTTGGTTGCTCCTACGATCGGCGCGGTGACGGCCGGCTTGCCGAGCAGCCACGCCAGCGCCACCTGTGCGGCCGGCACGCCCCGTTCAACCGCTTCGGCAGTCACAGCGTCCACCACGGCTGAGTCGCTCTCCTCGTACAGCTCGGTGGCGAGGGGGTCGCTGCCGGCGCGGACAGTGGCGGCCTCGCCGTCGCGCCCTCGGCCGCGCGCGAGGACCCCGCGTGCGAGCGGGCTGTAGGGCAACACTCCCACCCCCTGGTCAACGCAGAGTGGAATCATCTCGCGCTCCTCCTCGCGATAGACGAGGTTGTAGCGGTTCTGCATGGAGACGAATTGAGTCCAGCCTGCAGCCCGCGCAACAGCCTGGGCCTTGGCAAACTGCCAGGCGAACATGCTCGACGCCCCGATGTACCGCGCCTTCCCGCTGCGCACGATGTCGTTGAGAGCCTGCATCGTCTCCTCGATCGTGGTTTCAGGATCCCAGCGATGGATCTGATAGAGATCGACGTAGTCCGTCTGCAGCCGCCGCAGCGACGAGTCGATGCCGGCAAGAAGGTGCTTGCGTGACAGGCCTCGATCATTGACCCCAGGCCCCATGGGGAAGAAGACCTTCGTTGAGAGCACGTAGTCCTCGCGGCTGGTGAACATGCTCCGCAGCAGGGTCCCGGTCACGCGCTCGCTGGCTCCCCGGTCGTACATGTCGGCTGTGTCGAAGAAGGTGATGCCCGCTTCCACGGCGGCGCCAACAATCGGCCTGGCAGCGTCGAGATCCAGGTGCCACGCGCGCGAGCTGGTATCACCGTAGCTCATCATCCCCAGCGCGATCCGCGACACGCGCAAACCCGAGGAACCGAGCCGCGCATATTCCACCGTCTAGGCGCCGTTCAAGGCGGGCATCACTCGGGGGTGACGTACGCTGCGGTCAGGCCACCGTCGACGAGGAAGGTGGCGCCGTTGACGTACGACGACTCGTCGCTGGCCAGGAACAGCGCGGCGTTGGCGATCTCCCGCGCGGTGGCGAGGCGCCCCATGGGCAGGTGCACGCGCCGGCGTTCGTACGCGGCGGGGTCGTCGGCGAACAGTCGCATCAGCAGCGGCGTCTCCACCGGGCCTGGGCAGAGCGCGTTGATGCGCACCCCCTGGCGCGCGAACTGCACCGCCAGCTCGCGGCTCATCGAGAGGACTGCCCCCTTGGACGCGGTGTAGGCGATCTGCGACGTCGCCGCTCCCACCAGAGCCACGAATGACGCGACGTTGATCACCGAGCCGCCGCCGCGCTCGAGCAGGCGGGGAATCCCGTGCTTGCAGCAGAGAAACACCCCGCGCGCATTGACCGCCTGAACGCGGTCCCAGGCGTCCGCCTCTGTGGTGAGAATCGAGTCGTCATCGGGCGGCATGATCCCGGCGTTGTTGTAGAGGATGTCGACGCCGCCGAAGCGCTCCACCGCCGCCGCGTACAGGGCCTCGACACTCGCCGCGTCGGCGACGTTGGCCTGCACAAAGACGGCGTCGCGACACTCGGCGGCGGTCGACTCGCCCGCCTCACGCGACAGGTCGGCGACAACCACGGACGCGCCCTCTGCGGAGAACAGCATCGCGGCCTCCCGGCCGATGCCGCCGGCCGCACCCGTGATCACCGCCACCTTGCCCTGCAGACGTCCCATCAGCTCTCCGTGGCCATGAACACGTTCTTTACCTCTGAGTAGCCGTCCATCGCCTGCATGCCCAGCTCGCGTCCGAACCCCGACTGCCTGAAACCACCGAACGGCGTGGCTACGCGCACCGACGTGTTGGCGTTGATCGACAGCACTCCCGTCTCGACAGCCCGCGCCATGCGCAGCGCCCGCGCTCCGTCGCGCGTCCACACCGAGCCCGAGAGCCCGTAGGGAGTGTCGTTGGCGATGCGCACCGCCTCCGCCTCATCGGCGAACGGGATCACAGCGGCGACGGGGCCGAACACCTCTTCCTGGGCGACACGGTCGGAGTTGTCGGCCGCCACGATGGTGCACGGGTACCAGAAGCCGGGGCCGCTCGGAGCGTCACCCGAGAAGAGCGGCGCACCGTCGACGAACGACGCCACCGTCTCGCGCTGCGCCGCCGAGATGAGGGGTCCCATCTCGGTTGTCTCGTCCTCGGGGTCGCCGACCCGGACACGCCGTGTGGCAGCGATCAGCTGCTCGACGAAGGCGTCGTACACCGAACGCTGGACGAGGATTCGCGAGCGCGCACAGCAGTCCTGGCCGGCGTTTCCGAACACCGACGACGGCGCCGACGCGGCGGCCTTCTCGATGTCGGCGTCCTCGAACACGACGTTGGCCGACTTGCCACCCAGCTCCAGCGAGACGCGCTTCACCGTCCCTGCGGCCCCGCGCATCACCTGCTTGCCCACCTCGGTGGACCCCGTGAAGCTGACCTTGGCAACGGCCGGGTGCTCGACCAGCCGCTCGCCGACCACCCGCCCCGGCCCGACCAGCACGTTGAGCACGCCCTCGGGAATGCCCGCCTCCAGCGCGAGCTCGCCGAGCCGCAGGGCCGACATCGGGGTCAGCTCGGCCGGCTTCAGCACCACGGTGTTGCCGCACGCCAGCGAGGGCCCGAGCTTCCAGCTGGCGATGTTGAGCGGGAAGTTCCAGGGGACGATGAGCCCGACCACGCCGAGCGGCTCGTGGAACGTCATGTCGATGCCGCCCGCCACCGGGATGGTCTGGCCGTGGTGCTTGTCGATCGCGCCGGCATAGAAGTGGAAGACCTCGGCAACCATGCCCACCTCTCCGCGCGAATCGGAGATCGGCTTGCCAACGTTGCGCGTCTCCAGCCGGGCCAGCTCCTCGCCGTGCTCTTCGACGAGCACCGCCAGACGGCGCAGCAGCCGGGCGCGGTCGGCCGGCTTGAGGCCGCGCCACGAGGGGAATGCCGACTGGGCCCGGGCGACGGCGGCGTCGGTCTCCGCCACCCCGGCGGGGTCGAGCTCGGCGATCCGCCGCTCCGTGGCCGGGTTGAGGACCTGCAGCGTCATCCGCGCTCGTACAAGCGGTTGCGCTCGTACTCGGTCACAACCCCGTCGAAGAGCCGCTGCTCCGTGCGCGCGTAGTTGAGGTAGTGGTCAACGACGTCATCGCCCATCGCCAGGCGCGCCACGGTGCCGTCCTCCAGCGCGCTGATCGCGTCGCGCAGCGTGCCAGGGAAGCGCTCCACCGCGGACTCGTAGGCGTTGCCCTGGAAGGCCGGCGGCGGCTTCAGGTCGTTCTCGATGCCATGCAGGCCCGCGGCGAGAACCGCCGCGAAGGCGAGGTAGGGATTGGCGTCGGCGCCGGGGATGCGACTCTCGATCCGCAGACCCTGCCCGTGCCCAACGACGCGGAACGCGCAGGTGCGGTTGTCGTATCCCCAGGCGAGCCGCGTCGGCGCCCAGCTGCTCGCGGCGTAGCGCTTGTAGGAGTTGATGTTGGGCGCGAAGAAGATGGCCAGCTCGGCGCTCGCCGCCAGCTGCCCGGCGAGGTACTGGCGGAACACCTCCGGCTCACCGTCGAACACGTTGCGACCCTGGTTCCACAGGCTCGAGTGGATGTGGCACGAGCTGCCGATCCAGGTGTGGTCGGGTTTGGCCATGAAGGTCACCGAGCAGCCGTGCTGGTTGGCCAGCTCCTTGATCCCGTTCTTGTAGATCACGTGGTTGTCGGCCATGGTCACGGCGTCGGCGAAGCGGAAGTTGATCTCCTGCTGGCCTGGCCACGCCTCGCCCTTGGAGGTCTCGACCTTGATGCCGGCTGCCTGCATGCCGTTGCGGACCGCGCGGATGAACGGCTCGTCGTAGCTGGTGGCGAGGATGTGGTAGTCGAGGATGTACGGCACCGACGGCGTCAGGTCGCGATAGCCCTGGGCGTGTGCCTGGGCGAAGGTCTCCTTGAGCAGGTAGAACTCCAGCTCCGACCCGAACATCGGCTCGAAACCGAGAGCACGCGCCCTCTCCACCTGCGCCCTGAGCACCTGCCGCGGCGACGGCCGCACCGGCGA
>DATBCJ010000056.1:0-19232 GCA_036270565.1 Candidatus Dormiibacterota bacterium | reverse complement strand
GCACAGATCTCGGTGGCCAGCGAGCCGGCACCGCCGGCGAACACCACAGCCGGCAGCGCCCGCGGTGCGGCGACCGGCTCTCCGGCGACCTCGCTGCTCACCCCGCTTGCCGCCAGGCGTCGATGACCTGGTCCAGTCCCGTCCGGTAATCCTGGTAGCGCGGGATGAAGCCGGGGAGGCGCGGCATTGTGGAACCGTCGCCGGCGAGATCGACCATCTGTTGGTGCGGCTTGCGCACCACGGCACGCACCAGCTGCCGCGTGATGTTGGGGAGGTGGAGGGGGCGGCTGCGACCGACCCGGCGCGCGAAGTGGTCCATGAAGTCGGCGAAGGACGCCGGTGTGCCGTCGGTTGCGTACAGGACGGGCCCCTCCGGCCGAGACGTGGCGGCGATGATCAGCGCGCGCGCGGCGTCGTCAACGTGCACGAAGTGTTGGAGGTTCCGGCGCGGCCCAGCCCAGTAGGGGCGGCCCAGCCCAAACGCCAGGCGGTAGGCGCGAAGGTCGCGCGACTCGGGCCCGTACAGGTACCCGAGCCGCACCACCACGCCGCGGCGACCGCTGTGGATCACCAGGCGTTCCGCCTCCAGCGCCGCGTCGACGATGGTCTGCAACCAGTCGCCGACTGTGCCGCTCGACTCCGCCGCTCCGAGGAACGCGTAGCTCGCGTGGACCACGAAGCCGCAGCGCTGTCGGGCCGCCTCGGCCAGGGCGCGACGTGTCGAGTCGACGATGTGGTCGGCGGCGTTCGGCTTCCATGCGTGTCCGTCGTGCAGGAGCGTATTCGGCACCTGGAGCGCGACGTTGACCAGGGTTCGGCCGCGTCCGCCGTGGTGCTGCTCTGCCCACCGCCGCGCCACCGCCCGGCCCAGCTCGCTGCGCTGCCCGGTCAGCAGCAACTCCGTGACCAGCCCTCCGAGAACCGCGCCGGCACGCGCGGCGCCGCGGCCAGTCTACCTGCGCTCAGTCCGCCTGTTCGGTGGGCCGCACCAGCACCTCGTTCACCGCCGCCCGGCGGGGTCGGGTGACCATGAACATGATCACCTCGGCGATATCCTCGGCGGTCAGCCGCTCCATCGACCCGAAGCGCTGCTGGAGGCGAGCGACCACCTCCGGGTCGGTGTTGTGGGAGGCGAGCTCGGTGTCCACGGCGCCCGGTTCCACCAGGCCCACGCGAACATGCCGTGCCGTCACCTCCTGGCGGAGCGCCTCGCTGAACGCGTTCACGGCCCACTTGCTGGCGTTGTACGCCGCGCTGCCCTGGCGCGCCACCCGCCCGGCGACGCTGCTGATGTTGACGATGTCGGCGACGCGCCGAGGTTCCTGCTCAGCCGCCTCGAGGAGATGCGGCAGCGCGGCGTCGGTCAGGATCATCAACGCAGCCACGTTGATGTCGAGCATCTGCCGCCACTGCGACGTGTCCGCGCCCAGCACCCGCCCGAGCAGCATGACGCCCGCGTTGTTGATGAGGATGTCGAGCCTGCCGAACTGGCTGATGACGCGCCTGACGGCGTCGCGCGCGCTGGACTCGACGGTGACGTCGGTGTCGATGACGAGGGCGTCACCGCCGGCCTCGCCGATCTGCTTCCAGAGCGCGTCAAGACGGTCGCGACGACGAGCCACGAGCACCACGCTCGCCCCGTCGCGGGCGAGGGCTGCGGCGGTGGCCGCGCCGATTCCACTGGACGCGCCGGTGACCAGGGCGACAGTGCCGGTCAGCTGTTCAGCCATTGCCCGACTGTAGTCCGCCGACCGGGAGCGCGGTCTGTGGACGGTGGTCGACCCGCGCGCCTAGAGTGGCGCCCGACATGACAGACCAGGCGCCGCCCAACCCACCGGCTCAGCCACCGGCGCCGCCCCCGGGCCTGTATCCGCCCCAGGGATACGGCCAGCCGGGGCAGTACGTCCAGCCGGTGCCACCGAGCAACGGCATCGGCACGGCCGCTGGGGTGGTGGGCATCATCGCCCTCGTCCTGCTGTGGTTCCCGTACATCGGGTTGATCCTCGGCGTGCTCGGCGTTGTGCTCGGCGCGGTTGGCCTGAGCCGCTCCAACCGCCTCTACGGCGCCGGCAAGGGGATGTCGATCGCGGGCATCGCCTGCGGCGCCGTCGCGCTGGTCGTCAACATCCTTTTCATCGCCGCCATCTACACCGCGGTGGGCACGGTGCACTGACGGCGTCGCCGCGCCGAAAGGAAGAGAAGTGACTACCCGCGACAGGATTCGAACCTGTGACAAAGGGATTAAGAGTCCCCTGCTCTGACCAACTGAGCTACGCGGGCCCGACGCCAGATTCTACTTGGGCGTCGGCCCGACCCCGCTGCCGACGCGGCCGGTGCGGCGCTGGTGCGAGAGCCAGATCATCGCCCGCTGCTGCTGGCCGAGCCGAGCCCGCCAGCTCGGCGGTGGTGGGGTGATCCCGGCCAGCGGTGAGGTGGTGCGGGCCAGGAGAGACGCCCGCAGGCCGCTGGCTCCGCGCCCCTCGAACACCGTCACCACCTTACCCAGGTCGTTGGTGCCGAAGTGGCTGTCGCCGGCTCCCACGGCGGCCCCGAGCTGCTGGCGGTGGGCGGCGTAGTACTCGTCGAGGCGCTTCCACGTTCCCGGCAGCACCGGCGCCGTGTGGCGTAGCTCGATGCCGTCCACGCGACGGCTGTCGAGCAGGGCGTCGAGCCGTCCCGGCGACATCGACGCGAAGTATGTCGGCATGAACGGGTGCGCCACCAGCGCCAGGCCACCCTGGTCGTGGATGGCGTCCACCGTGTCGACGACCGACATGTGCATGCGAATCTGCTTCTCGATGAACAGCGCGACGATGTGCGTGCCCGGCGGGAACACGCAGGTCACCTCCTCGCCGCGCACCACGTCGACGCCGAGGGCCGCGCCCACGTCGATGGCCTCCGAGAGGTCCGGGATGGTGTCGTGGTCGGTGACGCACACCACCGAGAGCCCGATCGCAGCCGCGGCGCGCACCAGGTCTGGTGCCGTCACCATGCCATCGCTGGCGAGGGTGTGCGCGTGCACCTCGGCGGCGGACAGGTCCGGCGGCAGGGCGATGTGCTGTTGACCCGTGCTGTCAGGCAACCGCCGTCTCCGGCTCCGGCGTGTCCGGCACCCCCTTGGAGTTGTGCGCTTGCAGGACGCCGATGCGCGGCACCGCCACCTTCATCATCACCCACCACGAGGCCGCCGCAAGGACAACACCGCCGATCACGTCCACGACGTAGTGCTCGCCGAGGTAGACCACGCTGAACCACACCAGGATGGACCACACCAGCGCAACCCAGGCGGCGCGCGGATAGACGCGAAGCAGGGCCAGGAACCCGAGGAAGGGGAACGCCGCGTGCAGCGACGGGAATGCGGCGACCGGGTTGGGGTTGAGGCTCGTGTAGTACGGCGACACCGCGCTGGGCAGCGTGGTCCCGAGGATCTTCTGGAACCCGCTCACCACGCCGTGCTGCTCGGCGTACCACGGCGGGGCGGTCGGCACCAGCAGGAAGAAGACGAACGCCACCAGTGCCATCCCCATCAGCGCGGTCGTGAAGCGCACGAACTGCACGCGGTCCACCAACCACAGCACCATGCCCACGGCCAGCGGGAAGACGAAGTGGCAGAAGTACACCACCGTCGCGCCGTACGACAGCACCTTACCCAGCGTGCCCACGTTGAGCGTCTGCTGCAGCACCGCCGTGGGAAGGTGACCCCCGAACAGAGCCGTCTCGATGTTGGCCAGGTCGCTCACGTGCGGGGTGAAGTTGGTCTTGACGGCGATGCCGCGCATCGCCTCCCAGCCCAGGAAGATCACCACGAACGGCACCCAGTCGCGCAGGAAGCCGAGGAATCGACCGCTCAGCACGGCCACGGGGATCAGCAGGAACAGCAGGTAATCCGGCGAGACGCTGATCCCGCGCCAGATCAGGATGCCGGCGACAGCCACAAGGTATGCCAGCGAGATGGCCACCAGCGGGCCCGGGCGGCGGACGCGGCGGAGCACCTGTGAAGACACGTCGCCGGCAAGTCTACGCGGCGGCCATACCGCCGCCCGCACCTAGAGGTTGAAGGGCGACTGGAAGCTGTACTGGTTGAGCAGCGTGATCTCGTTGCTGATCAACAGCAGACCGAAGCCGAGCAGAAGGATCCCGGCGACGATGTTGATGACGCCCATTCGCCGGTTCACGGCACGGATCACGTTCTGCATGCGGTCGGCAAGCACGGCGACGAGCAGGAACGGCACCGCCAGCCCCGCGCAGTAGATCAGCATGAACGGCAGGCCGCCGAAATCCCCGCTGACGGCCAGCTGCAGGATGGCACCGAGCTGCGCGCCGATGCACGGTGTCCAGCCCAGGGCGAAGGTGATGCCCAGCAGGAACGCGCCCAGCGTCCCGCTCAGCGGCGTGGCATGGAAACGGATGTCGCGCATCAGCAGCGGCACACGGATGACGCCCATGGTCTGCAACGCCAGCAGGATGATCACCGCGCCGGCGATGCGGTTGACCGCCAGCTGATGGTGGAGCAGGAATGTCACCTCGAGCGCCTGGAGCACGTAGAACAGCGCGATGAACACCACGCAGAAGCCGGCGACGAAGGCGATCCCGTTGCCGAGGATCGGCGCCCGCTGCACGGCCGGGCGCGAGACGGCGCTCCCCAGCGCCGCGGTGGCCCCTCCGCCGCCGCCGGCCGCCAGCAGGGCCGCCGGTGCCTGCGCCGCTTCCACCTCGCGCGTGGCGCGTCCCCCCAGGTACGCGGCGTAGGCGGGCACCAGGGGGAAGACGCAGGGCGAGAGGAACGATGCCAGCCCCGCCACGAAGGCCAGCGGATAGGAGGGACCGATCACCGCGAGCACGCCGGCCATCCTACCCGCGGCTTCGCCGCGGGGAGCCGTCACCGGCCACCGGCTAGGGCGGGCCCTCGACGTAGTAGCGCTGACGCCAGCGCACGATCACGTACGCCACCGCCAGCACCAGCAGCACCTCGAACACCAGCGGCACCGGCCAGTGAAACACGTCGCTGACAAAGCGCGCGAATGCCCCGTTGTCGGGTGGTCTCGGCGTGGCAGCCGGCGCCACCGACGCCCTGGCACTCGGCGTCGGCGTCGCCAGCGACGCCGGCACCGTGGCTCCCGGTGACTCCGGCACCAGCGCCGGTGGGGCGGGGGCGGTGGTGTCGGATTCCGCATACACCTGGCCGCCGCTGGCGGGGTCGAGCGCGGCGATCACCAGGGGAGGCGTGGTCGGCTCGACAGCGATGCTCTCCACCTCGCGGGTCTTGGTGGGCAGCCCGGCGTCCGACGCGCTGAAGCTGCCGCCGCCGTCGGTGGAGCGCAGCAGGTCGCCGCCGCTGCTACCGCCCGCATCGGCGCCCGCGTACACGAGGTTGGGATCGAGCGGGCTGAAGATCGCGGAGGTCACGGTCAGGGTTTCGGCCACGCCGGTGGACGCCGTCCACGTGGAGCCGCCATCGCCGCTGCGAAACATCCCCCGGCTGGTGGTCGCGATCAGGGGACGTTTGGTGACCGACGTTGACAGCGGCCCGGCGGCGACAGAGGTGGCGATCGCCGACGCCGGCAGCCCGCTCGCCAGGGCCTGCCAGGTGGTCCCGCTGCCGCTGTACCGGAACAGGTACCCGTTGCTGAGGTCACCACGGTCGGCCGCGGCCACCAGCACGAGCGAGGGCGAGTTCGCCGCCACCGCCAGCGCGGAGATCGAGTACTTCTCGAGCCCGCCGTCGTGCCAGCTGGTGCCATCGGGGCTCAGAGCCACCCCCTTGTTGGTCGCGGCGGCGATGCCGTCGAGCCCGAACGCGAAAGCACGCACGGTGAGGTCGGGCAGCCCGGTCGACACCGCCGTCCAGGTGGCTCCGCCGTCCGTGCTCAGCTCCGCCCCGGCGCCGTCGGTCCCGGCGAAGATGCGCTTGGCGTCGCGCGCGTCGAACCCCACCGCCCAGACCCGCAGGCCCTTCAGAGAGGTCGCCGACCAGGAGGTGCCGCTGTTGGTGCTCGTATAGACGCCGGCGTCGGTGCCGGCGACCACCAACCCCGCCGTTCCCGGGCTCGCCGCCACCGACCAGATGCGCCCAGCCCCCAGCCCCGGGAGGCTGCCGCCGGGCGCCCAGCCGGCCCCCGCGCTGGTGGTGCCCGCCCAGACGAAGAGCAGCGACGCCGCTGTGACGCCGAGCATCAAAACCGCGGGGAGGCGGCGTGTTCTCAAGTGCATGGGCCGGGCCGGGTGTGGCGGGCGCTGGAGGATGTCTGGAATGGACGGCGCCCCGCCGGTGTGGAGACGACCGCGGGGCCGCCCTATCGGCCCGAGGATAGCAGCGGGACCACCTGGTGGCGGCTCGTTACCGGCTGGAGTCAGATGCGCCACGCCGCTTCACCGCGCGGTTGCTAGCGTCCGGGGGGTGGACCAGGACCAAGCCGACGTCCCCGCGTGCGGCCGGGCGGGCTGCGCCTACCCCGCCGACTTCCCGTGCTCCTACGTGGATCGTCGGCGGCGCGCCTGCGGCACCCGGTGGTGCGCCCAGCACGCCCTCGACATCGCCGGCAAGCAGTACTGCGCGCGCCACGCCAGCACGGTCATCGCAGTCGGCCAGGAGGCGCTGGACGCCGGCCACCTCCCTGAGCTCGACAACCGGGTGCCATCGCTCGTCTACTGGGTGGGTCGCGACCTCGACACCGACATCCCGGTGATCCTCGCCACGGTCATCGACGAGAGCGGGGGCGAGACGCTGGTCGTGGACCCCGTGGCACTCGTCGCCGGGGGCGGACGCACCACCGAGCGCCGTTGGGAGCGCAACTGGAAGGTCGTCTCCCACGTGGGGATCTCCCAGAAGGTGACCCTGCAGGTGCTCGAGGGCGCGCCGGACGACATCGTCCTCCGGGTCGGCAGCGTGGTCGTCGCCCGCGAGACCCCACCCTGGATCGCCGCGCATGACAAGGGCAAGACCCTCGACCCCGACGACGACCACGCCGAGCGTCGCGCCTTCTACCGCCGCCTCCACGACGCCATCAGCGCCGCGCTGGCCGCCGAGAAAGCTCTGCCCTACTACTAGCCCGGGCCCGGTGGCGCGGAGTCAGGCGTGCACCGCCACCTGGTGGTGCTCCTGCAGGTAGGCGCGAATCGCGAGCAGGGCTGCGATGCCATCCCCCACCGCCGAGCCCAGCTGCTTCGTGGACCCGGCGCGGACATCGCCGGCGACGTAGACCCCGCGCATCGAGGTCTCGAAGCAGGTGGAGGCGGGCACGAAACCGTGCTCGTCGAGGGTCACGCCGCTGTCCTTGAGGAAGCCCGTGTTGGGATCGAGCCCGACGAAGATGAAGGCCGCTGCCGGGGTGACGCTCTCCTCCCCGCCCGGGCCCTTGAGCTGCACCGACTCCAGGCGATTCTTCCCCTGCAGCGCGGTGACCGTCGTCGAGGTCTGCACCACGAAGCGCGGGTCGTTGAGCACCTTGTCCTGGAGCAGTTGCGAGGCCTTGAGCGTGGGGCCGCGCTCCACGATCCGGACCCTCTTGGCGAACTGGCTGAGGAAGATGCCCTCCTCGACGGCGGAGTTCCCGCCGCCGACGACCAGGAGCTCGTCCGCGCCCCGGTAGAAGGGACCGTCGCAGGTGGCGCAGAAATGCACCCCGGCGCCGATGAGGTCGTCCTCACCGAGGATGTCGAGCCGCCGGTACGTGGACCCGGTGGCCACCAGCGCAGCGTGCGCGGTGATCTCCTTGCCGCTGCCCAGCCGCAGCGAGACGTCATCGCCGTCGGCCGCGATGTTTTCCACGCCGACAGCGCTGAGCAGCTCCACGCGGTAGCGCCGCGCCTGCTCGATGAACCGGTCGGCGAGCGCACCGCCCCCGATGCCCTCGGGAAACCCCGGGTAGTTGTCGATGCGTTCGGTGACGCCCGCCTGGCCGCCGAGCGCGCTGCGTTCGATGACCACGGTGTCGATCCCCTCGCGGGCGGCGTAGATCGCCGCGGCCAGGCCGGCGGGACCGCCGCCGACGATGGCCAGGTCGTAGCACCCCCGTTTGGCGTCGAGCGTCAGGCCGAGACGGCGTGCCAGCTCCTCGTTGTTGGGGTCGACGAGGTGGTCGCCGTCGCCGAAGACGATGGTGGGGATGGTGCGGCCGCCGTTCTGGAGGCGCTCGACCGTCGCCAGTCCCGCCGGGTTGTCGTCGATGTCCACCCATTCGAAGGGCACGCGCTGCTCTCCGAGGAACTTCTTGGCCCGGCGGCAGTCGGGACACCAGGGCGCGCCGTAGACGGTGATCTCAGCCATGTCACCAGACCCTAGCGCCTCAGTCGTCGTCTGACGCCAGCGGAGGTTCCCAGCGGAGCAGGGCGACGTCGGACACCTGGCGGAGATGCGCTCGCATCGCCTCCGCTGCGCGCCCGGAATCGGTGGATTCGATGGCGTCCAGGATGCGCCGGTGCGCCTCCAGCGAGGCGCGCGGCCGGTTGGGTTCGGAGAGCGATTCGAGGCGCGTCTCGTGGATCGCCTCGGCGAGGCCGTCGATGACGTGCTCGAGCACCTTGTTCTTGCCGGCCCGGTGCACCGCGTGGTGGAAGGCGCTGTCACCTGCGACTCCGAGCCCACCGGCATCCACGTCGGCCTCCATCGCCGCCAGCGCGCTCCGCATCGAGGCCAGGTCCGGCGCGCTCCGCCGGGTCGCGGCAAGCTCGGCGAGGCGCACCTCGAGCAGCTCGCGCGCCTCGAGCACCTCGGGCAGCCGCGCCCGGCGCTCCACCAGCTTGTGCAGCACGCCGCCGAACCCCCGGCTGCGGCGCAGGAACACGCCACCGCCGTGGCGTACCTCGATGAAGCCCTGGGCCTCGAGCACCGCCAGCGCCTGCCGCAGCGAAGCCCGGCTGACGCCCAGGCGGGTGGCCAGCTCACGCTCGGGCGGGAAGCGCGCCCCGACCTCGAGGTTGGTGCGGATCACGAACTCGCCGAGGCGCTCGACGAGGTCTTCGTACAGCCGGGTACGGCCGAGCGGGCGAAGGGGCGAGGTGTCGACGCGCACGAGGCTGATTATCCCAGGGCGGCAGATTGGTCCGTCCACTGACACATTGACACACTTGAGGCCTCTGAGCAACACTCCAGACCACGGTGGGTGATGGCCCTGGGGGCCCTGTTGGAGGTGGGACAGTGTCGCCGAGTGCAGTGGCCCGAATGACCGGCAGGACCGGCCCCAGACGACTCCTCACCGCCGCGGCCGCGGCGGTGCTCGTGGCCGCGTGCGGCAGCTCCACCAGCTCGAGCGGGGGTGGCGGCTCCGGGAACATCAAGACCGACGGGTCCGGGCACGTCAGCTACGGCGTCCTCTCCTGCTTCACGGGCACGCTGGCCGTCCTCGGCCAGGCGATGCTGCAGGGCTCGCAGGTTGCCCAGAAGGTCATCAACGACAACGGCGGAGTGCTCGGCAAGCAGCTCGACCTGAGCCACGCCGACACCCAGTGCGATGAGGCCGACGCGGTGCCCGCGGTGCGCCAGTTGCTGGCGTCCAACAGCGCCAGCGGCATCATCGGTCCGGAGACGCAGGAGATCGCCGCGGTGTCGCCGATCGTCAGCGCCGCCAAGATCCCGACCGAGTTCCAGGGCGGGAGCACGGCCTTCGACAAGAACACCAACCCCTACCTCTGGCGTGACAGCCCCTCCGACTCCCAGCTCGGCGTGGCCATGGCGCTGTACGCAAACAAGAAGGGCTACAAGACCGGGGCGCTGCTGTTCTCGTCGGACATTGCTCAGCAGACCATCCCCAAGCCGATCAAGGCGACCTGGCAGAAGCTCGGCAACAGCATCGTCGCCGACGTCACCGTGGCACCGGGACAGACGTCGTACCGCACCCAGGTGCAGAACATCATCAACGCCCACCCCGACGTCGTCTTCACGCAGCTCGACCCGCAGACCGCGGCGGTGATGTTCCAGAACTTCAAGGAGCTCAACAACCTGGCGATCCCGATCGTGGGCACCGACGTCACCAGTGGTGACGACTACCTCAAGGCGATCACCTATCCGATCGCGCACGACCATCTCATCTCGGTGTTCGGCACCAACGCAACCGGCGCGGCGGCTGACAACTTCGCCAAGGCCTTTGCCGCCCAGAACGGCGCCACCGCGCAGCCGATCGCCGGCGCCAACTACGCGTACGACGCGGTGATCAGCCTGGCGCTGGCGATGGACAAGGCGGGCACCACCGACGGGCCCGCGGTGATCGCGGCGATGAAGATGGTCACCAACCCGCCGGGTCAGGCGTGTGACGCGTACGCCGACTGCCTCAAGGGCATCCAGGCCGGCACCAAGATCAAGATGGACGGCGCCAGCGGCGACCTGATCTACAACCAGTACCAGAACGTCTTCGGGCCCTACGGCGCCTTCCAGGCCGACGCCACCACCGGAGCGGAGACGCAAGTGCAGCTGCTCTCGGCATCCGACCTGGCCGCAGCCACGCCCTAGACACGCGCATCCGTGCACCAGGCACTGCTGACCCTCGGTTTCGGACTCGTCGCGGCGGCCATCCTGGCGCTGTCCGCGCTGGCGTTCACGCTCGAGTACGCGGTGACCAACGTCGCCAACCTCTCGCACGGTGAGATCCTCACCGTGGGTGCGTACTGCGCCTACGTGGTGCAGCAGCACGGCGGCGGCGTCGTCCTCTCCGGCCTCGCCGCCGCCGCCGGCGGTGGCCTGCTCGCGCTGGCGGTGCACGAAGGCGTCGTCGATCGATTCGTGCGCAGGGGGATCGGCGGGTTGCCCACATTCATCGCAACGCTCGGCGTGTCCCTGGTCATCCAGAACGTGCTGGTGGTGATCTTTGGCGGCGGCAATGTCGGATACCAGGTGCCTCAGGGAGCGCCGCACACCATCGGCCCGTTCCTCTGGAACGACACCGAGATCCAGATCATGGTGTCCGCGGCGGTGATCACCGCGCTGCTCTACGTGATCATCCAGCACACCCGCTTCGGCAAGTCACTGCGCGCGGTGTCGCAGAACCGCTCGCTGGCCAGCGTGTCGGGGATCAACGCCCACCGGGTGGCGGCCCTGACGTGGCTGCTCGCTGGGCTCATCGCCGGGTATGCCGGGTTCATCTACGCGGAAAGCCTGGGAACCCTCAGCCCCACCTTCGGTTTCCAGTACTTCCTGATCACCCTGACGGCGGCCGTCGCCGGTGGCCTGGGCAGGGCGCTGGGCACGCTCGTCGGCGCGATCATCGTCGGCATCGCGCTCGAGTTCTTCGGCGGCTACCTGAGCGCCAGCTACAACCTGGCGTTCGCCTTCGCCATCCTCTCGCTGGTCATCCTGGTGCGCCCTCGTGGCCTCTTCGTCGGCGGCCGCCGGAGTGTGTTCGAGTGATCGACCAGCTGATCAACGACCTCACCCAGACCGCGATCTTCGCGATCATGGCGCTCGGGCTCAACGTGGTGTGGGGCTGGTCGGGAGACTTCGACCTGGCCTTCTACGGCTACGTCGCGATCGGGGCGTACATGACCCTGGTGCTCACCATCGGGCCGCCGCTGGACCCGTCGTCGACGTACATCCTGGCCCAGAAGTTTCCCTTTCCGATCGCGGTGCTGCTGGGAACGCTGGCGGCGATGGTGCTGGGCCTGATCGTCGGCGCCATCGCGCTGCGCCATCTGCGCGGCATCTATTTCTCGATCGTCACCCTGGGCGCGGTGTACGTGCTGTCCACCTTCGCCAGCCAGTTCGTTCCTCTCTTCAACGGCTATCCCGGGCTCAGCGGCCTCGTCGCCCCGATGGCCGACGTCCTCGGCATCGACTACAACAGTTACCAGTACTTCTATTTCGGGCTCTGCGTGGTGCTGCTCGCCATCGTGGTGATCGGGCTCACGCGTCTCTCCAGCAGCCGCTTCGGCCTGGCGCTGCGCACGGTGCGCGAGGACGAGCGCGCCGCCGCCGTGTTCGGCCGCGACATCTACAGGTTGAAGCTCAAGGCCTACGTGATCGGCGCCGGCCTCGGCGGGTTCGCCGGTGGGCTCTTCGCTGGCTTCCTCACCGCGTTCAACACCAGCGCGTGGTCGCCACTGGAGACGGTCACGCTCTACGCGGCGATCCTGGTGGGCGGCCGCGGCAGCATCCGCGGCGTCATCCTCGGTGTGGGCGTCATGGTGCTGCTGCTCCAGGAGGCCACCCGCTACCTGCCCGAGGTCCCCGGCCACGCCGACTGGACGCCGGCGTTCCGGCTCATGCTCACCGGCATCGTCCTGGTGCTGTTCATCCGCTTCCGTCCCCAGGGCATCCTCCCCGAACGGCGCATGCGCGACGGTGAGCCGCCCGGCAGCGCCGGCGCCGGGGCAGAGGCCATCGCCGCGCCACAGCCGGTGGCTGGACCGGCGCTCGACACCGGCGTGGCATGACCGCACTGCTGGAGATCCATGGCCTGAGCAAGCACTTCGGCGGCGTGTACGCCGTGGACGATTGCTCGTTCACGGCGGCGCAGGCAGAGGTCACCGGCTTGATCGGGCCCAACGGCGCGGGCAAGAGCACGGCCATCGACCTGCTGTCCGGGTTCAAGATCCCCGACGCGGGCACCGTGCTGTTCGAGGGCAAGCCCATCCAGGGCAAGGCCCCGCACCGCATCAGCCGCATGGGCCTGGTCCGCACCTTCCAGACGCCACGCGAATGGCCGGCGCTGACCGTGCTCGAGAACCTCATCCTCGCCCCCTTCCATCCCCGCCGGGAGACGTTCTGGCGATCGCTGCGCGGCCCCAACAAGGCGGAGAGGCAACGCGCCGCCGACGAGCTGGCCCGCGCTCGCGCCATCCTCGAGGAGTTCGACCTTGTTGGGCTCCGCAACGAACGCGCCGGCAACCTGAGCGGGGGGCAGAAGCGACTGGTGGAGTTCGCGCGCATTCGCATGGCCGAGCCGCGGCTGGTCGTCCTCGATGAGCCGATGGGAGGCGTCAACCCCGTTCTCGGTGAGCGCATGGCCACCGCCGTTCTCGGCTTTGTCACGGCGGGGACCGCGGTGGTCATCGTCGAGCACAACCTTCCGTTCATCGAGCGCGTCACCGACCAGGTGGTGGTCATGGCCGAGGGGAGGGTGATCGCGGAGGGCCCCTTCGACTCGCTGCGTTCCAACCAGGCGGTCGTCGACGCCTACCTCGGGGAGATGCCCAGCTATGACGACGCCGACGCCTGAGCTGGCGCCGCCCATGGCTGCGGCTGCGGGTGCCGGGCGGGCGGGTCAGCTTGCGCTGGAGGTCACCGGGCTGTCGGCCGGCTACGGCGGGCCGCCGATCATCGAGAACGTCAGCATCCGCGCCCGCCGCGGGGCGATCACCGCGGTGGTCGGACCCAACGGCGCGGGCAAGTCCACCCTGCTCAAGGCGATCGCCGGGGTGATCCGTCCCAGGTCGGGCACCGTGGTGGTGGAGGGGAGCGACGTGACCGGGATGGCCGCGGACCGGCTGGTGCGCCGCGGGGTGGCGTACGTCCCCCAGGTGGCCAACGTCTTCCCCCAGCTCTCCGTGCAGGAGAACCTCGAGATGGGCGGCTACTCGCGCAGGCGGGGTGTCCAGGAGCGGGCCGACGAGCTCTATGAGCTGTTCCCCGATCTCAAGCTCGCCCACCGCCGCCGCGCCGAAACCCTCAGCGGTGGCCAGCGCACCATGCTCGCCATGGCCCGCGGCCTCATGGTCGACCCCGCGGTGCTCATCCTCGACGAGCCCAGCGCCGGGCTCTCGCCGAAGTTCCAGAGCACCGTGTGGCAGCGCATCGAGCAGGTGCGGGCGACCGACGTCGCCGTGGTCGTGGTCGAGCAGAACACCCGTGAGACGCTGCGCCACGCGGCCTGGGCGTACGTGCTGGTCCTCGGCCAGAACCGTCTGGATGGGCCCGGTCGCGAGCTTCTCCACAACGACGAGGTGGTGAAGCTCTACGTCGGCGTGCTCACCAAGTAGGCGGCAATGGTTTCCCACCGCGTGCCAGCTCCGCCGACGGGACCGCTCGCCGGGCTGCGCGTGCTCGACCTCAGCCGCATCCTCTCCGGCCCGTTCGCCACCATGATCCTGGCCGACCTCGGCGCCGAGGTCATCAAGCTCGAGAACCCCGCGGGTGGCGACGACACCAGGGAGTGGGCGCCGCCGTACCAGGGCGACCAGTCGGCGTATTTCCTCTCGATCAACCGCAACAAGCGAGGCATCGCGGTCGACCTCAAGGCCGACGCGGGTAGGGAGATCGCGCTGCGCCTCGCCGACGACGCCGACGTGCTGGTCGAGAATTTCCGTCCCGGCGCGGCGGCCCGCCTCGGCCTCGGCTACCCGGAGCTCTCGGCGCGCAACCCGCGCCTGGTCTATGCCTCGATCTCAGGCTTCGGCCAGACCGGCCCGGACGCGCAGCTGCCCGGCTACGACGCCATCGCCCAGGCCCTGGGCGGCGTGGTCAGCGTCACCGGCGAGGCCGACGGAGACCCGGTGCGCGTCGGCACCCCGGTCGCCGACCTCGGCGCCGCCATGTGGGCGGCCATCGGCGTCCTCGCGGCGCTGCACGCGCGCGCCGTCAGCGGGCGCGGCGACTGGATCGACATCTCCCTCCTGGACGGCCAGATCGCCTGGTTGACCTACGTGGCCGGCGGCTACTTCGCCAGCGGCGAGGTGCCGCGACGCTACGGCTCGGCGCACCCCACCATCGTCCCGTACCAGGCGCTGCGCACCCGCGACGGGTTCCTTATGGTCGCGGTCGGCAACGACGTGCTCTGGCGGCGGTTCGCGCCCATCATCGGACTGCCCGAGCTGGCCGCCGACCCTCGCTTCGCCACCAACCCCGACCGCGTCGTCAACCGCGCCGCGCTGATCCCGCTGGTTGAGGCCGCGCTGGCGTCGCGCGAGTCCGCCGACTGGGCGGCCGAGCTTGCTCGCGCCGGCATCCCGGCCGGCGCCATCAACACGGTCGACAGGGCGCTCGCCTATCCGCAGGTGCTGGCGCGCGACATGGTGGTCACCGCTGAGCACCCCACCGCGGGGACCCTTCGCATGCCCGGGTCGCCGGTGAAGCTGTCCAGCCACACCGCCACCGTGCGCCGCCCGCCGCCGCTGCTCGGCGAGCACACCGACGAGGTCCTCGCCGAGCTCGGCTACACACCCGCCGACATCGCCTCCCTCCACGAGCGTGGCGTGGTGCGATGACCGGCCTGGTGGAACCACTCGTCTCCCTGGCGCTGGACGGCAGCGTGGCCCGGGTGACGATCGGCTCGGGCGAGCGCCGCAACGCGCTCACCAGTGGCGGCTGGGCCGGCATCGAGCACGCCATGCGCGCTCTGGCCAGCGACGCCGAGCTGCGCGTGGCGGTGATCGAGGGAGAGGCTTCATGGTTCTCGGCGGGCTCCGACATCCGCGAGTGGGTCGAGGCCACGCCTGACGAGGTCGACCTGAGCTTCGTGCGCATGGAGGCTGCCTGCACGGCGATCGAGGCGATGCCGGTCCCGGTGATCGCCAAGGTGCGTGGCCCCGCGGCGGGCGCCGGCTGCCAGCTGGCCCTGGCCTGCGACATGCGCGTCCTCGCCGCCGACGCGTCGATCGGCATGCCCATCGCGAGGCTGGGCATCCTGGTGTCGCCGTCATTCGCCAATCGGCTCACCGCCCACGCCGGTGCGTCGGTGGCGCGCGAGATGCTCTACACCGGGCGCATGGTCGGTGCGGAGGAGGCGGTGCGTCTCGGCCTCGCCAACGCCTGCGTCCGCGGCGACGAGCTCGACCATCACGTCGACCGCCTCATCACCGCCATCCTGCGCTCGTCCGACGCCGCCGTCCGCGCCGCCAAGCAGGCGGTCGACCTGGTCGAGTCGCCGGGGCGAACCGCAGCTCTGACCGCGCCCGCCGGCCCGCGGGTCATGCAGCGCGACTTCAAACGGGGCGTCAATGCGTTCGTGCGTCGGCGCCGCGCCCGGACGGTGAAGACGGCGCGTCGAGCCGGGTGACCAGCGAGCTCGCGGCTGCGCTGCGCACCGCCGTGGCCGGGGAGGTGCGCGACGACGCGTACACGCGCCACATCTTCTCGCGCGACGCGAGCATGTACAGCATCGAGCCGCTCGCTGTGGTGTTCCCGCGTGACGCCGCCGACGTCGCCGCCGCGGTGTCGGTGTGCGCGCAGCACGGCGCCCCGTTGCTGCCCCGCGGCGCCGGCACCAGTCTCGCCGGGCAGACCGTGGGCAGGGTCGTGGTCGTCGACACCTCGCGCCACATGGATGCGATCGTCGACATCAACGTCGAGGCGCGCACCGCCCGTGTGCAGCCGGGCGTGGTCCAGGACGACCTCAACCGCGCCGTGGCGCGGCATGGTCTGCTGTTCGGGCCGGATACGTCGACGAGCAACCGGGCAACGATCGGCGGGATGATCGGCAACAACTCCGCGGGGAGCGGATCGGTCGTGTACGGCATGACCATCGACCACGTCGAGGCCCTCGAGGTGGTGCTCAGCGACGCCAGCACCGCGACCCTGGCGCCAGCCGACGGCCCACAGGTACAGCGTCGCGCCGCGGCCGACACGCTCGAGGGACGTCTGTACCGTGCGCTGCCCGCGCTGGTCGACGACCACCGCGCGGCCATCGCCACGCGCTTCCCGCCGTACTGGCGTCGCGCCGGCGGCTACCGGCTCGACCGGCTTGCTGCGCGGTTCGACCTGGCGCGCTTCGTGGTCGGTTCGGAGGGAACGCTTGCGGTCACCACGGAGGCCACCGTCGGATTGGTGCCGTTACGCGGCGCCAGGGCGATCGCCGTCGGCCACTTCGCGTCGGTCGCGCAGGCGATCGCCGCCACCGAGGACGCGCTTGCATGCGGACCGAGCGCTGTTGAGCTGATCGACCGCACCATCCTCGACCTCTCGCGGCAGAAGATCGAGTACGCGGCTCTGGGCTCAATTCTCGAGGGCGATCCCAGCGCGCTGCTGTTCGTCACCTTCAACGGCGACACCGCGGCGGAAGCGGCCGCGGGCGTCGAGGAGCTCGCCGGGCTCTGGCGCCGCCACGGCCACGGATACCACACGCTGCGCGCGACCATGGCGGCGCAGCAGGATGCGCTGCTCAAGGTGCGTTCGGCGGGACTCGGTCTGCTGATGGCGGCGAGCACGGGAACGCGGCGGCCGGTGGCGTTCATCGAGGACACCGCCGTCGACCCCGCGCGACTCTCCGAGTACACCGCCCGCTTTGCCGCCGTCCTCGAGCGCCGCGGCCTCACCGCCGGCTTCTACGGCCACTGCTCGGTGGGCTGCCTGCACATCCGCCCCTTCATGGACCTCACCGCGCCGGCGGAGGTCGACACCATGCGCGCGGTCGCGGAGGAAATCCGTGACCTGGTCACAGAGTTCGGCGGCGCCAACTCCAGCGAGCACGGTGACGGACTGGCGCGCAGCGAGTTCAATCGCAGCGTCTTCGGCGACGAGCTGTACGAGGCGATGCGTGACGTCAAGCGGCTCTTCGACCCGCAGGGACGGCTCAACCCGGGCAAGATCGTGGACGCGCCCGCGATGACCGAGAACCTGCGCGACCCGTCGCTGCAGCCGGCGCCTCCCCTGGCCACGCGGCTGTCGTTTGCCGGCAGCGGTGGCATGCGCGGCGCCGCCGACCGCTGCATGAACATCGGCGTCTGCCGCAAGGGATCGACGGGGGTGATGTGCCCGTCATACATGGCCACGCGCGAGGAGGAGCACAGCACCCGGGGGCGGGCCAACGCGCTGGTCATGGCGCTGTCGCAACCCAACCCCCACGCGGCGCTGGGCGACGAGCGTCTGCACGACATCCTCGACCTCTGCCTGGAATGCAAAGCCTGCAAGAGCGAGTGCCCGCTCGGCGTCGACATGGCATCGATGAAGAGCGAGCTCCTCTTCCACTACCAGGCGACACACGGTGTTCCCGCGCGGGCGCGATTCTTCACGGCGGCGCGCCGGCTCAACCGCCTCGGCTCGGCGTGCGCGCCGCTGTCCAACTGGCTGCTCGCGGTGCCGGGAGCGCGCGCCCTGATGGAGCGTGTGCTGCGGGTCACCGCACGCAGGCCTCTGCCGCGTTTTCAGCGTGGCACCCTGCTGCGCTGGTTCGCGCGCCGCCGCCGCCCGGCGCCGTCGCGCGGCACCGTCGCCTTCCTCGCCGACTCCTTCACAACCTTCACCGAGCCCGCGGTCGGCGTCGCCGCGGTGGAGCTGCTGGAGATGGCCGGGTGGACGGTGGAGCTGATCGACCAGTGCTGCGGACGCGCGGCGATCTCCAAGGGCCGGCTGGACGAGGCGGCGCGCGCGGCGCGTGCCATGACCGCAAAGCTGGAGAGGTGGGCACGGCAGGGGGTGCCCGTCGTCGGTGTCGAACCGTCGTGCATCCTCACGCTTGGCGAGGAGCACCTGGCGCTGCAGCCGGGCAGCGACGCGGCCGTCACCGTGGCCGGCCAGGTCCGTCTCGTGGACGACCTGCTGGTGGACGCGATCGACGCCGGGCGCCTGCTCCTCGACCCGGAGTCAGCCCTGCAGGGCAGCCGGATCCTGTTCCACGGACACTGCCACCAGAAGGCGCTGGCCGGCACCGCCGCCAGCGTCGAGCTGTTGTCGCGCATCCCGGGCGCGACAGTGATCGAGGTGGACGCCGGTTGCTGTGGCATGGCGGGCTCGTTCGGCTTCGAGGCCGAGCACTACGAGCTGTCGATGCAAATCGGCGAGATGCGGCTGTTCCCCGCCATCCGCGCTGAGCCGTCGAGCACGGTCATTGCCGCGACCGGGGTGTCGTGCCGTCAGCAGATCGAGCACGGCACCCATCGGGTCGCGCGTCATCCCATCGAGCTGGTCCGCGAGGCAGCGCTGCGCAGCTGAGGACCTAACCGCCCTGAGCCCGTCGGTAGACGAAGAACGACACGCTGGCCCCGTGCGTCGCCAACGTCGCGCTCCCACTGACGGGCTGCGCGGTCAGCGTCACCGTGTACCTGCCGGTGGTCGCGCTGCGCAGGGTCAGAGACACCGTGTTGGTGGTGTTGGGTCCGACGGTGATGGACGAGCTCGAGAGGGTGGCGGTGACCCGGGACGGGGCGCTCACCGACAGCGCGACCGTGCCGCTCCAGTTGTTGGTCGAGGTCACCGTGACCGAGGTGGTCAGGTCCGTCCCGGTGTGCGCGCTGATCGAGCTCGGCACGGTGACCGAGTAGTCGGGCGGAGGTGGCGGCGCCGTGCCGCACGCGTCGTCGACGTCGACGGACCCGGAGACGTACTGCACCATCCATGTGGTGGTTCCGAGGAAGGAGCTGGTGCAGTAGCTGGG
>DATBCJ010000055.1:0-11147 GCA_036270565.1 Candidatus Dormiibacterota bacterium | reverse complement strand
GCGGCCGGTGGCCAGGAGGATCCTATCGGCGCGCACCACGTCTCCATCCGAGAGCGTGGCCTCGAGCATCTCGCCGCGGCGGACCACGCCGCTCACAGTCGTGGCGAGCCGCACATCCATGCCCATGCCCCTGAACACGTCTACGAGCTCCGCCGCGATCTCACCGTCGACCATGCCGACGGCGCGGTCAGCCGAGTCGATCAGCGTCACGCGTGCTCCGAGAGCGGCAAAGATCGACGCGTACTCGCAGCCGATCGGTCCGGCCCCGACGACCAACACCGAGCCGACGCTCTCGAGCGCGTCGATGAAGCTGTCGGCGTCAAGGATGTGGGGATCGTCGAGGGAAAGATCCGGGAGGCGTAGCGCGCTGGACCCGGTGGCGATGAGGACCGCGTCCGCACGGATGATGCGCTCTGTGCCGCCGTTGGCCGGCCGGACCAAGACTGTGCGGTCCGATGTGAGCCTCGCCACGCCGTGGACCAGCTCGACATGGTTGCGCGCCAGGTTCTCGCGCACGCGGGTCACCATGGTGGCCTGCACTTCCTCGTGGCGCTGCCGCGCAAGCTCGGTGATGCGCTGAGGGTGGAGGTGCATGCCCACCCCATAGACGTCGGCGCGACGGAAGCCGGTGAGGTACAGGGCGGTCTCGCGGAGCGTCTTGGTGGGCACGCCCGCGGTGCCGATGGGTGTGCCGCCAACCCGTTCGGACCGCTCTACCATCGCCACCCTCTTGCCGAAGTAGGCGGCGTGCGTCGCCGCCTTCTCGCCGGCGGGGCCGGACCCGATCACCACGAAGTCGACGTCCTCACGCACGCCGAGAGGATAAGGTGGCGGCGTTGGCCCATTCACGGCGCACCTCGGGGAGGGCGATGCCCGAGCAGGACACCGGCCGCATCCTGGTCATCGAGGACGATGCCGCTCTGCGACGGGTGCTGGTCGCCACACTCGAACGAGCAGGGCACCACGTCCAGGTGGCCGGGGACGGTCGCGCGGGCATCGAGATGCTGACCAGCGCTGCCCCCGACATCGTCCTGCTCGACATCGGGCTGCCCTTCGTGGACGGCTGGAAGATTCTCGGAACCCTCGAGGGGCGGCGCCAGCCCTCGGTGATCGTGGTCTCAGCGCGAGGGGATGAGCAGGACAAGGTGCGTGCCCTCGACCTCGGCGCCGACGACTACCTCACCAAGCCGTTCGGCGCCGGCGAGCTGCTGGCCAGGGTCCGGGCCGTGCTGCGCCGGGTCCGGCCGGTCGGCGAGACGCGCCAGGTGATTCGCAGTGGGGACGTGGTCGTCGACCTGGGCAGCCGCGCGGTGTCCCGAGCTGGCAACGAGGTGCGGCTGTCGCCGACGGAGTACGTGCTGCTGGCTGAGCTGGCGCGCCATGCCGGACAGTTGATGGATCAGCGCGTGCTGCTCTCGCGCGTGTGGGGACCGTCGTACGCCGGCGACCGCCCCTACCTGCGCACCTTCATCCAGCGGTTGCGCCACAAGCTCGAGGAAGACCCGGCAAATCCGCAGATCATCGTCACGGTTGGGCGTCAGGGCTACAGGTTCGGGCCGATTCCGGAGGCTGGTGCGGCATCGGGCTGACTACCAAGAACGTTGACCATACGTTCACGCTTGGCGCGCGATCCTGTTGGCATGAAGGGACAGGCGAGCAGCGAGCTCCGCCGACCGTTGGCACGACTGCTGGGAGTGCCGGTTGTCGACGACGGTGGTGCGAGGCTCGGAGTGGTGGTGGGCCGCATCCTCAGTGGCACCGATGTCGACCTGTTGGTACGACGGCGCCGACTCTTCCACCGCTCACGGTACCTCCGCCTTCGCGGGGACGGGATCAACATCAGTGGGCAGACTTTCGTGTACCGTCCGCCTGCAGAGCCAACCGCCATGCCCGCGGTCATCAGGCTGAGGGATCGGCGGTCCCGGTCAAGTGGGGACGCGGCATGAACGTCGACCTGCTGATGCTGCTGGTCCTGGCGGCCCTCGTCGCAGCGACCGCCGCATATGTCGCCGGGTTGACCAAGCTGTGAGCCCCGTCCTCGGCTACATCGTCGCCGGCATCATCGCCCTGATCGCCACCGTGTACCTGTTCGCCGCGATGCTCTTTCCCGAGAAGTTCTGATGGCGTGGGAGATCGTCGGCGTCGTGGTGATCTTTGCCGCGGTGCTCCTGTGCGCACGACCACTGGGCGGCTACATGGCCAAGGTCTTCAGCGGCGAGCGGGTGTTCCTGAGCCGGGTGCTCCGTCCCGCCGAGCGAGGTGTGTATCGGGTCATCGGGGTGAAGGAGGACGACGAGCAGACGTGGGTCGGCTACCTGATGGCCACCCTGGTGGTGACGGTGGTCAGCCTCCTGGTCACCTTCCTGCTGCTGCGTTTCCAGGACAGGCTGCCCCTCCAGAGCGTGATCAACCCCCAGGGCCTGCCCGGTGTTGCTCCGGACCTGGCCATGAACACCGCGATCAGTTTTACGACCAACACGAACTGGCAGAACTACGCCGGCGAGACCACGATGACCTATTTCTCACAGATGGTCGCGCTGGTACTGCATAACTTCCTCTCCGCAGCCACGGGATTGGCACTGGCCATTGCCCTGATCCGTGGGCTGGCGCGACGCTCGGGCAAGACGCTTGGCAACTTTTACGTCGACGTCACCAGGGGGACCCTCTACGTTCTTCTGCCCATCGCCATCATCGGTGCCATCGTCCTGATGTCGCAGGGTGTCATCCAGAACTTCTCCCCGTACACTTCGGCGCACACGCTCAGCGGCGTGACTCAAACCATCGCACAGGGCCCGGTCGCCTCGCAGGAGATCATCAAGGACCTCGGCAACAACGGTGGCGGGTTCTTCAACGCCAACTCGGCACATCCCTTCGAGAATCCCAACGGCTTCACCAACGCTTTCGAGATCTTCAGCCTCCTGCTCATCGCCGTCGCGCTGACCTTCACGTTCGGAAAGATGGTGGGCAGCACCAAACAGGGGCTGGCGGTGCTCGCCGCCATGGGTGTGATCCTCGTCGGAATGACGAGCATTGCGATCGCTGCGGAGCAGAGCGGCAACCCCGCGCTCGTCGGAGCCGGGGTGACCCAGGCAGCCACGTCCACTCAGTCGGGCGGAAACATGGAGGGGAAGGCCGTCCGGTTCGGGGTACCTCAGTCGTCGCAATTCGTCGCTTCGACCACTGGCACAAGCACTGGATCGGTGGATGCCTCGCATGACAGCCTGACGCCCATTGGCGGCCTGGTGCCGCTTCTCTCCATCGAGCTGGGCGAGATCACCCCTGGAGGCATCGGTGCGGGCCTGTACGGGATGCTGATGTTCGTCATCCTCGCTGTCTTCATCGCCGGACTCATGGTCGGCCGCACACCGGAGTACCTCGGCAAGAAGATCGAGTCCAGGGACGTCAAGCTGGCCGCGCTCGCCATCCTGATCCTTCCATTCTCGATCCTCGGGCTGACCGCGATCTCGGTGTTGGTTGCACCAGGCAAGCTCGGTCCGCTCAACTCGGGACCGCACGGCTTCACCGAAATCCTGTACGCGTTCAGCTCGACCACCGGGAACAACGGCAGCGCATTCGCCGGCCTTTCCGGCAACACGCTGTACTACAACACCACCCTTGAGATCGCCATGTGGCTGGGCCGGTACGTCTTTGTGGTCCCGATCCTGGCGCTCGCCGGGTCGATGGTGAAGAAGAAGGTGATCCCCGCCAGTGCGGGAACCTTCCCCACCGACACCCCGCTCTTCACCGCCCTGCTGGTCGGTGTGATCCTCGTTGTCGGTGCGCTCACGTTCTTCCCCGCACTGGCACTCGGACCTCTTCTCGAGCACTTCCAGCTCGCCGCCGGCCATCTTCACTGAGACGACGAATGACAGCCATCGCGCCTCCGCAGGCCCCGCACTCTCCGCCCCCACGGTCCGGTGGGCGCCGTGTCCAAAGCATCATGGACCGCGCCATTCTCGTCCCTGCGCTCGCGGACTCCTTCAAGAAGCTGAACCCCCGGTGGCAGGCGCGCAACCCGGTTATGTTCGTCGTCGGCATCGGCGCCATGATGACCACCTACGCGTTTGTCACCGGTCTCTTCAACGGGGCAGCCGACAACGGCCTTGTGGGCCAGATCGCCCTGTGGCTGTGGTTCACCGTCCTGTTTGCCAATTTTGCGGAGGCGGTCGCCGAGGGCCGCGGCAAGGCGCAGGCGGCGACCCTGCGCCGGACGCGTACCGACACGATCGCACGCAAGCTCGTCAACGGCCGTGAGATTCCCACCCCCGCTCCCGAGCTGCGTAAGGGCGACGTCGTGGTCTGCGAGGCCGGTGACGTGATCCCCAGCGATGGCGTGATCCGCGAGGGAATCGCGTCCGTCGATGAATCGGCGATCACTGGGGAATCGGCACCGGTGATTCGCGAAGCCGGCGGAGATCGCGACGCGGTGACGGGAGGCACGCGGGTCCTCTCCGACCGCATCGTCGTCGAGATCACCCAGGATCCCGGGCAGACGTTTCTCGACAAGATCATCGGCCTGGTCGAGTCGGCATCACGCCAGAAGACGCCGAACGAGATCGCCCTCAACATCCTCCTCGCCGGGCTGACGATCATCTTCGTGTTCGCCGTGGTGTCGCTGCAGCCGTTCGCTGTCTTTGCGGGCACGTCGGTGACAGTCACGGTGCTGGTCGCCCTATTGGTCTGCCTGATTCCCACCACCATCGGCGCCCTGCTCTCAGCCATCGGTATCGCCGGGATCGATCGCCTGCTTCAGAAGAACGTGCTGGCGATGTCGGGCCGTGCCGTCGAGGCCGCTGGTGATGTGGACACCCTGCTGCTCGACAAGACCGGAACGATCACGCTGGGCAACCGGCAGGCGTCGGAATTCATCCCTGCACCTGGAGTGGAGATGGAGCGCCTGCTGCGCGCCGCCAACCTCGCTTCGGCCGCCGATGAAACCCCGGAGGGACGCAGCATCGTGGCCCTGTCGCGGCGCCTGGGGGCCACCGGGGACGGCGGCGAAGGCTGGGAGATAGTGCCCTTCTCGGCAATGACCCGGATGAGCGGCGTCGACAAGCAGGGGACCTCGATTCGCAAGGGCGCCGCGGACTCGGTGGCTGCCTGGACCGCAGCGGAGGGGGGCGCCCCCGAGCTGCCGTCCGAGGTGCGCACCCAGGTGGAAACCATCGCACGGTCGGGAGGCACGCCGCTGGTGGTCGCGGAGAACCATCGCGTGCTCGGCACCATCCACCTCAAGGACATCGTCAAGCCAGACATCAGCATTCGCTTTGCCGAGATGCGACGCATGGGTCTTCGCACAGTGATGATCACCGGCGACAACCCGCTCACCGCCGCTGCCATCGCCAAGGAGGCAGGGGTCGACGACTTTCTCGCCGAGGCGACGCCGGAAGACAAGCTCGAGCTGATACGCAGAGAGCAGGCCGAAGGCAAGCTGGTGGCGATGACCGGCGACGGGACCAACGACGCACCCGCCTTGGCACAGGCCGATGTTGGTGTGGCGATGCAGAGCGGCACCCAGGCCGCCAAGGAGGCTGGAAACCTCGTCGACCTCGACTCCAACCCCACCAAGCTCATCGAGATCGTGGAGACGGGAAAACAGCTGCTGATGACCCGCGGCGCCCTGACCACCTTCTCCATCGCCAACGACGTCGCCAAGTACTTCGCGATTATCCCGGCCATCTTTGTGGTGACCCTTCCCGAGCTGGGCGCGCTGAACGTGATGCGCCTCCATTCGCCCAACAGCGCCGTGCTGTCCGCGGTGATCTTCAACGCGCTGATCATCGTGGCCCTGATCCCACTGGCATTGCGCGGGGTCGCGTACCGCGCCATCGGCGCCGCCGCCCTGCTACGCCGCAACCTGCTCATCTACGGCCTCGGCGGAATCATCGTCCCGTTTGCGGGCATCAAGCTGATCGATCTCCTCGTCACCGCGTTGCACCTCGTCTAGGAGACACCCATGCGCAGACTTGTCAGGGACCTGAACGCCGCGGTGCGAATCACGCTCCTGCTCGCTGTGGTGTGCGGCATCGCCTACCCGCTGGTGATGACCGGTGTCGCCCAGGTGGCCTTCAACGGCAACGCCAATGGCAGTCTGGTCACCGACAAGAACGGCAAGGTGATCGGGTCGTCGCTGATCGGTCAGTGCTTCTACAAGTCGACCACCGACGAGAACGGCAACACCGTGTATGCAACGACCAAGGACGACCAGGGCAACGTCATCTTCGTGATTGATCCAAGGTACTTCCAGAGCCGCCCGTCGTTCACCGTCGACAGCAGCGGCAACCCATTGCCCTGCAACGCCGCCAACTCCACGGGGAGCAACCTTGGCCCCAGCAGCAAGGTCCTGGTCAGGCGCGTGACGGGCTACACCGACTACCTGCACAGCCAGGGTGTGGCCAAGAACGCCGACGGGAGTAACGCACCCATGCCGGTGGACCTGGTCACCGGTGACTTCACCGGCTTCGACCCCGACATCAGTGAGGCCGGGGCGCTCGCCCAGGTGAACATGGTCGCCAGCGCACGACACCTTGACCCGGCCAAGCTGACCGCACTCGTGGAGGCGCACGTCGCGGGCCGATCGCTGGGGATCTTCGGCTCGCCCCACGTCAACGTCCTCTCCCTCAACATGGCAATCGATGCCGGTGCCGCCTCCTGAGCAGCGCTCGACCAGCGCCGCGGCCACTCTGACCGGGCCAGCGCCGCGGCGTGGGCTCCTGAAGGTGTACCTCGGCGCCACCCCGGGGTCGGGGAAAACGTTCGCGATGCTGCGCGAAGGCCGCGACCGGCGCGAGGACGGGGAGGACGTCGTCGTGGGGTTGGTCGAGACGCACGGGCGGCGGCGGACCGCTGAGGCGGTGGGGACGCTCGAGGTGGTGCCGCGCATCTCGGTCACCTACAAGGGCACGGAGATCTCCGACATGGACGTCGAGGGAGTTGTCGCTCGCCACCCTCACGTGGCCCTGATCGACGAGCTGGCGCACACCAATGCCCCGGGCCTGCGCCACCCCAAGAGATGGCAGGACGTCGAGGACATCCGCGCGGCCGGCATCGACGTGATCAGCACCATGAATATCCAGCACCTCGAGTCAGTGAAGGACCTCGTCGAGAAGATCACCGGGATCACCGTGCACGAGACCGTGCCCGATTCGGTGCTTGATGCGGCGGACGAGGTGCAGTTCATCGACATCACGCCCGAGGCGCTGCGCAAACGAATGAAACACGGCAACGTCTACGCGCCCGAGCGCGTCGACACCGCGCTGGAGAACTTCTTCCGCCCCGGCAACCTCGCCGCTCTTCGGGAGATCGGCCTGCGTTTCGTCGCCGAGCGGGTCGGCGATACGCGTGTTGGGGTGCAGGCGCCGCCGGAGGACGTCATTGTCGCCGTCTCCGGTCGCGCCACGGCCGAGCAATTGATCCGGCGGGCGGTGCGGCTGGCGCGTCGCCGGCGCGGCCTCTGCACCATCGTGCACGTCCACGAGCACGCCACCTCACCCGACGCCGACGACACGGTGTACCGGCGTCTGGCAGGCGAACTGCAGTGCGCGGTGATCGAGCACGATGGCGGCGACATTGCCGCGTGGGTCATCGGCGCCGCGCGTGAGCGGGGAGCCCGACACATCGTCATCGGCGAGCCCAGAGCGGCCAGCGTGCTCGGGTCGCTGCGTCCCAACATCGTCGACCGCGTGGTCGAGGGGTTGCCGGACGTCGATGTGCACGTGATCGCTCGCCACGGCATCACTGCCGGCGACGACCCGGAGCGTCCTGACCCCGACAGCCTGCTGCGCGGCCTCAATGCAGACATGCACAGCATGGGCAGCCTGCGCCTCTACCTGGGCTACGCGCTGGGCGTGGGCACGACCACTGCGATGCTGGACGAGGCGCGACGCCGCGCGGGGCGCGGCACCGACGTGGTGGTGGCGGCCCTGCCGCGGGGCAGGCACGGTCAGCTCGAGCACCTCGCCCTGCTCGGGGGGAGTCGCGGCGCTGCCGCTCGCGGTGTGCTGGACCTTGCCGCGCTCCTGGCCCGCAATCCGGACGTGGCGGCTGTCGATGATCTTGCCGGCCGCACCACAACGGGCGAGCTCGTCGCCGACGTGCTGCCCCAGGTCCGTGCTGCCGGGATCACGGTCATCGGCACGGTGCACATGAGTGACCTGCGTAGCACGGTGGACGGAATGGGGTCTCTGCTCGATCGCGACCCCGATGCGCCGGCGGTCGAGGACGCGGCCGTGGACGCAGCCGATGAGGTGGAGCTCGTCGACATCGTTCCGTCAGAGTTGGAGGAGCGCTTGCGCGACGGCCTGATCATGAGCCCCCAAGCGGCTGTGCACGCCTTGCAGGGCAGCTTCCGGCCCACGGTGCTGGCCACCCTGCGTGAGCTCACCTTTCGCCGGGTGGCGCAGCACACCGACCGCCGCCTGCTCAGCTACATGGCTTCAAAACGAATCGCAGCTCCGTGGGAGGCGCGGTCCCGTTTTCTGGTCAGTGTGCCGCCGCGTCCCGGTCAGGAGAACCTGATCAGCTGGGCCGCCCGATTTGCGGCGAGGCGCGACGACATGCTGACCGCCATCTCGGTGCGGTCGAGCCGCCGGACCGACGAGGAGAAGCGGCTGCTGGGCGCCTACGCGGCCCTGACCCATCGGCTGGGCGGTGAGTTTGTGACGGTCGACGGCAGTGACGTCGCCGCCACCATCGCCGCCTATGCGCGGGCCCATCGGATCACCGAGATCGTGCTGCGGCGGACGCCGGGCCGCCGCCAGTCGCGCACCCTGCGACGCCTCATCCGGCTACTCGTCGACGTCGACGTCCACATCCTCGCCAGCGACCGCTGACTGTTCGGCAGCGGGCAGAGCGAATGCGAATCTGCCGCCCTCGCCATCGCGCGGTTCCTCGACCCATACTCGCCCGGCGTGCGCCTCGACGATGCCGCGGACGATGGCCAGACCGAGGCCCGTGCTCATGCCCGCATCGGCCCTGCTCTCGTCGTTGGAGCGCACGAAGCGCTCGAAGATGCGCTCACGCTGGTCGGTCGGGACGCCGGGGCCACGGTCCACGACCCGGACGACCACCATCGATCGCTTGCCATGCGCGGCCTCGACGCGGATCGGCGTGCCCTGCGGCGCGTAGCGATCGGCATTGACGAGCAGGTTGTCGAACACCTGGCCGAGACGCGACCAGTCGGCGGTGACCTCGATCGATTCGTCGACGTCGACGGTCACAGTACGGGCCGGTGAGATTCGGTGAAGGCGCTCCACAGCGGCGTCAATCGCGTCGTGCAGGTCGACATCAGCCAGTTGGAGGCGCAGCGCGTGTCCCTCGATCCGCCCCAGGTCGAGCATGTCGGAGACGAGCCGGGCCAGGCGCTCGGTCTCGCCCACGATGCCCTGCACATCGGGTCGCAACACGCTGGCCAGGGCCGGGTTGTCGAGCAAACCGGTTGTGCCGGTGAGGATGGTGGCCAGGGGAGTGCGCACCTCGTGGGACACGTTGGCGAGCAGGTCGGCGCGAAGTTGGTCGGTCTCCTCGAGCACGTGCACCTGCTGTTCGGTTCGCGCAAGCCGCACGGCGACCGCAGCCGCATCAGCCTGTTCCTGGTTGAGCCGAGCCAGGTCGCTGTTGGCGCGTCGCAGCTCCCTCGACAGCGCCTCAGCGTTCAGCTGCGCGCGCCGGCGGCGCGAGCCGAGACCACCGACCAGGCCTGCGGTGCCGAAGAACACCAGCAGGTTGACCACGTCGGTCTCGTCGGCAATCGTGAATGTGTGCAGAGGCTGGACCAGGAAGTAGTCCACCAGCAGGAAGCTGGCGGCGGCTGCCACGAGCGCCGGAACGAGCCCGCTGAGCACCGCGAGCACGGCGACGACGGCCAGGTAGACGAAGACATAGTCACGTGACGTCCCTGCGCCCAGTGGTACGAGGGCCGCGGTGACCGCGATGGGCGCGGCGATGGCGGCTCCAACGCCGAGAGAGCTGCGGGCCACACCGGCGCTTCCGGGGCCGCGCCAGAGGCTCATGGCGTCGAAATATAGCGCCGGGCGTGCGGCAGTTCAGGCGCAGCCGCGATGGCGGGCCGACGCGAGGTCGCGCTTGGGTAGGCTGGGTCACATGCTCGGCGCAGAATCGCTCTCCTGGCAGCCGTCGCTGTTTGACGTGCTCGGCACCACCGATGGTGGCCCAGCGGACATGTCATTCGACGGCGGTCGTCGCATCGAGCTCGGAGGCGCCGCATGGGTGGATCACGTTCCCGGCTGGCTTCACGCTCCTGACCAGCTCTTCGAGTGGCTGCTTGCCAACGCTCCGTGGCACACCGGCGAGATGGTCATCCACGGCAAGCGGGTCGTCCAGCCGCGACTCCTCGCCGGTTGGTCGACTGGCGACGCCGAACGTCCGCTGCCGGAAGCGTTGGAGCAGATGCGAGCGCGTCTCTCCGCGCAGTACGGGCCCACCTTCGACTCGGTGGGGATCAACCTCTATCGCGATGGACGCGACAGCGTCGCGTGGCATGGCGATCGCATCGCCCGCACCATCAAAGAACCCATGGTGGCGATCGTGTCCCTGGGCCAGCCCCGCCGGTTCCTGCTGCGCCCCGTCGGCGGCCGCACGGCGCTCACCCTGCTGCCGCAGCCCGGCGACCTGGTGGTCATGGGCGGCACCAGCCAGCGCACCTGGCAACACACAATTCCCAAGTCAGCCTCCGCGGGGCCACGGATCAGCGTGACCTTCCGGCACTCGACCAACGACCGAAACCTCCTGCCGACCGCGTGAAGTTGAGCCGATCGCGCTGGACAATCGTCTCTGCTAGGTTCCGTGTCGCCTGAGGGACTGCCCTCAGAAGTCGCTGAGGAGCAAGGATCATGAAGATCGCTGTGCTGGGGACCGGGATGGTTGGGCGGGCAATCGCGGGTCGGCTTGCCGAGCTGGGTCACGACGTGGTCGTGGGCACCCGCGACATCGCCGGGACGATGGCGCGCACGGAGCCTGACGGGATGGGCAATCCGCCCTATGCGGCGTGGGCTGCGGAGCACCCGAGCGTCGCGCATGCGACGTTCGCCGATGCAGCCGCGGGGGCCGAGATGGTCGTCAACGCCACCGGCGGGAACGTGTCGATGGAGGTGCTGGCGGCGGCCGGCGCCGACAACCTTGCGGGCAAG
>DATBCJ010000054.1:0-15500 GCA_036270565.1 Candidatus Dormiibacterota bacterium | reverse complement strand
CCTGATTCTCCTGGGGATCACCTACGTCACCGACGTGTCGTTCATCGTGCAGTTCCTGGTCGGGCTGATCGGCCTCGGGGTGGCCATCGACTACTCGCTGCTCATCGTCAGCCGCTGGCGCGAGGAACGCGCGCACGGGCTCTCCAACGATGAGGCCGTCGTCGTCGCCATGCAGACGGCGGGGCGCGCCGTCGTCCTCAGCGGGCTGGCCGTCGCCGTGGGCCTGGTCGCGCTGGTGGCGCTGCCCGTGCCGTTCCTGCGGTCGGTGGGGTTCGGCGGCATGTTGATCCCACTGGTCAGCGTCGCCGTGGCCACCACGATGCTGCCCGCGATTCTCGGCGGCATCGGCCCCCGCATCGACTGGCCGCGGATCCGCCACGAGGGCGCCGCCAGCCGCTTCTGGACCAGCTGGGGCCAGGGAATTGTCCGGCGCCGCTGGATCGCCGCCGGCTCGGCGCTGGTGGTGCTGGGCGTGCTGTTCGTGCAGTTCCTGAACATCTCGATCGGCACCGCCAAGTCGGACTCGCTGAGCAAGTCGGGGCCCGCGTACACGGCGTGGCACACCCTGGACCAGAGTGGCGTGCCCCACGGCGTGCTGACGCCCATCGTCATCGATGCGCAGAGCCAGGACGCCAGCGCGATCGCCACCCGGGTGCGAACCGTCAACGGCGTGGTCACAGCGTTTGCTCCCGGCGGGAACGCGGCCACCGCCGCCGGCACCACGCTCGTCCTGGCCATCCCCAACCAGGAGAACTACAACGGCAGCACGGTGCAGGCGGTGCGCGACGTGAGAACGGTGCTCACCGGACAGCCCGGCGTGGTCGGGGTGACCGGCGTCGGCGCCGGCGAGATCGACTTCCTTGACGGTGTGTACAGCAACTTTCCCCTGGTGCTGGCGCTGATCGTGGTGGTGACGTTCATCCTGCTGGTCCGCACGTTCCGATCCCTGGTGCTGCCGCTCAAGGCCATCGTCCTCAACCTCGCGTCGGTGAGCGCCACCTTCGGTGCGCTGGTGCTGTTCTGGCAGGACGGCTATGGCTCCCAGGCGGTGTTCGGTATAGCACCCACCGGCTCGATCACCTTCTGGCTGCCGATCATGATCTTCGCCTTTCTCTTCGGGCTGTCCATGGACTACGAGGTCTTCATCCTGGCTCGCATGCGCGAGGAGTACGACGTCACCGGGTCCACCAACCAGGCGGTGGTGACCGGCCTGGGTCGAACCGGTCGCCTGGTGACCTCCGCGGCGCTGATCCTGTTCCTGGCGTTCCTCTCTCTGGCCAGCGGGCCGGAGACCGACATCAAGGTGTTCGCCACCGGGTTGGGATTCGGCATCCTCCTCGACGCCACAGTCGTGCGGATGCTGCTCGTCCCGGCGCTGGTGTCGCTGTTCGGCGACTGGAACTGGTACCTGCCCGACGGCGTGGCACGGGTGTTGCGCATCACACCGTCGCACGCGGCGGCCCACGCGGCGGCTCGCGCGCAGCGAGGTGAGGCGGCCTGACGCCACCCGACCAGCCGGGGTGGTGCTAGCCCCCCATCGGCGGCCCGGCTGACACCATTTCGCGTTGCCCTGACAGGCGGCAGAATCGGCTGCACATGAGGCCGAGAACCGCCACCGCGATCGCGGTCGCCTGCACGCTGGTGTCTGCAGCGCTGATGGTCGTCGCCTTGACGCTCGCGTACTTCAACGGCGACCTCAACGTGGTCACCAGCGCATTCGGCCCCGACCTGGTGATCAACCTGGGAATCCTTCCGGTGGGTCTGATCGTCGCCATCCGGCAGCGCGACAACCCCATCGGCTGGCTGCTCGTGGGCTGCTCCGTGCTCGGAGCGATCCACGCACTCTCCGGCGAGTACGCGATCCACGGGCTGCTCGCCTCACCGGAGTTGCCCGGCACGGACTGGTCCGCCTGGCTGTCGGGGTGGATCATCGACCTGGTGTTTCCTGCGGGTGGCTTCATGTTCGTGCTGCTGCTCTTCCCGAGCGGACGCCTGCTCAGCCCACGGTGGCGGATCCTTGCCTGGACAGGCGTGGTGTTCAGCGCGCTGCTGGTCGTGATCACCATCCCCAACGACTACCCGATCACCGTTGCGCCCAATCTCCGGTCGGTGGCCAACCCAATCGGCGTCAGTGGTTTCGTGTCGTCGGTGCTGGGCAGCCTCTGGGTGATCTGGCCGGCGGGGATCCTGGTGCTGCTTGTCGCCGGGGTGAGCATCGTGGTTCGCCACCGGCGGTCTGCGGGCGAGGAGCGACAGCAGATCAAGTGGTTCGCGTACGCCGTCGGGGCGACACTGGCCGCGTACGCAGTCACGATACCGTTCGGCCTGAGCAACGCCACGAATTCGGCCGTGTCGAACGCTGTTCTCGAGGTTGGCGTCGGCGTTGCGATCCCGCTCGCCATCGCCATCGCCATCCTCAGGTACAAGCTGTACGGAATCGACATCGTGATCAGCCGCACGCTTGTGTATGGCTCCCTTGCGGCGCTGATCACCGGCGTGTACGTGGGCATCGCTGTGGGCATCGGCACGCTGGTGGGCAGCGGGGGCAAGCCCAACCTCGGCCTGTCCATCCTCGCCACGGCGATCGTCGCGGTGGGGTTTCAGCCGGCCCGGGCGCGGCTGCAACGGGTCGCCAACCGGCTGGTCTATGGCACCCGGGCAACGCCCTATGAGGTGCTCAGCGAGTTCTCGGGCCACGTCGCAGAGACGTACGCCGCGGCGGACGTGCTGCCCCGCATGGCCCGCGTCCTGCAGGAGGGCACGGGTGCGACGACAGCCACCGTGTGGCTGCGCGCCGGAGACCAGCTCAGCCCGGCGGCGACCTACCCGTCGACCGCCGACGGTCTGACGCCGGTGTCGATCAGCGGTTCGCAGCTGCCTGAGATCAGCGGCGCCGACAGCGCTGTCCCGGTGTTCCACCAGGGTGACCTGCTCGGCGCGTTGACCATCACCAAGCGCCGCGGCGAGTCGCTGACCCCGATCGAGCTGAAGCTGCTCGACGACCTCGCCCACCAGGCCGGCCTGGTGCTCAAGAACGTGGGCCTGAGCACGGAGCTGCTGCGGCGCCTGGACGAGCTGCGCAGCTCACGCCAGCGGCTGGTGGCGGCGCAGGACCAGGAGCGGCGGCGGCTGGAGCGCAACCTCCACGACGGCGCCCAGCAGCACCTGGTGGCGATCAAGGTCAAGCTCGGCCTGGCCGAGATGCTCATGGATCGGGACGCCGGGAGGGCGGTGGCCACGCTGCAGCAGCTCAAGGCCGACGCCGACGACGCGCTCGAGACGCTGCGCGACCTCGCCCGGGGCATCTACCCGCCCATCCTCGCCGAGCGCGGGCTGGCGGCCGCGCTGCAGGCGCAAGCAACCAGGGCGACGCTGCCGGTTGCGGTCGAAGCTGACATGATCCCGCGCTGTCCGCAGGCGCTGGAGGCGGCGGTGTACTTCTGTGTGCTGGAGGCGTTGCAGAACGTGCAGAAGTACTCGGGCGCGTCGCGGGCGACGGTGCGGCTGTCCGTGGTGGACGGGACGCTGCACTTCGAGGTCGCCGACGACGGCGTGGGCTTCGACCCGGGCGTGGCGCGCGGGGGATCGGGGCTGACCAACATGGCCGACCGGCTTGACGCGCTGGGCGGGCGGCTCGATGTGCGGTCGCAGCCGGGCGCGGGGTGCCGGGTTATGGGCTCGCTGCCGGTGGCTGCTGATGCGACGGTGGTGGCGGTCGGCGCCGGCGAGGGTGTGGCCGTGGGCTGAGGGCCCGGGCGCCTACTCGGCCAGCTGCAGGACCTCCTGCTGCGCGGGTGCGATGCTGGCGTTGTAGGACACGGTGGGGTTGAGGTGATTGCCGCTGGTGTCCGACCAGGTGTTGACGATGACCTGGCCGTCGCACTCCAGGGCGGACTTGTTGTTGATGTTGACCGTGCCACTGGGCAACCAGATCACGCCTGCGATGCTCCAGACGCCCGAGGTGGATCCGCCCCCGCCGGAGTTCAGCGTGATGGTGGGGTTGCCGACGCCGTCCGAGAAGGCGATGTACCTGCCGTCGCCGGCGTTGGTGTCGGTGCCTGCCTGGCAGGCTGCGTTGCAGTAGGGCGTCTGGGTGATGGTCTGGCCCGAGGGGATGGTGATGCAGATACCGGCTCCGCCCTTGAGGTAGAAGGTCACGCCGGGCAGGCTGGCGACGCTGCCGTCCATGGTGACGTCGCAGCCGCCGGTCTTCGCTCCCGCGTCGATCTCGTAGATCCCGGGCGACAGCGGGCGGTCGACGACCAGCGCGGCGGCGTTGGGATTGGTGCACTGGTACTCGCCGGGCACGTATGAATTGCCCGACAGACCCTGGTGTCCACAGAATGTGCTGCCGTACACCGGGACGCTGGGCGTGGCCACCTGTGGCGGCTGGATCGCCGGGTTCGCCTCGCAGGCTCCATCGGCCGCGTCGAACCCGATGGCCGAGCCGCTGTTGTTGCCGGTGTAGCCGGCGTTGCACGCGGCCGCGGTCACCGGGGCTGCGCTCATGCCCACCACTCCGCCGGCCGTCGGACAGGTGACCCCCTCAAGGATGGGGTCGGCGTGCGTGCTCGACTGTCCGTCATTCAGGTAGGGGGGCGAGCCGTCGTCCTGCTGCGGATAGCCGAGGAAGATGGTGCCCGGGATCGTGTGTCCGCCGGCGTCGGTGGTTGGGGCGGCGCAGATCCCCGCAAACCCGCGGTCCTGCGGTGCCAGGAAGCGGTCGGCGTAGATGTTGCCGGCGATGTTCTCACCCTGGTTGCCGGCCTGGATGATGGTCCGCGAGAACAGCGCGAACGGAAACGGCTGGTTGGGCGCGAAGTGATGGCCGATCGACTGCGCGCCGTCCTGGTTGGGCCCCTGGCCGGCGAAGCCGGCGAAGTAGGTGCCCGCCTGCTGGTGCATGATCACCTCGACGTCGGAGAGCGCACCCCGGTAGGCCACGATGCTGGTGGCCAGCGGGGGTGCGTTGACGGTCAGCACGAAGGGGCTGGCGGTGCCCTGGCTGACCGTCGCGGTGCAGGGTGTGCCGCTGGTCATGCCGGCGCAGACGGTGACGCTGACCTGGGATCCGCTCGTTCCGGCTGTGATCAATGGGGTCCACCAGCTGCCCCCGCCCGTCACCCACGGGAATGAGTTGTGCACCACCTGGAGTGACGCCTGGGCCGCCCTCTGCTCGTCGCTGAGGACGGGCTTGGCCGGCAGCCACCTGGCGCCCGCGAGAGCGGCGCCATCGGTGACGTTCTGCAGGCTGCGCTTGTACGCCGTGGTCACGCCCAGGTCGGCGGCCAGCGCCATCGTCGCCATCAGCAGCAGGGCGAAGATGGCCACCAGCGGGACAACCTGGCCGCGCTCGCGGCGACGCGCGGACCTCCGGAGTGGTCGTGGCATGCTCATCATCTGGCTCCGTTGGTCACGATGAAATCGGGGGGGTCATGGTGCACGGCTCAATCGCGAAGGTCACCGTCGTGCTGATCTGGCGCAGCCCCGGTGAGGTCTGGAACACCGCGCCAACGATGGGGACGAAGATCGAGGCCGGGTAGGTGACCGTCACGGTGACGTAGTCGGTGTCGGGTACCACCTGGTCGCCGCACGTCGCGGTGGGGCCGGTCGTGGGGATCGGTGTCGGCCCCGGCGTCCCGGGAGTCGGTGTCGCGGTGGGAGTGGGGGTCGGTGTCGGGGTGGGGGTGGCCGTCGGCGTCGGCGGACACGTCGGCTCGGGACTGACCGTCAGGTCGGGCGCTGAGACGGTCTGACCCTTGGCGACGTTCACGGTGATCGAGCCGCTGTAGCCACCGCCGCCGCACGACACCGAGCCGACCTGGGCGGTGATGGTCTGGCTCGTCGTCTGTCCGTTGGCGGTGGCGCAGAGCGTGTAGGGCCCGGTCACCCCGCTCACGCTGTCGCCCGAGGTATCGGTGAGCGTCGCGGTCATCCCGTTGGGGATGCCCACCACGCTTCCGGTGACGGTGGCGTACTTGCCGCTGTTGCACGGCGAGCTGAGCAGTCGCACCGACGGGGCCGGGAGAATCCGGTCGCTGAGGGCGTTGACCACGGCGATGGTCACGCACGCCTGCCCCGCGGTGCATGGATTGGTGGTGAAGGCACTGTGGTTGAGGTAGCCACTGCCGTTGAGCACGGCGAGGCAGATCGGGTTCCCCAGCGGCGGGTCGGCGAAGTCGTTGGCTGTGCAGTTGTACGGGGAACCGTGCGTCGTCACGAAGCTCAGCGCTGAGTTGGGTGCCTCCACCCCGGCTCGCGCTCCCTCACGAGCGGCGGAGTTGAGCGATACCTGGCTGTAGGCGATCTCGCCGACCTGGGCGCCGCCGAGGAGCAGCATCACCAGGAACGGGGCCAGAAGGGCCATCTCGACCAGCGCCTGCCCGCGTCTGTGGGCACGCCGGCGCAGGCGCGGGCGGCGCAGGGCGGGCCGATTCACTGTTCGCACGTCGCCTGCGCCGACGCCGTGATCGTCCGTGTGCCGTTGGCATTGGTCTGCAGGAGATTGCTGATCAGCGGCACGTAGAGGGGTTGGTCGTAGCTCATGTCGACCTCGACGATCTTCCCGCTCTGACAGCTCCCGATCCCGCTCCCGTTGGCCACGCAGGCGCCCGACAGCGCGTCCGCCGGCGAGCAGACCGTCACCGTGGGAAGCTGCGCCAGCGGCACGGACACGAGGTGGTTCTTGATGTACTGCTGAATGTTTGCTGCGCTGCAGAACCCGGAGCCATCGGGCATCTGCGTCGTCGCCGGCGCCGGCTGGTTCACACCGGAGCCGCAGATGGCGGCGAGGCGGGCGCCGTCCCGCGCGGCGTTGGTGAGCTGGATGTAGTTGGTGACGACGACGCCGGTGATGATGATCCCGAGGAGGAGAAGGAAGGCGACCGGCGCGACCAGCGCGAACTCGACCATGGTGGCACCGCCGTCCCGGCGCGCGCGCACCCTTCGGCTTCGACACCGTGGCGACGCTCTGCCCATCAGCTTGCTACCTCTCGGACGCCGGGCCGGCGGCTCCGTTTGATTCACACGCGAGTCAACGCGCTCCGCGTGATGAGGAGCGCGTGGACGCTGGTCTCGCTCCCGAAGGAGCCTGTGTCAGATTGTCCTGTCCACGATTCCCACATCGGTGGCGGCCGGCTGACGGTCGGGTCACAGGCCAGTTGCCCTCGCACCACACCGCGCGCGTGGAATCCGAGGAGCGCTTCGTCGGCGCGCCGGACCTGTAACGGACCGATGGTGCCGACTTCGAGGGTGTTCGGCTGCACCGATCATTCCGGGGGTGAGAGGAACTTGCATGCCGGCCAGCCCCGGCCGGCGACGGTCCCGCCGCGCCCGTGGCCAGGGGATGGTGGAGTTCGCGCTCATCGCCCCCTTCGCCTTCCTGATCCTGCTCGGGCTCTTCGTGCTGGGCATCGTCGTCCTGCACCAGATCCAGCTCTCCCAGGCGGTCCGCGACAGCGCCCGCGCGGCGGCGATCTGCGGCAGCCAGACCGGCCAGACCAACAGCCCGCCGACGCTTCCAGACAGCAACCTGCCCTGCAACGGCGCCAACATCGCCGCCTACATCAACGCGCGCGTCACCCAGGTGGACCGGGGCCTCGCCAACGCCGCCGTCGTCAAGGTGCTCAACGCTGCCGGCACGCAGGTCGGGCTCACCGGGAGCGGGAGCAGCTCCGGAGCGGTGGTGATGAACTGCTCACCCAATGCGTACACGGTCCAGGTGTCGATCAGCTACGCGCAGCCCCTCTACATCCCGCTCGTGGGCGCCTTCTTCGGCACCGGTGGCGGCAACACCAGGAACATCTCCGCGGTTGGAGAGGCGACGTGCGAGCAGTGAGACGCCGTCGTGCCCTGGGCAGGCGTGGAGAAGGCGCGCAGTCGATGCTGGAGTTCGCGCTGATCGCGCCGGTCCTGCTCGTCCTCGTCGTCGGCGCGGCGCAGCTCGGCGCGATCCTCTACGCCGGCGTCAGTGTCGCCAGCGCTGCTCATGACGGCGCCAAGGTCGCCAGCGAGCAGCCGATCAACTCCGGGGCGTACAGCGTGTCCGGGGGCACGGTCGTTGTGGGCAGCAGCACGATGTGTCCGCCGGCGACGGGAAACCCGGTCTGCAGCGCAGTGGCCCAGTCGCAGGGGTTGCTGACCTCGGCGGTGACCACGATCTCCAAAGGCACGACGCCAGGGACGGGCAGCGGTTGCCAGCCGACCTGGGTCCCCGACGGGTACGTCACCGTGACGGTGAGCGATGACGTGCCCATCTTCGTGCCCTTCCTCAACGACGTGCTGGCCAACGGTGCGGGCGGCACGATACGGACGATCACCAGCACCGTGACCATTCGGGTCGAGCCCTGCAGCATGACCGCCGGTAAATAGGGACTGATGCATGCGACGCACACGTAGGACGCGCGAGAGGGGCCAGATGGTGGTCATCACGGCGCTGATGGCGACCCTGATCTTTGGCGCCATGGCGATCTCGGTCGATCTGTCGGTGAACACGTACAACCAGCGGACGCTGCAGAACGTTGCTGATGCGGCCGCGCTGGCGGGGGCAACCGACATGACGGGACTCGCGCCCACGTCGGCACAGCAGCAACAGGCAGTCAATGACGCCCTGGCCACCATCTCGAAGAACAGCGGCTTCGGCGCCGTATGGAGCGGCGCCCCGACGGCGACGTGCAGCTCAGGCGGCATCTCCGGCTGGTGCCGGACTGTAACCCAGTCGACCTACACGGTGAGGATCAGCACGCCGCCGCAGAGCGCGCGCAGCGCCACCAACCTGACCGCGAACGACCTCGAGGTCGAGATCTATGCGGCCGTGAAGAACAACTTCGGCACGGCCGTCGGGGCGCCCAACTCGACCGTCGGCGCCCACGCCGTGGCGTACCATCTCGGTCCGCCCAACCCGTACGACTACACGTTCTTCGCGGCCTCCCAGCTCTCCTCGGGCAACCAGCAGGAATCGATCTACGGCGACGCGTTTGTCGGCAACGGCTACACGCCGCAGAGCCAGGGCAAGGCCGGCCTCTGTGTCTACAAGCTTCCGGGAACGACCGATCCGGCGGACATCAACGAGAAAGTCGATGATGCCGGCGCCGCACCGGACAACGATCTCGACGAGTTGGGTCACGTGGTTTTTGGCGCTGTGCCTCCGACGGTGGGCACCGATCCCGCGTACAGCCAGACAACCAGCCCGTGCCCTGGCAGCGGTCAATTCCAGGTGGAGGCGACCCAATCCGACGGGACCATCAATTGTCCGCTGGGTTCGACCCCCAAGAGCGACGCCGGCGGGTGGCAGTGCTATCTGCCCACCCCGCCGGTGCCGTCAATCACACTGCCGACCCCGAACCAAGGTGCCCTTTGCAACGGGACCGTGAACGCCCTCAACACGGCGCCCGGCATCTACCCGGTGACCGCCGGGTGCTCGTTGACCGTGGACTTCAACAAGGGTGATATCCAGTGCGTCGACTTCGTTCTCGGCACCGGGGCTTCGATCAACGTTGTTGACAAGAAGGGCCAGGACTACATCACCTCGTACGACTTCAACGCCAACGACACCACCGCCACGAACGCGACCACGAATCTTGTTCCGGCTGTGCCGGCACCGCACACGTGCCCGGGGGCGACACCTGGACCAAATTTGGACACCTCCCCCACCCACGCGGGCAACTGCATCATCTGCGCCAACCCACCCCCGGCCGGCCCCATGCCGGTCGCCCTGAGCAACTCCTCGACGGGCTGCTGCAGCGACTCGCTCTTCATCGGCACCGTCTTCCTGCCCGGCCAGGAGATCAGCTTCGCCACCAACCAGGCGATGGAGGATGTGGGCCAGGTCTACTGCGGCCTCTGGGACGTGCAGAGCGGCAACCACCCCAACCCGTTGGTGACCCGCGACGCGTCCGACACGGCGCTGGTGGCGGAGATCCTGCGACTGGCGGAGTGATCGAGCCCCCAGCGGGCGGTTCGGTCGCCCGCTAGTCGGAGTCCTCGTCCACGAAATAGGTCTCGCAGGCCCAGGTCATCAGCTCTTCGGTCATCGCCACCGGGCGCTGGAAGAAGCGCGCGGCGTGGACGATGTGGTTGAGCAGGTCGCGGGGATGCGACCCGTGCATGGGCCGCCCCGTGTTGGTGTAGTGGTTGAGGATCAGGTTGTCGAGAACCTCCTCGTCGAGCCGGACCCCCTCCATGACGCAGCGGCGGCGCCAGTTCTCGCGATACTCGGCTTCGGTCGGGTCGGGCACGTGCACCTTGAAGCGCACCCGGCGCAGGAAGGCCTCGTCCATGAGGTTCTGGGGGCGCAGGTTGGTGGAGAGGATGAGCAGGCAGGTGAACGGCACGGCCACCGTGGTGCCGGCGCGGCTGATGTTGGCGTAGTCGATGTGCTTCTCGAGCGGCACGATCAGGCGGTTGAGCAGGTCGCGCGGTGACATGTTCTGCTGGCGGCCGAAGTCGTCGACGAGGAACAGCCCGCCGTTGGCCTTGAGCTGCATCGAGGCCTCGTAGAAGCCCAGCGTGGGGTCGAAGCTCAGCTCCAGCATCCTCGGCGTGAGCTCGCCGCCCACCTTGACCGCGGGTCGCTGCACCAGCTGCCAGCGCCGATCGTGCGTGGGCAGCTCGCGCTCCAGCGGGGAGTGGTGGATGGGGTCAAAGAAGCGGATCACCTCGCCGTGGACGTAGAGCGCCCGGGGCACGAACAACGGAGGACCCATCAGCTGGGCGATGGCCTCGGCGATGCTGGTCTTGCCGTTGCCGGGGGGCCCGTGCAGGAAGATGGCGTCGCGTGCGGAGAGGGCGGGACCGAGGTGGTCGAGCACCTGGCCGGCGAGGACGAGGTGGCTGAAGGCCTCGGCGAGCCGGGCGCGGGTCACCACCCCCTCCACCATCGCCTGCTGCTCCGCCATCGCCGCGTACTCGCCGATGGGCACCGGCGCCGGCCCCGCGTACTGGTTGAGCTCGAGGATCTCGCGGGCGCGCTGCCTTCCTGTGCTCGAGATCTGGTGCTCCATCCCCGCGGTGAGGTCCTCGCCCGGGGCGAGCGAGGTCATGCGGATGCCGGCGGTGCTGATGTAGCCCTCGTCGGCGAGGAACTTGAGCGTGGTCCCGACCAGGCCGAAGGGGAGGCAGATGTGCTGGGCGACGTCCCGGCCGAGCATGCTCCCGTTGAAGTACAGCACCTTGAGCACCAGGTCGCACAGGAAGCTGAAGGGGAGGCCCGTCTCTTCCAGCGTCCGCGGCGGCGGTGGCAGGGCGATTGGCGCAGACGTGGTCGAGGCAACCGAGAGAGCCATTGCCGGCGATTGTCCCATCGCCTCCCCGGCAGGGCCGTGCCGTTGCCAAGCCGCGTCATGCGGTGACAGGGCATCGGACATCGGGGACATCCCCATCGCGGACAGCGGTGCTAGGGTGATGGCGATGCCTCCTGTTCCCATCGACGAGGGAGCCAAGGACCGGCGCCGGATCGGCCCATTCTGGATCGAGGAAGGGGTGGGGCTGCTCTACGCGGGCGCGGCCATCGTGGCGCTCGTCGTCGCCCTCTACATCCTGGCGGTGGTGCTCCGGCCCACGTAACCAGCCCCTGCCGACGCCGTTCCACGATTGGCGTCGACGAATTCGAAACAGAGGATTCCCTGTGCCCTTCAGGCAACCCGGACGGGGCCGCAGCCGCGGCCGGCTCTCCACGCGCCCCCTGCGCGGCCCGCTCTCGCCCGCGGCCGCCACGCCGGGGCGACGGCGCCGCCGCGCCAGCCTGCGGCACCCGCGCCAGCACCACCGCGTGCGCATCGCGGTGATCACGGTCACCGTTCTGGCCTCCATCCTGGCCGCCCTGGGCGGCGCCGCGTTCATCGGCTACGCCTCGTACCGCACCCAGCTCCCCGACGCCGCCACCGTGGCGGCCATGGAGCCCGCGCTGGACAGCCACCTGTTCGACAGCAAGGGCAACCTGATCGCCGTCTTCAACGACCCGGGCACCCGCCACGTTCATGCCACTCTCGACAACATCTCGCAGTACGCCAAGCTGGCCACCATCGACGTCGAGGATCGCCACTTCTACAGCGAGGGCTCGTGGGACCTCCCCCGTCTGGTCAAGGCGGGCTGGGACAACCTGCGCCACACCAACACCAGCGGCGCCTCGACCATCACCGAGCAGCTCGCCAAGATCAGCTTCTTCAACTCACCCCAGCGTTCGCTCGATTACAAGATCAAGGAGATCGTCCTCGGCAACGAGATCGACTCCAACTTCACCAAGAACCAGATCCTCGAGATGTACCTCAACCGCGTGCCCTACGGGAACCACGCCATCGGCATCGAGACCGCGGCCGAGCTGTACTTCTTCAAGTCTGCCAAGGACCTCGACCTCGCCCAGTCGGCGATGCTCGCCGGCCTGCCGCAGTCGCCGAGCGTGTACAACCCCGTCCTCGACAACGGGTCGAACACGCTCGCCAAGGAGCGCCAGCGGGTGGTGCTCCAGTCCATGGTCAGCAACGGCGACATCACCCAGAAGCAGGCCGACACCGCCTACGCCGAGAAGCTCGCGTTCCACAGCTGGGCGGAGAGCGAGCCCAACATGTACCCCAGCATCACCGACTACGTGACCCGCTGGCTCAACTACAACTACGGCAACAGCTACATCAACCCCGGCGGCTGGGACATCTACGCCACCGTGGACCCCACCCTGCAGAAGGCCGCGGAGAGCTCCCTGCACAACGGCATCAGCGCCATCCGCACCGCGCACAACGCCGGTGACGGCGCGCTGGTCAACATCGACCCCAAGACCGGCAGGGTGCTGGCGATGGTCGGGGCGTGGGACTACAACGACCCTGAGGTGGGCCAGACCGACATGGCCCTGAACGCGCGCAGCCCGGGGTCGGCGATCAAGCTCTTCACGTACACGGCCGCGATCGCGTCGCACCGCTACACGATGACGACGCCGATCCTCGACGCGCCCATCTCCATCCCGCTCCCCCCCGGCAGCAACCCGTCCACGTACCAGCCCCAGAACTACGACCGCAAGTACCACGGCACCTGCGTGGTGAAGACCTGCCTCGGCAACTCGCTCAACGTGCCCGCGGTCAAGGTGGAGGTCGCCACGGGCGTGCCGTACATCACCAGCCTGGAGATCGCCGCCGGCATCACCACGTACCAGAACCCCAACGACCGGCCGGGCCCCACCGAGTACTCGGCCACCCTCGGCGGCTTCCCGGTGACGCCCCTGGAGCTGGCTGACGGCGCGGCCACGCTCGCCGACCTCGGCGTGCACCACGACCCCAGCCCCGTCGACCGCATCATCGTGCGCAGCACCGCGCAGAAGCTGTTCACGCTCAACCCGGATTCGACGGCGCGGCGGGTGGTGCCCGAGAACGTCGCCTTCATCATCAACGAGATCACCAGCAACGACGCCAACCGGGTGATGGACTTCGGCGCCCACGGTCCCCTGACGCTGCCCGATCGGCGGGTCAGCGCCAAGACGGGCACCGCTGAGTACTTCAATGACAACTGGACGATCGGCTGGACCCCGGACATCGTCACCGCCGTGTGGGTGGGCAACCCCAGCGGCTCCTGTCTCGCGCCCGCCGACCGCGCCAGGATGCAGAACGCCATCAACCACGGCCACGTGCTCTTCACGGGCATGGACATCAACTACCCGTTCAGCCCCGCCGACCTCGCGCAGTACGGGATGAAGCCGAACCCCAGGATCGCCACGTCGTGCGGCCACCTCGACAGCTCCGACGGCGTCACCGGCGCCGCGCCGATCTGGCACAAGGACATGGTGACCGCCACCGCCCTGTTCAGCGCCAGCGACTGGTACACGATGCCCAAGGACGTGACCGCGGTGGGCACGGGTGACAACGCCGACTTCTTCCTGCCCGGCACCCAGGCCACCGGCTCCGGCGGGCCCTGCTACTACTGGGGCCCGCCAGGCACCCCGGCCCCGCCGACAGCGGCGCCCACCCCGCAGAACCCCTCCCCCGCGCCGTGCGTCTACACCGGCACCGGGCCGCCCGCGGCCAACCCGGAGCCGGCCCCCATCCCCACCCCGAATCCTCCGCAGCCGACCAGGAAGCCGCACCACTAGCCGCGGCCGGCCTCTCGTGGGAGAGGGCTGGCGCCCGCGGATGCTTGGGTAGACTGCCGGCGTGACCGAGGCGGCACCTCCTCCTCCCCCGGCAGTGGGGCTGCCGCCGCAGCCGCCCGCGCTCGCCCGCGCCCTCGCCCTGGGCCTGGTCACCAAGCACCGGCTCCGTCTCACCGATCCACGCGACTCGCGCCTCGGCGAGCTCGGCAGCGGCGCGTACGAGCTGGGCGCCGCCAGCTGGACCGGCCCGCGCGCCGCGCTGGTGGCCTTCTACACCCCGCCGGCCGACCCGCAGCTGGCCGGCCAGGACCTGGCCGCCCGCTGCGCCGCCGCCGCCCGCTGGGGTGTCGAGCGCCTCCACGTCCAGGGGGCGGAGCGGTGCGACGTCCTGATCGTGGCCCTGCGCGCGCTGCACGGCAGCCTCAGCGCCCCGCCGGCGCCGCCCGGGGTCCACGTCGGGGTGATCGCCGTCGACCCCGACACCGCCGAGGTCACCGTGCCGCTGCCCCCACCACCCGGGCTGCTGTCGCCTCGCGACGTCCGGGCCGTGGCCCAGGCACTGCGCAACGGCGCCGAGGCGCCGACGCTGGCGGCCGTCGACCTCGCCGAGCGGCAGACCGTCGCCGGCGGCTACGCGGCCCCGGCACAAACCCGGCTGAGCACGACCCCGGTGGCCACCTACAGCCTGGTCGCTGCCTTCGTGGTGGTCTACGTCGTCGAGAAGGCGCTGGCCATCAACAACGGGGCGGCGCTCTTCCAGGCCATCCTGGTGTTTCCCGACTCGTCCTGGTGGACGTTCGTGAGCAGCGCCTTCCTCCACGACCCCAACGACATCTTCCACCTGCTCTTCAACGGGCTGGCGATGTACTGGGTCGGCCGGCTGGTGGAGCAGCTCTACGGGCGGCTGGTGCTGGTGTCCACGTTCATGCTCACCGCCGTCGGCGGCGGGCTTCTGTGGGTGGCGTGGAACTCGCTGTCCGGCCAGGGAGTCAGCACGACGCTGGGCGCGTCGGGAGGGATCACCGGCCTGCTCGGCCTGCTCGTCGTTCTCGGCTACGTGCAGGGCAGGAATGTGCCGGCTGGGATCGCGCACGCGATGCGCCGCTACGCGCTCACCTACGGCGCCATGATCGTGGTCTTCGGCTTCGTCTTCCCAGGGGTCAACAACCTGGCGCACGTCGGCGGGTTCATCACCGGGGCGGTGGCGGGGCTGGTGATCCCGCCGCTGGCCGGCGTGGGCGGACGCGACCTGAGGCCCTGGGAGCGCGCGCTCGTCTACGCGGTGTGCGCCGGCGGAGCGGTGGCGCTTGTCGTCGCCGCGGTCAACGTGGTTGGCGCCCTGACACCGTCGGGGTAGGGCGGGCGCCGCTCAGTCGGCGGCGGCGCGGGCGGCGGCCACCGAGTTCCAGAGGCCCTCGAGGTCGTAGAAGGT
>DATBCJ010000053.1:0-4094 GCA_036270565.1 Candidatus Dormiibacterota bacterium | reverse complement strand
CCGCCGAGGCGGCATCGCTGATCACCGGTGGACATCCCGCCCCGCGCTCGAACTCGGCGCTCGCTCCGGAGGCGGAGGCGATCGCCGCCGCCACCTCGGCGACACGGCGCAGCAGGCGCTCGCGATCCTCCGGGTCGACGGCTCGCACGGTGCCGCGCAGTCGAACCTCGTCGGCGATGACGTTGAAGGCGCGGCCTCCCTCGACCCGGCCGACCGTGACCACCGCAGGAGCGAACGGCGAGGTCTCGCGGCTGACGATGCTCTGCAGGGCGAGCACCACGTGCGCCGCGGCCACCACCGGGTCGATGCTGGTGTGGGGCATGCCGCCGTGGCCGCCACGACCGCGTACGGTGAGCCCGAACTCGTCGGCGCTGCCGAAGATGGGGCCGTCCTTGACGCCAACCCGGCCCACCTGCAGCGGCGCCCAGAGGTGGATGCCGAGCACGTGGTCGACGCCGGCGACGGCCCCGTCGTCGATCATCGGCACCGCTCCCAGGGCGATCTCCTCGGCGGGCTGGAAGCAGAGGCGCACCCGTCCCCGCCAGGAGTCGCGCAGCGAGGCGAGCACGTGCGCCGCTCCCAGGGTCATGGCGACGTGGCCGTCGTGGCCGCAGGCGTGCATCACCCCCTCGACCTCGGAGATGACCGCACGGCCGTCCCCACGCTCGAGGATGGGAAGGGCGTCCATGTCGGCGCGGAGCATCAGCGTCGGTCCGTCGCCGCCACCGCCGTCGAGGTCGGCGATCACACCGGTGCCGCCCAGGCCGCCGCGCACCGAGTAGCCGAGCTGCTCGCTGCGGGCGGCGGCGACCCCGGCGGTGCGCTCCTCGTGCAGGGACAGCTCGGGGTGGCGGTGGAGGTCGCGGCGAGTCTCGACCACCTCCTCGGCGACGCTGTCGACCTCGGAGGTAACCCTCGCCTCCAGCTCAGCCACCTGGGCTGCTCGCCACCAGCCGCACCGCCGCCTGCTGGAGCGCACCGTTGGTCACCACCTGGTCGGCGCCCCGCTCCATGGCCCGGACGCGCACGCCACGCTCGTCGTGCTGACAGAAGCCGACCACCCGCACGTCCCCGCGCGCGCGGAGGTCGGCGATCAGCTCGAGCCGGGCCTCGACGTCGTCGTTGAGGTCGACGAACACGGTGCTCGCCTCGGGCACGTCGCCGCTCGACACCATCACCACCTCGGCACTGTCCGCGAGCGCCGCCCGGAGGCGGCTGGCGAACATCAGGTCGCCGCTGACCAGGGCCACGTGGGAGGTCGCCATCGCCCGCCATCATAGGAGCGCGGCAGCGGCCACCCGCGAGGTGGCTGGCACACTTGGCCGTGCACGGCATCGCCCCATGGAGGAAGAGATGGAGATCACCACCGTCGGCGTCGTCGGCGCCGGGCTGATGGGTTCGGGCATCGCCGAGGTCTGCGCCAGGAGCGGACTGCGCACCCGGGTCGCCGAAGCCGGGGCGGAGGCGCTCGAGGCGGGCCGCCGGCGGGTCGAGCGATCCCTGGAGCGCGGCCGTCAGGGGGGCAAGCTCACCGACGACGACGTGCAGACCATCAGCGGGCGGCTCAGCTTCAGCACCGATCTCGAGGAGATGAGTGACTGCGACATGGTGGTGGAGGCGATCGTGGAGCGCCTCGCCGACAAGGTGGAGCTCTTCGGCAAGCTCGACCGCATCGTGCCCGAACACTCCATCCTCTCGAGCAACACCTCTGCTCTGCCGATCATCGAGATCGCCCGCGCCACCACCCGTCCGGATCGGGTGATCGGGACGCACTTCTTCAACCCCGCCCCGGTGATGAAGCTCCTCGAGGTGGTCCGCACCATCGCCACCAGCGACGAGACCCTCGAGGAGACCCGAGCCCTGGGCGAGAGGCTCGGCAAGCGCGTCATCGTCGCCCAGGATCGCGGCGGCTTCATCGTCAACCTGCTGCTCATCCCATTCCTCAACAACGCCGTGCGTCTCTACGAGTCCGGCTTTGCGACCAAGGAGGACATCGACGAGGGGATGAAGCTGGGCTGCGGGCACCCCATGGGCCCCCTCCAGCTGCTCGACTACATCGGACTCGACACCGCGCTGTTCGTGTGCGACGCCCTCTACGAGGAATACGCAGTGCGCGACTACGCGGCGCCGCCGCTACTCAAGCGCATGGTCGCCGCCGGCTACCTGGGCCGCAAGAGCGGGCGCGGCTTCTACGAATACGAGGGATCGCCCCCGCGCTGATCGTTACGCCGGTGGCGGACTGCCGGGCGCCGGCGCGGGCCGCTGCTGCTCGATCACGTGCAGGCGCACCGAGTTGATCAGGGCGCCCTCGTACCAGAACTCTGCCGCGTACTCCCCGGGCTCGCCGAGCGTCGGCTGGAGCACGCTGACCGTGGAGACGCTGACCTCACCGGTGCCGGTCGGAGGCGGACCGGCGGACTCGAAGCGCATCGTCGCCGGCGGCAGCACCAGCTTGCCAACGGTATCGACAAATCGCAGCTCGACGAGGTGGACCTTGCCGGCGTCGGCCGTGCCGAATCGAAAGCCGGCAACCACCGAAAAGCTGGCCATGCCGGGCAGCGAGGGCAGCGCCAGCGCGCTGAAGCCGCCGCCGAGGGCGTAGAACTTGCCGTCCGGAGGCACCGTGGCCGCGTCGGCGAAGAACGCAAAGCTCATCTCCATGGCATCGCGACTCTGACGGACGGCAGCGTCGCCGCGCAGCGGACGCCATCCCGGCGCACTGCGTCACCATCGGCACCGATGGACCCCTCCAGCGGGCTTCGGCCTCTCCACGTCTTCGTCTGCACCACGGTCGGTCGCCATCACTGTGGGGGCCTGGGCAGCGAGCGCGTCCTCCTCCGCCTCCGCGACGAGCTCGAGCGGCGTGGCCTGACCCACGTGCGCACCACCAGGATGGGCTGCAACCAGCAGCACCACCAGGGACCGATCCTCATCGTGTACCCCGACGGGGTGTGGTACGGACACCTCACCGCCGACGATGTCGACGAGATCATCGACGAGCACCTGGTCGGCGGCCGGCCGGTCGAGCACCTGCGCATCACCCCCGACGGCGAGTGGGCTTCGACGGCACTCACGTAGTAGGGTGTTGGCACACCACGAAATCAGGGAGGACCTCGACATGGGCTACGTCCGGGGATTCGTTCACGGCGGCGCCGTCGGTGTCGTCGTCGGCCTCTGCATCGCGCCCCAGCCGGGGACCAAGACGCGCCAGCAGCTGGCCGCGTTCGGAGCGGCGGCTCGCGACGGCTACCAGGTGGCTGAACGGACCGTCCGGCGCGTGGCGCCCTTCGCCGGCGCCGCCGCCGACCTCGCCCGTCACCAGGTCGAGAAGGCCCGCCCGCAGAACGACGACGCGGTCTCGGTCGAGGGCTCAGTGCGCATCCACAACGAGACCAACGGACGCCACTGACCGGCTAGCCGCGGAGCACTGATCGCGGCGCGGGCTCAGGATCCTCGACGGTGCCGACGGCGGCCAGCACCGCGAGGACGCCGACCACGAGGTCGAGGATGTTCAGCGCCGTCGAGAAGTGCAGCCCGGCGTAGACCTTGGTTGCCGCGGCGTCGTCGCCCACCAGGAAGCCCACCACCGCGAGCGCGAGGAGGAGAACCCCGACCGCGCCGACGAGGAGCCTGCCGACCCGCCGCGAGGCCACGAAGCCGGCGAAGACGAACAGCCCGAGAAGGGCGATGTCGAAGGCGTCGCGCGCCCAGGTCAGATGGAGGGTGAGGTTGCCGATGTTGCCGCCTCCGTTGGGAGCGGGCGGCCCGGCGTTCCCGGCGGCGAGGCCGCCCACGCCGACGACCAGGAAGACGACGGCGCAGAGCTGAGCGTAGAGGCGGGCCATGGCCCGGGAGTCTGCCCGATCGTCAGCGCGCTGCGCGCGGCCCGGCGCGGCTCAGGGGACGATCCCGATCACCGGTCCGGGGACGGAGTCGGCCGCTCCAACGTGGAGGCGCTGCTCGGCGCGGGCTTCCTGGAGGCACGCGGGCGAGCAGTAGCGGCCGCGGAGCTCCATGGCCTTGAAGGCGTCGTAGCCGCCGCCGCAGTGCGCGCACACCTTGACGCCGCGGATCTGCTGGCGACGGGGCATTCG
>DATBCJ010000052.1:0-6959 GCA_036270565.1 Candidatus Dormiibacterota bacterium | reverse complement strand
GCGCGGCATGTGCTCGAGGAACGTCGCCGGTGGATCGCACAGCGGGGCCACGGCGACCACGGAGTCGAGTCGAAGCTGCGTCGCCAGCAGCGCGGCGATCAGCCCGCCGAGGCTGACGCCCATCACCGCGATCGTCGGGGTGACCTCCTGGCGCGCCCAGGCGATCAGGGCTGCGGCGTCCTCAACCGACTGGCGCACGTTGGCGCGGATCCACTCCGGGTCGCTGCCGAAGAAGCCATCGCCGCTGTGCTTGGTGGGCACGCGCCGGCGAAGATGGAAGGGCAGGTCGACGAACATGCTGTGAGCCCCCTGGGCGCGAAGGCTTCGGGCTTGGAGCGAGTCCCACAGCGGGATGGGCACCGCGTAGCCGTGGACGATGAGGACCATCGGCGCGTCCGCCGGGAGGCCGGGGGTGAGGTGCACGGTGGCGATCAGCTTGCTGGCCCCGGGGTGCAGGCCGGGGCCCTGGCTGGGTCCCTCCAGCCGCAGCTCCTGGCTGCGACGGTGATCCCACCGACCCGTGACCGTGATCGGCGCCGGCTGGTTGACGCGGCTCGCATCCCAGAATTCCTGAGCGCTGACCGCGTCGCGCCTGGCGGGGCCGATGGTCTCGTAGCGAAGCGCGCCGAGCCGCCAGAGAACGGCAGAGTCGATTCCCCGGTGCGCCCGGTCTCGGCGCACAGTGCGCTGATCCGCCCGCTCCTCCATCCGCATCGCAGGATCAGAGTACGCCCGCGGCCGCATCGGCGCACCCACGTTGACACTGTTCGACACTCTCGTCATGGTCGGGCCATGCGTTCGTACCTCGGCAGGGCGGCACTGGAGGGTGGCACGTGAAGGGCTTCAGGGACTTCATCCTGCGCGGCAATGTCGCCGCGCTGGCAGTGGCCTTCGTCATCGGAGGAGCGTTCGGCCTCCTCGTGCAGGGCTTCGTCAAGGACTTCATCACACCGTTGCTCGCCATCCCCGGCAGTGGGCTGAACTTCGCCGACTACTCGTTCACCATCGGCCACGGCACCTTTCGGTATGGGGACTTCATCGACCTGACGATCGCCTTCCTGGTCGTCGCAGCGGCCATCTACTTCGCCCTCGTGCTGCCCATGCAGAGGCTCGAGGAGCGCCGCGCCGGCACTCCGACCGAGAGCACCACACGGGAGTGCCCCGAGTGCCTGAGCAGCATCCCCAAAGCGGCCCGGCGCTGCGCGTTCTGCACCGCCGAGGTGCCCCCGGTCGGAGTCGAACCGACACCGTAGCCGGTTTTAAGCCGGCCGCCTCTGCCATTGGGCCACGGGGGCGAGCAGAGGGTACCCCGCCGAACCGGCGATCTTCGTAGACTCGGCGAGCAGATGTTCGGTCGTCGCAGCCGTCCCGACTCCACCTACATGCGCAGCCAGGCGCGCGGTGGCCTGCCGGTCGCGCCCGACGTCGTCGCCCGCGGCCTGGTGATGAGCATCCTCGAGGGGGGCGACGACCCCGGCCAGCGCCGCCGCGCTGCCCAGCTGCTGATCGACACCCTCGACGACCTCGCTGGGCTGCCGCCTTGCACCGTGGTGGTGGCGGACCGGCCGCAGGTGCACGAGCACGACGGGCGCCGTCTGCAGAGCAAGACCTACGGCTACTACCGGTGCCGTTTCGTCGACGGGGCCGTCAGCGACGCCCGGATCCGCATCTACCACCGCACCGCGGTCAGGCAGCAGGTGATCTCCGCCAAGGTGTTCCTCAACACGGTGCTCCATGAGTGGGTGCACCACTTCGACTTCGCCGGCCTGCGCCTGGCCCGCTCCCCGCATACGGCCGGCTTCTACTCGCGGCTGCGAGCCCTCGCCGACGCCCTCGAGGTGGGGTTCGTGCTGCCACCGGAGCCCGAGGACCGTGCCCCGGCGGGGGCACCGGGCGCGTCCGATGTGCAGGTGGGCTGAGCGAGGCGACGGTGAGAATCGAACTCACGATGGAGGTTTTGCAGACCTCTGCCTTACCACTTGGCTACGTCGCCGCGTCAGACGATTCTGCCGCCTGGGCCCGTGCAGCGACCAGATGGTAGCGGGCGCTCAGCGACGGCGGTTGGCGCGCCGCTTGGCCGTGTACATCGCCTTGTCGGCCGCGCTCAGCAGCGTGTGCACGTCCTGGCCGTCGGCCGGGTAGGTGGACACGCCGAGGCTGGCGCCGACCGTCACCGCGTTGCCTTCGACGTCGATGGCGAGCTGGAGCACGCGCTGCAACTTGGCCGCCATTCGCTGCGCTGGCTCATGGTCAACGCCGGGCAGCAGCACCAGGAACTCATCGCCGCCGAGCCGGGCCACCGTGTCGGACTCGCGGACCGATTCCACCAACCGCGCCGCGGTGGCCTGGAGAACGACATCGCCGCAGCGATGGCCGAGCCTGTCGTTGACGTTCTTGAACCCGTCGAGGTCGATGGCCAGCAGCGCGAACGTTGTCCGATTCCGCTTGGCGGCGAAGGCCGCCTGGTCGATCCGGTCATAGAGCAGCACACGGTTCGGCAACCCGGTCAGGGGGTCGTGGAGCGCCTGGTGCAGCAGCGCCTTGCGTTCCACCTCGAGGTCCTGCGCGAGCTTGCTCAGTCGCGTGTCATAGGAGCGCGCCACGTGCACCAGGGCGGCATCCGAGCTGGTGCGAACGGCTCGCACCGCGCCGGCGACGATGTCGCGGGGGGTGTCGAGGCGCCCGGCCTCCTCCTTGAGCAGCTCGAGGACCGTGTCGCGCCAGATGAGGTAGGCGCGGGTGATGTTGACAATGGCCAGCTGCTCCGACGCAGCCAGCTCGCCGCGCTCGCTGATGTACTCCATCTCCTCGTCTGACACGACCTCGCCGTAGGCGATCCAGCGCGCGATCAGCACGGTGGCAAACCAGTTGATGCCGCGCACGCGGAGCGCGTACTCCGCGCTGGGCTGCCGCCCCGCCCACGGGTAGCTGCGCAACCGTTCGTGGCTCAGCTCAGAGCATTCCTCGGCGCGGAGCGCCAGGGCCATGCCGAGGGCGCGAGCCGCGTCCGATGATGTGCTGGCGTCGGCCTGGCCCGCGCGCACCGCCGCGCGATCGGCGGGTTGCGACTGCTGCATGGCCCGGTCATCGTACGGTGGCACCTGATCAAGCGGTTCGACGAAGGCGCGGAGCGTGACGCGGCGTGACCGAGTCCGCATCGCGACCATCCGAGCTGTCTCCAGACCGTCACAGGCGGTCGCTGCCACAATCCTCGGGTGACCGATCTCGCCCTCGATCTGGCCGATCGCGCCGCTCGCGTCCTGCCCGGCGGCTCCACCCACGCCGCCCGAACCTACCGCCCACCGCTCTACGTGGTGCGTGCCTCGGGGTCGCACAAGTGGCTGGTCGATGGGCGCGAGCTCGTGGACTACACGATGGGCCACGGCGCGCTGCTGCTCGGCCACGCCCACCCCGCGGTGGTCGCCGCCGTCTGCGCCCAGGTCGAGCGCGGCACCCACTACGGGGCCGGCCACCCGCTCGAGGTGGAGTGGGCTGAGCGCATCTGCTCGCTCGTCGAGTCCGTCGACGAGGTGCGCTTCACCGCCTCCGGCACCGAGGCCGCCATGCTGGCGTTGCGGGTGGCGCGGGTGGCGACCGGCCGCGACGTGGTGGTGAAGCTCGACGAGCACTTCCACGGCTGGTCGGACGCGGTCAGCGTCAACCTCGATGGTGGCGTCCCCCGCCTTGATCCCGGCGTACCCGCGGTGCAGCTGCAGGCAACACGGGTGATCCGCTCCGGGGACGTCGAGGCGCTCCGCGCGGCGTTGAGCCCCGGCGACGTCGCCGCCGTCATCTTCGAGGGTTCGGGGGCGCACTACGGCCGGGTCCCGATGCCCGACGGCTACGCGTCCGCGCTGCGCGAGGAATGCGATCATGCGGGCACGCTGCTGGTGATCGACGAGGTGGTCACCGGCTTCCGGGTCGACCCGGGAGGGATGCAGTCGGTGCTCGGCATCCGGCCGGACCTGTCGATCTTCGGCAAGGTCATGGCGGGCGGCCTGCCCGGCGGTGCGGTCGGCGGGCGGCGCGACCTGATGGAGCTGCTGGCCGGCACCATCGCCCATCCCGGCACCTTCAACGCCAACCCGCTGACCGCGTCGGCGGGGATCACCACCCTCGAGCTCTGCGCCGACGGCCGCCCCCAGCAGGTCGCCGCCGACGCGGCCCGGCGCCTCGAGGAGGGGTGGCGCGAGGTGATGGCTCGGCGCGGGGTCGACGGCACCGTGCGCCGCCTGGCCAGCATCCTCCATATCGAGCTGGCTGACGCGGCGCGCCAGGAGACGCTCGCCGCGCGGCTGCGCGAGCGGGGCGTCGACCTGCTGCACACCAGTGCCTTCTGCTCAGCGGTCCACAGCGATGACGATATCGCGGTCACCGTCGATGCGTTGGACCAGGTCCTGCGCAGCTCTCCGGCGTAGTCAGGGGAGCGATGAGGACCGCGCGGCTCGAATCGTTCAGCGACGGCGTCTTCGCCGTGGCCATCACCCTGCTGGTTCTCGACCTGGTGGTTCCCAGCGGCGGCGGTTCGCTGATCACGGCGCTGGCAGACGAGTGGCCGAGTTTTGCGGCGTTCGCACTCAGCTTCGTGACCATCGGCATCATCTGGGTCAACCACCACGTGGTGTTCGCGTCGCTGCGCCGCGTCGACCGGCCGCTGCTCTTCATCAACATCGCCCTGCTGATGTCGGTGGTCCTGCTGCCGTTCTCCACATCGCTGTACGCGCGCTCCCTGGTCGTGGGGGGCGACCAAGCGCACGTCGCGGCGGCGCTCTTCGCCGGTTCGCTCCTGTTCATGTCGCTGTGGTTTGACGCCGCCTACGTCTGGATCGGCGCACACCCGGAGCTGCGCCGCGCTGGGGACGCTCCGCCGGTCTCGATCCGGTCGGTGGCGCGCTTCGGCGCGGGGATCGTCGTCTACGCGGGCTGCATCGGTCTGGCATTCGCGAGCGCGCTGGCGGTGCTGATCGTCACGGCGCTCGTCGCCGTCTACTACATGGTGGACCGAGCCGCCGTGAGCGCGGCCGAGGAGGACTAGCGGCGCGCGTCCAGGGCTGCGCGGATGCGCGCCATCCGTGCCGCGATGTCCGCCTCGGCGCCGTGGTCTGTGGGCGTGTAGTAGCGATGGCCGGCGAGGCTGTCGGGAAGGTGCTGCTGGTCCACAACGGCGTCGACCTCGTCATGGGCGTAGCGGTAGCCGCCGCCGAAGCCCATGCCTGCGGTCAGGGGCGTCGACGCGTTGCGCAGGTGCAGCGGCACGGGCAGGTGGAGCGTTGCGCGCACGTCGTCGAGCGCGCTGCGGTAGGCGCGCATCGCCGAGTTGCTCTTCGGCGCGGTGGCGAGGTAGAGCGCCGCCTCGGCCAGCGGCAGGTACCCCTCGGGCATGCCGACGAAATGCGCGGCCTGCTGAGCCGCCACGGCAACTCCGAGCGCGGCCGGGTCGGCCAGTCCCACATCCTCGGCAGCGAGGATCACCATGCGGCGCGCGCAGAACAGCGGGTCTTCTCCCGCTTCGAGCATGCGTGCCAGCCAGTACACCGACGCGTCGGGGTCGCTGTCGCGCATCGACTTGATGAACGCCGACGCCAGCCAATAGTGCTGGTCACCGGCGCGGTCATAGAGCAGTGAGGGATTCTGAAGAGCCCCCTCGACGGCGGCGGCGTCGACCACGGCGCGGCCGTTGGGGTCACGAGTGGCCGCAACCGCCAGCTCGAGCGCGTCCAGGGCGATGCGCGCGTCACCACCGCTGAGGCTGATCAGCCGGTCGCGGGCGGCCGCTTCGAGCACGACCTCGGTGCCGCCCAGGCCGCGCTCGACATCGGCGATGGCTCGGTCGATGAGGATGCCCAGCGCACCCTCGTCGAGCCCCTCCAGGCGCAGGACCCGAGCTCGGGACAACAGGGCGGCGTTGACCTCGAAGCTGGGGTTCTCGGTGGTGGCGCCGAGGAGGGTCACGTTGCCGCTCTCGACATCGGGAAGCACGGCATCCTGCTGCGCCTTGTTGAAGCGGTGGATCTCGTCGATGAAGAGGACTGTCCGCTGGCCGATCCGGCGCCTCTCCCGGGCCCGCTCCATGATCTTGCGCAGCTCAGCCACCCCCGACGAGACGGCGCTCACCGACTCGAACTCCGCGCCCGACATCGCCGCCAGGATGATCGCCAGCGACGTCTTGCCGCTCCCCGGAGGGCCCCAGAGGATCATCGAGGGCAGCTGGTCGCCCTCCAGCGCGCGACGCAGCACACTTGTAGGCCCCACCACGCGTTCCTGGCCGGCGAACTCGTCCAGGGAGCGCGGCCGCATCCTCGCCGCCAGCGGCGCGGCCGGCCGGCGGCCGCCGGCCACTGCGCCGGAATCGGCGGCAGGTGCGTGCATGCCGAACAGGTCCGGCTGTGGGTCGGTCATCGGCCAAGCCTAGACCGCGGGTGTCGGACGGCGATGGCGTACCGTGCCCGGGTGTCCCAGCTGATCGGTTTCGCGCATCGCGGCGGGGCCAGGCCGCGCCAGCTTCAGAACACGCTGGCTGCCTTCCGACGATCCCTGGAGATGGGCGCGACCGGGGTCGAGAGCGACGTGGCGCTCACCGCCGACGGCGTCCCGGTTCTGATCCATCCCGGGTTGGTGGCGCGTCTGCGACGCCCCGTGTCGGGCCTGCGCCGCGACCAACTGCCCGCCCACGTGCCCACCGTCGAGGAGGTGTACAGGGAGCTGGGGTCGCGCCTGGACATGTCCTTCGACATGGGGGCGCCCGCCGCGGTCAGCCAGGTGGTCGCGATCGCCCGCCGCCACGGCGACCCGTCGCGGCTGTGGCTCACCTACTGGCGTCTCGACGTGATCAGGCAATGGCGGCGCCGCTACCCGGACGTTCGACTCGTGGTCCCTCACCTGTGGCTGCGCAGCAATGGCGGCGCGCGCACCGTCGCGGCGCACCGGGCTGCCGGTGTGGACGCGCTCAACCTCTATCA
>DATBCJ010000051.1:0-4044 GCA_036270565.1 Candidatus Dormiibacterota bacterium | reverse complement strand
GCGCACGCCTCGCTAAGCCCAGCCAGTCCAAATGCCTCACCGGGTCCGAATGCGCCCTCACCATCCACGAGACCATCGGCCGCCCGCAACGCCGCCCACGCGAGTGTCTCGGCAGTGAACGTGTAGGCGTTGACCCCAGCGAGGGTCACGTCGCACAGGGACCCGCCGTCGGCGGCATGCGTGTTGGCAATCACCATCGTTCTGGCGTCGGTTCGCGCGGCCTCATCGGGGCCCTTCGCGCCGCCCAGGCGCGCCCCCCACCCTCGCACCACAGCGGGCAGGCGCCCCCCGCGTCGACGGAGCCTGCCCGGGCGGCTCCCTGGTCGACTCGGATCGGCCGTGCCCACGTACACACCGACTTCGCGTAGTGACGGGTAGACCCGCGGGACCACGATGTGCTCGAGTCCGCCGTCCGAGCCCGCTCGCAGGTCATCGCCGTGGACCGAGAATGTGCGTGCGCGATCGCCGTTGCGCGCTGCGATGAGCCGACCGTCACGCCAAGCAAAGTGTCGAACCCTGGCCGAATGCGCAAGCGACGCGCGGGTTCCGCCGCTCACGGCGTCCCCCGTGGCCATCTCGCGAAAGTAGCCGATGTCGACGCTTGCTGCCTTCCCATGCGAACGCTCGAGGGCAACGCTCGCGGCCAGGCTGCCGGCAACGCTGCGGTGGCCGAACCCCGGGAAGAGCGCCGAGCCCGATTGGGCCGCGACCGGGCCGAGGCCGTCGAAGACATCCAGCAGGAAGTCCGGCTCCGTCGCACAGTCGATGTAGGTGCCGCGCCGTCGGATCACGGCTTCCACCACGCCGGGCCCAAGCCGTGCGAACGACCCCGCCACGTTCACCACGACGTCTCGCGGAGCGAGCACCTCGACAAGCCGGTCGGGGTGCTCGAGGTCGACGACCACCGTGTCCAACCCATGGCCCAGCCGCGCACCGAGCGCAACGAGCTTCTGCGCGCTGCGACCCACCAGGAGCGGGCGCATCCGCAGGCGGACCAGCGCGGCCGCCGCCAACCCGCCGGTGTAGCCCGTGGCACCCAGCAGGACGATACGGCGGGGCATCTCGCGGGCAGTCTACGGTCGCCATCCCTCCATGGGTCGCGAGATAAGCTGCGGCGGATGAGCACCGAGCGACGTCTCGAAGAACGCGTCGCCATCGTCACAGGGTCCTCGCGCGGGATCGGTCGGGCGATGGCCCTGCGGCTCGCTGCCGGCGGCGCCGCGGTGGTCATCACCGGGAAGTCCGAGCATTCCACCGAGAAGCTGCCCGGGAGCATACACAGCGTCGCCGAGGAGATCACCTCCGCGGGCGGACGGGCCATCGCGGTGCACCTCGACGTCCGCAAGGAGGAGGACGTCGCAGCCATGGTGCAGCGCACGGTCGACGAGTTCGGCCGGCTCGACATCCTGGTGAACAACGCCGGCGCGCTGTGGTGGAAGCCTGTGCTGGAGACACCGCCGAAGCGGTACGACCTGATGTGGGAGGTGAACGTCCGCGGCGCCTTCCTCTGCTCGCAGCATGCGCTGCCGCACATGATCCGCAACGGCTGGGGCCACATCGTGATGTGCTCGCCGCCCATCGGCACCGAGCCCAACCCCGGATACGTCGCCTACATGACAACCAAGATGGGCATGACCCGGCTCGCCATCGGAATCGCCGCCGAGCACGGGGGCGACAACGTCGCCTGCAACTCACTCTGGCCGGTCACCCTCATCGAGAGCCTCGCCACCATCAACTACGGCGTCGGCGATCGCAGCATGTGGCGGTCGCCGGGCATCCTCAGCGACTCTCTGTTCGAGATCGTCACCACCGAGCCGGGTGAGCTGAGCGGGCGGCAACTGCTCGACGAACCGTTCCTGCGGGAGCGTGGCTGGACGCAGGAGCAGCTCGACGCCTACTGGGTGGACGGACCTCCCGCCGAGCCCGTCTACATCGACGGGCGGGCGGGGTCGTCGATGTGAGGACGGCGCCTATCATCGGTTGATGCCCCGGATGCCCACTCCCACGCCGCGCCGTGCGCTCGCGGCTGGTGCGGTGGGGGCAGCTGCGGTGGTGTCAGCACGCGCGCTGCTGCGACCGCGCCACACCACGCAGCCCGCCCTGCTCGACTGGGAGGCGGTGCGCCAGACTGCGTACCAGCGCGCCGGCGCGGACGCAGGTCTCGACGCCGCCACGGCGGCAGCCATCGCGGCGCGGTGCGATGCCATCGCGGCGGACCTGGCACCGCTGATGATGGATGTGGTGGAGCATCCGCTCGAACACTTCCCCCGCTTCGAGATCCTCGACAGGCGCGGCTTCATCGACGTCAACATCGGGATCGCCGGCCGCCTCCTGGTCGCCGTCGAGGAGCTGCGCGCCACGCTTGGCGAGTCCCGGGCCACGGCGATGAGCCGCGGAGTGATGAACCGCTACGTCGGTGTTCTCTTCGGGATCATGTCCCAGCGCGTCCTCGGCCAGTACGACCCAGTGCTGAGCCTCGGTCCGCCGCCGCCGGGGCCGACGCCGGCGCTGTACCTGGTCGAACCCAACATCGAGAGCTTCGCGCGCGTTGCCGGCGCCGAGGTCGAACCGTTGCGGCGCTGGCTGATCCTCCACGAGCTCACTCACGCCTGGCAGTTCGGGGAACACCCGTGGCTGCGCGAACACCTGGTCGCGTTGATGGACCGGATGATCCGCAGCAGCCTTGCCCATGCCACCGGCGACGTCGACGGAAGGAAGCTCAGCGCACGCCAGGTGATCGAGCGCCTCCCCGCCGCGATCCGCACCCAGCTCCGCGGACTTGCCGAGGTCCAGGCCGTGATGAGCGTGCTCGAGGGCTACAGCAACTTCGTGATGCATCGCGTCGGCAGCAAGCACCTCGACAACTTCGACGAGCTCGAGGCTGCCTTCGCGCGGCGCCGCTCCCAACGCACCCTGGTCGAGCGGCTGGTTCTGGCCATCACCGGCATCAACATGAAGATGCGCCAGTACGAGGTGGGCGAGAGGTTCTGCGAGGCGGTCGCCACCGCCGGTGGTGTCACCCTGCTCAACCGCGTCTGGGAGGGTCCGGAGATGATGCCGACGCCGGCCGAGCTGCGCACGCCGTCCACCTGGGTGGCCCGGGCCTGCTAGCTAGCTGAGGTCTCCCGGCGACGCGCAGGCGGCGCAGGTTCCCACGATCTCGACGGTGTGGTGCACGTCGACAAACCCCTCCGCGGCTGCGACCTGCTCGGCCCAGTGTTCGACTGCGGGGCCGGCGACCTCGACGGTGCGGCCGCACTCCCGGCACACCAGGTGATGGTGGTGGGCACCCGACTCGCAGCGGCGAAACAGCGCCTCGCCGCTCTCGGTGCGGAGGGTGTCGACCGCCCCTCCCTCGGCGAGGGCGCGCAGGTTGGCGTACACGGTGGTCAGCCCGACCCGGGCGCCCTCGGCGCGCAGCTGCGCGTGCAGGTCCTGGGCGCTGCGGAAGTCGGTGCATCCCGCCAGCAGCCGTTCCAGGGCCAGCTGCTGCCGGGTGGTTCGTTGCCGCTGCATCGCGGCTCATGGTAGCATCCCTGTTCGTAATCGTAACCGTTGCAGATAAGACCAGGAGAGTTCCCATGCTTGGCCTCACGCGTCGCCGCTTCCCACCCTCACACCCCATCGCCGTCCTGGTCGCCGGCTTGCTGCTCGCAGGCTGCGGTTCGTCGCCCGCGCCAGCGGCCGGTGGTGGCGGCCACCTGGCCGTGGTCGCGGCCGAGAACTTCTGGGGCGACGTCACCAGCCAGATCGGCGGCAGCCATGTCACAGTGGACTCGATCATCACCGACCCCAACGCCGACCCTCACACCTTCGAGACCGACCCCCGCACCGCCGCCGCGATCACCAACGCAGCCTTCGTGATCGAGAACGGCGCCGGCTACGACGACTGGATGGACAAGGTGATCAGCACCAACCCCAGCTCCTCGCGCGACGTGCTCTCCATCGCCCAGACGGTCGGCGTCAGCGGCGGCAACCCCAATCCGCACCTCTGGTACAACCCCGACTACGTGACGGCGGCGGCCCGCGCCATCGAGACCCACC
>DATBCJ010000050.1:0-7516 GCA_036270565.1 Candidatus Dormiibacterota bacterium | reverse complement strand
ACCTCCGTGGCCGTCGTGGGTGCCGACGATAGCACCCGTTGACGCGGACCACGGCAGGCGTGCGACCGGAGTCGGAAACCGCCGGGAGGTGGCCCACAATTGAGCCATGCCGTGGACGCTGCTGATCCGGATCCTCACTGGGGTTTTCTTCTGGCGGTTGGCCGGCGCACGACGGAGGGCGGCCGCGGCCCAGGCGGCGGGCCGCACAGCGGGGCGGGCGGCGGCGAGCTCGCCGGCGATGCGACGACGGATCCGCGAGGCGCGTGAGACGGCGTCGCTGGCGTCGCGGCTGCTGGTGACGTTCGGGTTCGCGACCGCCACCGCGCTCTGCCTTGCAGGCGGCACCAGCAGTGTCGTGCTCTCGCCGCGCTGGCTTGGGGCCGTGTTGCTCGCCGTGGGAGTCTTCTTCGCTGTGCTGACCCTCAGCGAGGCGCGGCTGGCTCGCCGCCTGGTCAGGGTCAGGCGGTTGCGCCGTCGCGATCGGCACCTGCTCGACGAGGTCCGCCCGTAGGACGCAACGCGTCCCGGCGCGGGCTCACGCCGTGCCGGATGCCTTGGGACGGGTCGACGCCTTGAGCTTCTCGGGCTCCCGGATGTGGGCGATGTCGGCCTGCTTCCCGGCGAGCGTCTGGGACGTCGACAGCGCTGTGCTGACGATGCGCTACTGTTCGAGGTGGTGCGAGCCCGCGTACCCCTCCGACGGGCTGGCGCGCCGCGGCCGGCCGATGTAGTCCCAGCGGATGTCGTAGGGCCGGCGCAGGCCGATTGGTCGCGCCAGGTGCAGCCAGGCGCCCATGTTCGACGGCTCCTCCTGCACCCAGTAGATCTGCTCGAGGCCGGGGTAGGTGCGGATCAGCGCGAGGATCTCCTCGATGGGCAGCGGGTTGAGCAGCTCGACTCGCACGATGGCGAGGTCGTCGGCCTCCCTGCGGCTGGGGTGCAGCTCCAGCTCGTAGTAGATCTTGCCGGTGCACAGCAGCAACGTACGAACCTTCTTGCGGCGCTTGGCGTCCGTCGACATCACCGGGTCGTCGATGACCGGCCGGAACTCACCCTCGGCGAGGTCATCCAGCGTGCTCGCGGACTCCTTGAGGCGAAGCAGGCTCTTCGGCGTCATCACCACCAGCGGTCGCTGCGTCGGCGCCAGCGCCTGGTCGCGCAGGAGGTGGAAGTACTGCGCGGCGGTCGAGGTGTTGGCGACGCGCATGTTGCCGTGCGCGGAGAGCTGCAGGAAGCGCTCGAGCCGCGCGCTCGAGTGTTCGGGTCCGTTGCCCTCGTAGCCGTGCGGCAGCAGCAGCACCAGGCGCGACCGCTGACCCCATTTGGCGAGCGCCGATGAGACGAACTGGTCGACGACCATCTGCGCGTTGTTGACGAAGTCGCCGTACTGCGCCTCCCAGAGCACGGTGGCCTCGGGATCCGCAGCGCTGTAGCCGTATTCGAAGCCGAGACAGGCCACCTCGCTGAGCGGGCTGTTGTAGACCTCGAAGGTGGCCGCGGCGCCCACCAGGTGCTGGATCGGGATCCACTCGGCGCCGGTGTGGTCATCGTGAAACACGAGGTGGCGCTGGCTGAAGGTGCCGCGCTGCGTGTCCTGACCGCTGAGACGGAGCGGCTTTCCCTCGATGACCAGCGAGGCGAACGCCAGCGACTCGGCGGTGCCCCAGTCGATGGTGCCCTCCTCGATCGTCGCGCGACGACGGTCCAGCTGTTTGGCCAGCTTGGGGTAGAGGTGGAAGTCGTCGGGCACGGTCGAGAGCTGCTCGTTGAGGATCAGCAGAGTCGGCGCGGGGACGCGGGTGGAGGGACGCGGCGACTCCGTCTCCGCGGCGGTCGACTCCTCGGAGTCCTCGACGGGCTCGGCGAGCGATGCCTTGATCCGTTTGTGGGCTTCCGCCACCGCGCTGTACGCCGTCTCGAAGTCGTTGGCCGCTTCGGCCTCGCTGATCAGTCCCTCGGCGACCAGCTGGCGCACGAAGAGCTCGCGCACCGTGGGGTGATTCTTGATCTTCTGGTACATCAGCGGTTGCGTGTACGACGGCTCGTCGGTCTCGTTGTGGCCGAAGCGCCGGTACCCGATCAGGTCGATGACCACGTCACGGTGATACGTGCGCCGGTAGTCATAGGCAAGACGCACCGCGTTGATGCACGACTCGATGTCGTCGGCGTTGACGTGCACGATGGGCACGTCGAACCCCTTGGCGAGGTCGCTGGCGTAGCGGGTCGAGCGGCTGTCTGCAGCCTCGGTGGTGAAACCGATCTGGTTGTTGGTGATGAGGTGCACCGTGCCACCGGTGTCATAGCCGGGAAGTGACTGGAGGTTGAGCACCTCGGCGACCACACCCTGGCCGGCGAAGGCGGCGTCGCCGTGCAGCAGCACCGGCACCGCGGCCATGGGATCGACGTGAAGCACATCGGACTTGCGTTTGGACTGCTCGGCGCGGGTCCAGCCCTCGACGACCGGGTCGACCGCCTCGAGGTGCGAGGGGTTGGCGAGGAGGCGCACCGAGATGCCCTTGCCGGTGTCGGTGACATACGTGCCGGTGGCGCCGATGTGGTACTTGACATCGCCCGTCGGCGCGTCGCTGATGGAGCCCACCGCCCTGCGCTGCTCACCGCGTTCGAACGCGGCCAGGATGGCTTCATACGGTCGATTGACGACGTGCGCGATGGTGGCCAGCCGGCCGCGGTGGGCCATGCCCATGACCACCTCGCCGATGCCGTCATCGGCGATGGCGCTGAGCAGGTATTCGAGCATCGGGATCATCGCGTCGACGCCCTCGGCGGAGAACGTCTTCTGACCGAGGAAGGTGCGGCGCAGGTAGCGCTCCATCGCCTCGACCTTGGTGAGACGCTGCAGCAGGCGTCGTTTGGCGTCAGCGTTGAAGGGCAGCCGGTAGGCGCCGGACTCGATGTGCTCGCGCAGCCACACCCGCTGTTCATGGCTGGCGATGTGCTCGATCTCGTAGGCGATGGTGCCGCAGTAGGTGCGGCGCAGGTTGGGCAGGACCTCGGCCAGGGTGCGTCCGGGCACGTAGACGCGGAGCAGGTCGGCGGGGAGCTTCTCCATGACGTCCGGGGTCAGCCCGTACGTCTCCGGCTCCATCGCCGGGTCGCCGATCGGCGGCGTGCCGAGGGGGTCGAGGTGCGCGCCGAGGTGGCCGTGGGTGCGGTGTGCCTTGATCAGCGAGGTGGCGGCCTGCATGGCGCCGAGCAACTGTCGTGACGGTTGGGCGCCGTCGACGGCCGCCAGCTTCGCGACCGACTCGGCGGCCGGCGCCTCGGAGCCGGGGCGGCGGATCTCTGCGGCGGGGGCCGCCACGCCGAGGCTCTCGAAGACGGCGTCGTAAAAACCGTCCTCACCGTTGAGCAGGGCCTCGACGCGACCCAGGAACTCTCCCGACTGCGCTCCCTGGATGACCCTGTGGTCGTACGTCGAGGTCATGGTCATGACCTTGGCGACGCCCAGCTCACGCGCTCGCCCCTCGGGCACATCGCGCCATTCGGCGGGGAAGCCGAGCGCGCCGACGGCGACGATGGTCCCCTGGCCGGGCATCAGCCGCGGCACCGACGCAACCGTGCCGATGCCGCCGGGGTTGGTGAGGGTCATGGTCGCCCCGCGCAGCTCCTCCGCGGTCAGCGCGTTGGTGCGGGCCCGCTCGATGAGGCGCTCGTACTCGGCGCGGAAGGCGGCGAAGTCCAGCTCACCGGCGTCCCTGATCACGGGCACCACCAGGAACCGGCTGCCGTCCTTGCGGCGCGTGTCGACGGCGAGGCCGAGGTGAACACCGCCCTGCACGCGCGCGGGGCGTCCCTGCTCGGTGCGGGTGAAGTGCGCGCTCATCGCCGGCATCTCGGCGGCGGCGCGGGCGACCGCGTAGCCGATGAGGTGCGTGAACGAGACCTTGATCCCCTTGCCGGCGGTGGTCAGCCCCAGGTTCAGCTCGCGGCGGCGGGCGTCGAGGACGGTGACGGGCAGGGTGCGGAACGACGTCGCGGTGGGGATGTCGCGGCTCTGCTCCATGTAGTCGACCAGGGCGGCGGCCGGGCCGCGCAGCTCGACGATGGCGTCGCCGGCGGCAGGCGGCGGGGCGACGGGGGCGGGCGCGGCCTCGCTGGATGCCGCCGCCCTGACGTCGGCGGTGCGCACCATCGACGCCGGGCCGGTCCCGGTCACGGTGCGGAGGTCGACGCCGCGCAGGGCGGCGGCGCGACGGGCCAGGGGCGAGGCGTTGACGCCGCCGCCTCCATTTCCGCCCGGGGCTGGGGGCGCCTGCGCCGGGGGCGCTTCGGCGGCGGGCGCTTCGGCCGCTGGCGGCGTGTCGGCACCGGCCTGGTCAGGTGGTCCCGGGGCCGCGGCCCCGTTGGCTCCCGGCGCGATGGTGGCCAGGGTGGCGCCGACGACGACGGTGTCGCCCTCCTTGGCCACGATGCTCTCGAGCGTGCCGGCGGTGGGTGAGGGCACCTCCACGTCGACCTTGTCGGTGGTGACCTCGACCAGTGACTCCCCCTCGGCGACGCTGTCGCCGACGGACTTGAGCCAGCGTGAGATGGTGCCCTCGGCCACGGATTCGCCCATCGCGGGGAGGGTCAGAGGGACGCTGTCAGGCACTGGTTGAGGAACTTCCGATCACGGGTGCCAATGGTCGCACCGCGTTGATGAATCAGGTTGGACGCCTTCCCATCATCGCACCACGGGGTTGACACGAGGCTCCGACGAGCCGGCGGAAGCTCCGCGACCGGGCCGTCAGGTGAGCCGGTAGATGTGGGTCGTGTCGGACACGTAGACGGCTCGGTCGGGGCCCTCGGCGACGGCCAGCCTGCACTGCGACGGCCCTGCGGCGACGCTTGCATGCGGGCTCCCCGGGGTGACGATCAGCATGCCGCGCTCGTAGGTGCAGAACACGAGGTGGCCGGCGTAGGCAGGGGGCCCGGCGGCGTCGATGAACGCAGCGCCGGTGGGAACAAAGGTGCTGCTCTCGCTGCTCCAGCTCGGCGCGATGGTGCCGTTGCATCCCGCCGGCCCGGCGAGCGGGTGCGAGTATCCGTAGCAGTACGGCCACTGGTACCCGCCTCCGCGTGCCAGGGACAGGATCAGGGTGTCGTAGCCCGTGCCCGGGCTGCCGGCGTCACCGGACGGTCCGTTGTTGGTGACCGCGATCTGGCCGCTGGCGGCCACGGCGATCCCGAAGGGGTTGCGCAGGCCGAATGCCCAGACCGGGTCGGTCGGCCCGAACGGGTTGTCCGCGGGGATGCTCCCGTCCGGCCGGTAGCGAAGGATCTTGCCGCGGGGATCGGACCTGTTCTGCGCGGCGCCGGCGGTGTGCTCCTCTCCGAGGGTGACGTAGAGCATGCCGTCCTGCCCGAAGGCGAGGCGGCCGCCCTTGTGGCAGCAATCCGACCCCGACGGCAGCGTCACCAGGATGGTGGGGTCGACGCCGGTGCCGGCGCAGTCGCGCCAGCGGATCACGTGCTGCTGGGTGCGGTTGGCGTCTGAGTAGAAGGCGTAAACGAACCGGTCGCTGCTGAAGGTGGGGCTGATGGCGAGCCCGAGGAGGCCACGCTCACTGTAGGAGCCGTCGGCCTCCGTGGTCACCGTGCGGACCGTGGCGAACGCCCGGGCGGCGCCGTTCTGCCAGACGCGGACCGTGCCGGCGCGCTCGGTGTAGAACAGCCGGCCGTCGGGCGCGAAGGCCACGGCCGTGGCGAACGCGGCGGGGATCGTGCCCGAGGGCGGCGACTGCCCGCTGACCGCGCAGGCATCGGCGGTGGCGCTCGGGGTCGGCGTTGCGGCCGGCGACGCCGACGGCCTCGGGGTCGCGGTGGCGCTCGGCGCCGGGCTCGACCCGCACGCGCTGGTCACGGCCACCGCCGCGGCCACGCAGGTCAGCAGGCGCACGGGTGTGGCCACGACCACAGGCTGGCACAGACCAGCCGCTGGGCGTACGTGGGACGAGCCGCCGCGCCCGCGCTTGCCAAGCTACCACATATCTGTGTATGCTGGGCATGCTGGGTGGGAGGCCGCGGCGGAGGGGCGACGCGCGCCGGTGGAGCATGGTCATGCGGTTGCTCTCAGCGCGAGTCCTGGTCCCGGCGGCGATCGTCCTGGTTGGCTGGGGCGGCGTCCACCTCCTCGCCCAGCCCGGCGGCGTCGCCGTGCAGCCGGCCCCGTGGCCACTGGCCGCGGGCTCGGCGGCCTCGGCCGCGCCGACGCCCGCGATCCCGACCGCTGCGAGTGCCGCCACCGCATCCCCAGCCGCGCCCGACCCGGCCGGCGCAATCCCGATCCTGCCGGGGGCTCTGCGGCAGCTGAACGGCGACACGCGCGACACCGCCATCGGGATGTACGCGCTCATCCAGCAGCTCGAGGCCGCGCTGGCCGGCCATCTCAGTGACCTGGTGAGGCAGCTCGAGCCCGGCCGATGACCGCCGCGCTCTAGCCGGGCTCGTCGCCCGGCGGCTCGTGGTGGTCATGGCGCGCCTGCCGCTCCCGCTCGGCGCGACGCTGCCGCCGGAGGGTGCCGACGCGAATGATCTCGGTGGCCTCGACCGACCTCGAGACCCGGTCGGCCGGCCGCACCGGGGGCAGCGGGGGGCCGGGATGCAGCCGCGGCCCCGACCACAGCGCTGGAACCACGTCGAGCTCGGCTGCCAGGGCGTACGCGGCCGCCTCGTAGTTCACCCGCCACCCCTTGAAATGCACCCAGGCGCTCTCGGGCTCGCGTTCGAACTCCATGCCCGCCTGCCGGACCAGCTCGGCGGCGTCGATGAACTCCTCCTTGGTGAGCTGGATGTCGTCGTCGGGGCTGGGGTCGTCGGGGACGGGGTGACCCATCGTTCCGGCCAGCTGGCGGAAGGCCAGGTAGCCCACCCGCATCATGTTTCGAGCCGGGCCGGGAACGGTGATCGGGCAGAGCGCCAGGTGCATCGCCCCGGCGTCGAGGATGGAGAGCAGGGAGATGACCCAGGAGCGCTGTTCGGTGGGCGATCGGAAATACAGCAGCACCGGGTAGGCGCTGTGGCTCTCCGAGACGTCGGCCGCCCACACCATCCAGCGGTCGTACATGTCGCGGAGGACGTCGAGGTTGTCGATGGCTGCGGACCGGACCAACACCTCGGGTCCCCAACCGGGCGCCCCGGCGAGGCCCTCGAGCATGGTGACCAGCGTTTCCCGCCGGTTGTACGACGCATAGAGGACTGGGAGGTAGGCGATCTGGAGGGTGATCACCACCAGCCCGGACACCGCCGCCAGGTAGATGACAGCGGTGGGAAAGCCATCGCGCGGCGCCGCGATCCCCAGCGTGAGCATCGACGAGCCGGCCACCCGGAAGGCTTCGGCGAGGTCGTGACTGAACGGCCAGAGGATGAACGCGAAGCCGATGAGAAAGAGCAGAAGCCAGACCACCAGCGTCGCGATCAGGTATCCCGCGGAGGCATACGCGTGGATGCGATCGCGTGCCTCGAAGTCGTCGACGCGCGACGTCGCCACCGTGACCGGGTACCCGGACAACCGAAA
>DATBCJ010000049.1:0-13523 GCA_036270565.1 Candidatus Dormiibacterota bacterium | reverse complement strand
TACGAGCGGCCCATCGAGACGCGGGTCATCGACGTCCATGTGCGCAACCTGCGCCGCAAGATCGAGCCCGACCCCTCGCAACCGCGCTACATCCTCGCCGTGCCCGGCATCGGCTACCGCTTCACCAATACGCGCCCGGAGGACGGTCGGTAGACTCACCCGATGGCCACGCCGCCGATGCTGCGCTCGTCTGAGGGGTCGCGGACGGGGGACTCGACGCCTGATCCGCTGGTGACGGTCAACGTGTTCGGCCTCGCTGTGCTGGCCGTCGGCCTCTTCATCGCCGGCGTCCTCGCCGTGTACGACTGGACGACCCCGGGGGCAGAGGCGCCGCTGGTCCTCTGGCTGGCGATCATCGCGATCGCGCTGGCCGTCCTCGACCTGGCGATCCTGGTCAGCCGCCACCGGCGCCGGCTGCGGCTGGGGCTGGGGCTGTAGGTGACGGAGCACGCTGGAGCTGGTCTGCCCAACGAGTCTCCCCAGGCCCGGCCACCGTTCCCGTCGTACGAGGAGTTCGCCACCGACCTGCTCGAGGCGATCGATGCGTCCGGTCTGAGCATCGAGGACGTCCGCCACCACATCGAGCCGGGCATCGGTGAGCGCCGCTTCGAGTGCACGGTGCGGCTGTCGCCGTCGGAGCCGCCCTCGCGCTACCACGTGCACGTGAACTTCGCATGGGACGCCCTGATGACCTACGTGGCCAGCTACGGGAGCGGGGCGGACTGCGAGCTGTACCACGACGAGGAGGAGGCGCAGGACTGTCCCCACCAACACCTGGCACCACAACCGTTCGTCGAGGTGGAGGCTGAGTTCGTGCTCGGCGATGGCGGCTACGAGCTGTCGGATGTCGGCGAGGTGGGCACCTGGGTCGACACCGTGCAGACGCTGATCGGCAAGGCCTTCCCCGACGACGACCGGCCCTCGGTGCACATCGGCCTGGCCGCGCTGGGGCGCACCACCCTCGTGGAGAAGTTCACCGCCGAGCACTCCTGGCTCATCGACTTCGAGCGCCCGCCGGACCTCGGGCTGATCGCGCGGCAGGTGCAGACGGCGCTGCGCATCGTGCCGCAACTGGCGGATCGTCTGCCGATCTAGCAGGGCGGAGGACCAGCGAAGCCGAGGGGACGGCAGCGTCGCTTCGGTCGCTGTCCTCGCTGATCGCTACGGAGCCCCTCGGCTTCGCCGAGTCGGTCTCCGTGCGGCTGCGGATGCTTCCTGCGCGACGCCGCCGTCCCCTCTCTGGTAGCTGCTAGTCCCTACACGACGGACTCTCACCGGAGCTGCTTTAGGAGCTTCGCGATGAAAGGGCGGTTGTCGATCTCCGGGTGGGGCACGGTCAGGTTGTTGTCGGAGTATTCGATGTCGCCGCGCTCGCCGAACAGGAGGATGTCGACGTCGGCTCGGCGCGGGCCCCAGTGGTACGTGTGGCGGCGGCCGGCAGCGAGCTCGGCGGCCCGGGTGTGGGCGAGCCAGCGTTGTGGTGACCAGGGTTCGCTGGACCGTAGTTTGAGCAGCTGGTTGTGGAAGTCCGCCTGGCCGGTGACGCCGATGGGGCGGGTGAGGATCTCGCTCGACGCCGCCTCGAGGCGCACGCCGTCGGTCGCGAGGAGGTCGCGCAGGCGCGCCAGGGCCTGGCCGCGGTTGCCGAGGTTGCTGCCCAGGGCCACCCAGGCGACGTCGGTGGTCACCCGGTGGGGCCGGGAGGAGGCAGCGCCTCGACCTCGGATGGGGTGCCGCGGACAACCGCGTCCGCCATGCGTACGGCGCGGACCGCCTGGGGAACGTCGTGGACGCGCACGATGCTGACGCCGGCGGCGACGCCGAGCGCGAGGAGCGCGAGCGTGCCCTCGACACGGTCGGATGGGTCATCGCCGCCCGCGACCGCGGCGATGGTGGACTTGCGTGAGACCCCGAGGAGGATGGGCCGGCCCAGGCCGCGCAATTCACCGAGGCGGCGCATCAGCTCGAGGTTCTTGGCGGGGCTCTTGGCGAAACCGAAGCCCGGGTCGACGATCACGCGCTCGGCGGCGACCCCCGCGGCGTCGGCGATGCGTAGCGACTCGCGCAGCGACCCGCAGATGTCCTCCATCAGGTCGCCGTAGGCGGTGCCCCGCTGGTTGTGCATCGCGATGACTCCGACGTGCGGGTTGGCCGCGACCACCTCGGCCATCGCCGGGTCTCCGCGCAGCCCCCACACGTCGTTGACGATGACCGCGCCCTCGTCGATGGCGCGACGCGCCACCTGGGACTTGCGCGTGTCGATGCTCACCGGCACCTCGACGGCGTAGCGCAGCGCGCGCAGCGCCGGAAGCACGCGGGCAAGCTCCTCGCCGGCGTCGATCGGTACAGAGTTGGGCCGGGTGCTCTCGCCACCGATGTCGATGATGTCGACGCCGGAGTCGACGAAACCGCGAACGCGCTCGACCACCGCGGCGACGTCGTCGTGGATCGAATCGCCGGCGAAGGAGTCGGGGGTGACGTTGATGACACCCATCACCAGGGTGCGGGCGCGGAAGTCGAGCGTGTACCGGCCCGCCCGCAGCGGTGGTGGCCATGAGCCGTGCGCGATGAGGACGTCGCCGATGGCTGCCCCGAGTTCCTGCGCGGACTCACTCCACCCCGCCAGGGTGGCGGGGAGCTCGCTCATGGCCATCAATGGCGCCAGCAGCAGCGCGCGAGTGCCGTCGGTGTCGGTCAGGACCGCGCCCCCGCGTTCGCGCAGTGCCCGCTCGAGAATCCGCGCCTGGTCCGGCGCCAGGCCCTGCACGGCCAGCGCTTCGACCGTGCCGTGCGCCGCCAGGGCGCTGAGCCGATCGGTGGGAAGGCCCAGGCGCAGAACCGTATCGCGCAGAACCGATTCGGGACCGGGGCGCAGGGGGCGGACGTTGTAGCGCGCGGCCGTTGCGGCGTCGGTCACGTGTCTTACTGCGGGGGAAGGTCGGCTGGCTGCAGCTCGCCGACAGCCGCGCGCTTGGGAACCATGACGCTGCGCTTGAAGATGCACACGCGCTCGCCGCGCTGGTTGAAGGCGCGAGTCTCGACGGTGACCACGCCCCGGTCCGGCTTGCTCGACGACTCGCGCTTGTCGAGCACCGTTGTTTCCGCGTAGATGGTGTCGCCGTGGAACGTCGGGTTCTCGTGCTTGAGCGACTCCACCTCGAGGTTGGCGATCGCCTTCCCGCTGACGTCGGCCACGCTCATGCCCAGCGCCAGGCTGTAGACGAGATTGCCCACCACCACGTTGCGCTTGAACTGCGTCCGCGTCTCCGCGTAGTGCGCATCCGTGTGCAGCGGATGATGGTTCATGGTCAGCAGGCAGAACAGATGGTCGTCGTACTCGGTGATCGTCTTGCCCGGCCAGTGCTTGTAGGTCGCGCCGACCTCGAACTCCTCGTAGTACCGCCCGAACTGCACGACCGCTCCTCCACCTGCACACGCCGCGTCAGGTGCGAACTGTAGTGCCGGGGAGGAGGGGAAGGGCGGTTGGCCTCAGCGCTTGACTCGGTCTCCCACGTTGTCCGCGGCATCCTCCACCTTGTCGCCCAATTTGGAGCCTGCGTCTTTGACGTCGCCAGCAGCCCGCTGTGTCTTGCCCTTGGCCTTGAGCTCGTCGTCGTCCGTCAGATCGCCTGCTGCTTCCTTGATGCGGCCACTGGCCTTGTCGACCTCTCCACCCATCGGTGAGCCTCCGTGAACGATGAACGCGGTGAAGAGAGAGTAGGCAGGGTGTACCGGTTGGCGCGAGCCCGCAGGCGAGCTCGGCCAGGGTGGGGTACGCTGCTCGCAGTGGCAGCATTGGCTTTGCCTGGCGGCGGAGGGGGTCTGATCATCCATGCGGATGCGTGCGCCCTGCTGGCGGCGCTGCCGCGTGGCTGCGCGGGGCTCGTGTATGCGGATCCGCCCTTCAACAGTGGCGGCCGCAGGGATGGGTTCAGGCTGCGGACAGAGCGCGCCAGCGATGGCGACCGCCGCGGCTTCGGCGGCAGGATGTACCGCAGCGCGCGCACCGACGTGGCGTCGTTCGACGACAGCTTCGACGACTACCTGGGTTGGCTGCGGCCGCTGCTGGTGGCCAGCCGGCGCGTGCTCGCGGAGCACGGCAGCCTGTACCTCCACGTCGATCCCCGCGAGTCGCATTACTGCAAGGTGCTCCTTGACGAGGTGTTCGGCCGCGACTGCTTCGTCAACGAGGTGATCTGGGCGTACGACTTCGGTGCACGGACGACCACGAGGTGGCCGGCCAAGCACGACGTGATCCTCGTCTACGCACGCACCGCGGGCTCGCACCACTTCGACCTCGGTGAGGTGGACCGAATCCCCTACATGGCACCAGGGCTGCAGACGGCGGAGCGGATCGCGCGGGGCAAGTCGCCGACCGACGTCTGGTGGCACACCATCGTGCCCACCAACTCGCGCGAGCGCACCGGGTACCCGACGCAGAAGCCGCTCGGCGTCCTGCGCCGCATCGTGGCGGCGTCGTCGCGCGCCGACGACCTGGTGGTCGACTGGTGCGCGGGCAGCGGCACCACCGCCGTCGCGGCGCGAGAGCTGGGGCGGCGCTTCATCGCCGGCGACAGCAGCGTCGACGCCGTCCGCGTCATGCGCGAGCGGCTCGGCGACGACGTGCCCGTGCTCGAAATGTCGGTGCCCGACTAGGTCGCTGGGGGCCCGTCAGTACCCGCCGAACATGTCGGAGCCGAGCTGCTCGAGGAAGGATGCACCGCCGGCGCACGCCGTCCCCACGCGGCCACAGGGCACAATGCCCGGCCGTGCCCGGTCCCATCGCTCTCGTCGGCAGCGGCGAGTTCACGCCCGCCACCGAGGACGTCGACCGGGCGCTCCTCGCGGGGCAATCCGGCCGGGTGGTCTACCTTCCGACCGCGGCCGCGCTGGAGGGAGAAGAACGGATCGACTACTGGGTCGAGCTGGGACGGGCCCACTACCAGCGGTTGGGCGTCGAGGCGATCCCGCTCATGGTGCTGGATCGCGACGATGCCGACAGCGCGGGCCTCGCCGACCAGGTCGCCGGAGCCGGCATGGTCTACCTCTCGGGCGGCAACCCCACCTTTCTTGCCAAAACGCTGGTGGGATCGCGCGTCGGCGCCGCCATCAACGAGGTGTGGATGCAGGGCAGCGCCGTCGCCGGGTGCTCCGCCGGGGCGATCGCTCTCACTGACACGGTGCCCGATATCAGGCGCCGCAGCGGGCCGCCCGTGCCCGGGCTTGGCCTGGTGGCGGGCATGATCGTGATGCCGCACTTCGACCAGATCGAACGATGGATGCCAGGGGCCATCCAGTGGGCCGTCGAGGCGACACCACCCGGGGTACACCTCATCGGCATCGACGAGGACACGGCGATGGTCGGCGGACCCCGGCGGTGGCAGGTGATGGGCCGTGGTCACGCCTGGGTGCTGGCGAGCGTCGGCGAGCACACCAGCTTTGCGGCCGGCGAGCTGGTGTCGCTCGACTGACTCGAACCCGCGCCCGTCGCGACTCAGATCTTGTTCCGCTCCAGCAGGCCCCGCGCGATGATCAGCTTCTGGATCTCGTTGGTGCCCTCGCCGATCATCAGCAGCGGGGCGTCACGGTAGAGCCGTTCCACCTGGTACTCCTTGGAGTATCCGTATCCGCCGTGGATGCGCATCGCCTCCACGACGCACTCGAAGCAGGTTTCGGTGGCGAACAACTTGGCCATGCCGCACTCGATGTCGGCGCGCTCGCCGGCGTCCTTGCGCTGCGCCGCCATCTGGGTCATCAGCCGCGCCGCGGTGATCTTCGTGGCCATGTCGGCAAGCTTGAGCTGGATCGCTTGGTGCTGGGCGATGGGCACCCCAAAGGCGTGGCGCTGCTGCGCGTACTCGATGGACAGCTCGAACGCGCGCTGGGCGACGCCGACGCCGCGCGCTGCAACGTTGACGCGGCCCAGCTCGATGGCCGCCATCATCTGCTTGAAGCCCTCCCCCTCCGCGCCGCCGAGCAGGTTGGTGGCGGGCTGGCGGTTGTTCTCGAAGACCAGCTCGGTCGTCTCGACGCCCTTGTAGCCGAGCTTTTCGATGCGCTTGGTGGAGCGGAAGCCGTCGTACGTCTTCTCGGCGAGGATGCACGACATCCCCTTCCATGGCGGCTTGGCGTCGGGGGTGGTCTTGACCAGCGTCGCAACGACGGTGGAGTGCTCGCCGTTGGTGGCCCACATCTTGGTGCCGTTGATGACGTAGTCGTCGCCATCAAGGACAGCGCGGGTCTCGATGGCCTGGACGTCGCTGCCGCAGTTGGGTTCGCTCATCGAGAAGCCGCCGTGCATCTCCCCGGTGGCCATCCTGGGAAGGAACCGCTGCTTCTGCTCGTCGGTGCCGAACTCCTCGATGAGGTAGCTGACGATGAAATGCGTGTTGATCACCCCGGTGATCGACATCCAGCCGCGGGCGATCTCCTCGCAGCACATCGCGTAGGTCTGGTAGTCGAGCCCGGAGCCGCCGAACTTCTCGGGGATGGCGAAGCCGAAGAAACCGAGCTGCTTCATCTTGGCGACGATCTCGGTGGGGTACTCGTCGTCGTGCTCGAGCTGGTGGACCGCCGGGAGGATCTCTCGCTCCACGAAGTCGCGCACCATGGCGACGACCTCGCGCTGTTCAGCCCTGACGTCCGTGGTCATGGCGGGGCAGTGTAGATCCATGGTCCTCGACCCCGGCGCGCACGCCCACCGCTTCCCCGGGGTCGGCCTCACCCGCCGCCACCGCTGCACACCGGTCCGCAGTCAGGGCCACGGCTCTGCTGTCGAGGTCGGCGGCCACGACGGCGCAGCCTCCGAGCAGCGCAGCGACCGCCGAGGAGCCGCTGCCGACGAATGGATCGCACACGGTCATGCCCGGCTCGGCGCTGCCCGCGAGCATGCGAGAGAACAGCTCAACCGGCTTCTGGGTCGGATACATCCCACGATGGATCCGCTTGATCGACCAGACGTCGGGGAGGTCACGCCGCAACAACTTGCGCCGCCCCTTGGTGGCGAACACGATGGTCTCGTGCCGCCGCCGGAAGTAATGGCCCATCCCCAGGTTGACCTTGTCCCAGACGATGAGGTTTTTGACGGCGAACACCTCCCGCATGAGGTGGCCCAGCGAGAGTAGCGAGAAGCTGTCGAACATCACGTAGATGTGCCCACCGTCGGCGAGGACGCGATGACACTCGCGCAGGAACGCGAGGAAGTTCTGGGGGTCATCGCGAAACTCTGCGAACCAGCGGTCGTTGTCGACGTCCGCGTACCGCCCCACGATGCGTCCGTGCCCGAACGACATGTGCTGGTTCATGCCGCTGTAGGCGGGGTCGGTGGTGATGACGTCGATGGAGCCGTCGGGCAACGACGCCAGGAACCGCAGACAGTCGGCCTCATCAACGCGCCACTGTGTGCGCAGTGGCTCCGTCAGCGCGAGCATGTCGCAACGCTACCAGCGATCTGCACCCCGCGACCGCGCTTGGTGCACAGCCGGCCGGACCCTGAGCCGTGCGTCAGCCGGCGGCGGCCGCCTCGTCCGGCTGCCGTGGCGACGGCGTCAGCCCCGCGGCGCGGCCACGCATCTCGAACTGCATGGCCATCTTGCGCGACGCCTCGTCGATCATCTCGTCGCCGAGCATCACCGCGCCACGCCGCTCCACCTCGGTGGCGTGGCGGTAGGCCTCGAGGATCTCCACGGCCTTGTCAAAGTCTGCCTGCGACGGGGTGAACACGTCGTTGCACGGCTCGATCTGGCCGGGGTGCAGCACCCACTTGCCGTCGTAGCCGAGAGCGGCGGCACGCGAGGCGGCGTCACGGAAACCCTCGATGTCGCGGATCAGCAGGTACGGCCCATCGATCACCTGGATGCCCGCGGCGCGCGCGGCGACCGCGAGCTTGAAGAGCACGTAGTGGAAGATGTCGCCCGGGTAGTTGTACGTGTTGGCGACGGTCAGGTTGGGGAATTGCATGGCTGCGGAGAAATCGGCGGGACCGTAGGTGATGGTCTCGATCCGCTTGCTGGCGAAGGCGATCGCCTCGGCGTTCATCAACCCGACCGCATCCTCGACCTGCGCCTCGATGCCGATGCGCCCCACCTCCAGCCCGAGCGTCTGCTCGAGACTGCCCAGCGCGCGGTCGACGAAGGCGATGTCGCCGGCGTTCTCGACCTTGGGCACCATGATGCAGTCCAGCACCTCACCCGCCCCGGTGACCACCTCGCGGAGGTCGTCGAGCGCGAACTGGCTGGTCACCTGGTTGATGCGCACCACGCGCACCTTGCCCTGCCAGTCGTGGCTGCGCAGCGCCTCGACGACCTTGGCTCTCGCCGCCGGCTTCTCCAGCGGAGCGCACGCGTCCTCGAGGTCGAGGAACACCTCGTCGGCGGCCGACGTTGCCGCCTTCTCCATCATCCGCGGATTGCTGCCAGGACAGGCCAGAACGGATCGGCGCAGCCGGGACGGCATCGGGGCTCCTCCTCAGACGCCGGCGGGCGGGGCGTCGTCGCCGTCGTCGGCCGGCGGGGTTGGTTTCTCGGGATCCGGGGTTGTCCCAGGATTCTCGGTGCGGGGACGGGGGCGGTCGTCGTAGGAGTCCTGCGCGGGGTTGGGGGGCGCCGTGCCCCCGAAACCGGGGAGGTCGCCAGGGGCGCCGGAGCCGCCCGGCGGAACCGGGAGACCGAGGCCGCTGAACAGCTTGGCCAGCTCGTCGGGACCGCCGAGATCCTCCTGGACGCGGTCCATCATCCTCATCATCAGCTCCTGGAGCTGGGGGTCCTCGGCGAGCTTCTCCTGGACCCCGCCGAGCTGGCCGATGAGGTCCTTGATCGCCGCCTCCTGGGCCACCTGCATGAGCACCGGCTGGCTGGCTGCCGCGATCACCGTCTGCGACTGCTCACGCAGAATCTCGAATCCCTTGCACGCCAGGCACGTGCCCTGGTGCTGGCAGCGGCACAGCTGGCTCTTGAGGCGGTCGAGCTCGCGGTGCAGCCCGCTGAGATCGACGCCTTCGCTCGACTCCGGCATACCAGCATCCTAGCGTCGCGACCGTCGGCGACAGCTCAGGGGGCGAGGATCCGCCCCGCGCCGGACAGGACGCGCGGCTGCACGCCGAGCGCCGGCGCGGCGGCCGCGTCGCCCTTCCAGGACGGCAGCCGCTCGTCGACGAACCGTGGCTTGGCGAAGAGCATCTGCACGTCGCTGATGCGGCGCTCGGTGAATGCCGCCTCGCACATGGAGAGATACAGCGTCCAGGTGCGCAGGAAGCGCTGGTCGAAGCGCGCCGGCAGCCGTGAAGCGTTGCTCAGCAGGTTCTCGCGCCACGCCGCCAGCGTCAGCGGGTAGTGCCGGGTGATGTCCTCGAGGTTGACCAGGCGCAGGTCGCCGGTGCGCGCGGTCGAGTCCAGCACCGCCTCCACTGACGGACAGTGCCCACCCGGGAAGATGTGGGTGTTGATGAAGGTTCGCTGCCCGCGCGTCGCCTTGTCCCCGCGCAGCGGCTGGCAGATCGCCTGGACGGCGGCCAGGCCGTCGTCGACGAGGAGGCGGCTGCACTGCCGGAAGAATCGGTCCCAGTAGCGCCAGCCGACGGCCTCGATCATCTCCACCGAGACCAGCTTGGTGAAGCGGCCGCGGAGGTCGCGGTAGTCGTCGCGAAGGACGGTCACCCGGTCGGCCAGACCGGCTCGCTGCACGCGTTCGGTGGCCAGGGCGTGCTGCTCCTCGCTGATGGTGGTGGTGGTGACTCGGCAACCGTAGGTCTGCGCCGCATGGACGGCCAACGCGCCCCAGCCGGTGCCGATCTCGACGAGGTGATCTGACGCCTGGAGGTCGAGCTTGCGGCAGAGACGGTCGATCTTGGCCATCGAGGCGTCGTGCAGGCTCGCGCCCGGCGATTCGAAGATCCCGTTCGAGTACGACATGGTGTCGTCGAGCATCAGCGAGTAGAGGTCGTTGCCGATGTCGTAGTGCTGGGCGATGTACTCGCGGCTGCGGCTCCGGGTGTTGCGCCGCAGCCACTCGCGTCCGGCGCGCAGCGGGCGAAGCAGCGGCGCCACCGCAGCGTGCAGCCGATCGAGGGTGTCGACGTTGCGCGCGGCCACGCGGACCAGCGACACCAGGTCGGGGCAGTCCCACTCGCCGTTGATGTAGCTGAAGGCACCGCTCAGGCTGCCCATCGCGAAGGCCCTGTAGACGGTCGGGCGATGCACGTGCACGATGGCGCGCACGGGGAACTCCGTCAGCGAGCCGAAGCGGTGTCTGGCGCCGCTGTCCTCCACGATCTCGAGCTCGCCGTGGCGGATGTGGGCGAGGGCGCGCAGCACGAGGGCGCGCACCGCGGTGTCGAGGCGGGGAAGCTCGCGCAACGGCGAGGCAATCCGGGCGGTGGGTGGGCTCGCGGTCATGGTGCGGCGGGAGGGCTCCTGTCGACGATGCGGCGCCCCGGATGGTACGGCGCGCGGACTGGGGCGCGACGTCAGGCTACGATCGCCTGCGTGTCACAGGACTGGCACCGTCAACCGGTGCGTCTGCGCTGGGGCAGGCTCAACGTCTACCTCGCCGGCGACGGACCGCCGCTGCTGCTGCTCCACGGCCTTGGCGGCAGCGGGCGGTACTGGGCGGGGTTGGCCCCTCACCTGGCCGCGACCAGGACGCTGATCGCCCCCGACCTGGCCGGTTTCGGCCGCTCCGACAAGCCGTCGTCCGACTATTCGCGCGCCTTTCATCTCGACAACCTCGACGCGCTGTTGGCAACGCTGCGATGTGACGGCGGACTTGCCGTTGCCGGCCACTCCATGGGTGGCGTCCTCGCGGCGCTCTTCGCGGCCCGACACCCAGGGCGCCTCGACGCGCTGGCGCTGGCGGCAGCACCCTTTCCCCGCGTGCAGCCGAACCCGTCCCGCCTGCGCGTCAGCCTGTTCGAGCGTGCCGCGTACGGCTTCGTGAAGCGGACGCTGCCACTGGTGGCGCCCCTGGTGAGGTCGCACACCTACCCGCGCGCCGTTGTCGCTGACTACCTGCGGCACACGCGTGACAGTTACCGCCTGACCGCGAACTCGCTGATCTGGGATGTTGGCGTCGTCGACGAGCTGGATGGCTTGTGCGGCGGTGAAAGCCTGCGCGCGCTGCTGCTCTACTCCGAGGACGATTCCACCATCGCCGCCGACAGCCTGCAGCGCTGGCAGCAGGTGCTCCCTGGGGCAGATCTGCACCTCGTCCCCGGGGCTCACCAACTGCTTCTCAGAGGAGGTTTTGCCGATCTCGCCCGATGGCTGACCGCGCCTGCAGCCAGCCGCGTTGCCTGACCGTCACCACTGCGTGGTGTTGCACCTCCTGTTATCTGCGCTATAGTCGGGGCACGCGGGAGCCTTCGGGAACCGCTGCGCGCCCACTGTGGTCGCCATGCCGTCAGACCAGCGAAACGTCGCTGCGCGCTGATGCCCGAATCCATCCCGAACCGGATGTTTGACGCCGGGGGAATGCACCCTCACCGGCGTCCGAGGGTTTTTCACCGTCCGTCTGATAGCCCCGGACCTCGCTCTCGACCGTCTCCACCTCATCGTGCCCGACGGCAGCGACGCCATGGTGGTTCTCCGAACACTCGCACACGGGGATTCCAACGGTGCGGATCCGCGCGATCTTTTCGCCCAGCGGATCAGCGAGATCGGCCACCTCACGGTGTCGTTCGGTGAGGAGGAGCCACCGCAGCTGCTGCTCTCGCTCCCCGACCTGGCCCTGACCTGCGTGCCCCAGGAGGCGCCCGACCACGACCCTGACCACCTCGCGCTGCGCGTCGTCTCGATGCGACCCGCCACCGACCACCCCGAGGGCAGCAAGGTGCTGACCGTCACCACCCGGCAGCCGATCGTCACCGCGGCAAATGGCGTGGTCAGCGACACGCGCCGCCTCCTCGACTGGCGCAGCGCCAGCGCGGCGGCGGCCAAGTCAGCCGAGCTGTACGCGGCGCTCAAGCTCGTCGACAGCCTGGAGAAGGCCGAACGCGGCCGCGCTGCGACGCAGCGCACCCGCTTCATCGCCGCCAAGGAGTACTGGCGGTGCAAGCGCTGCCGGGCTCTGTGGCGTCCCGCCGACCATGAGCGTTGCCCGTCGTGCGGGCACGAGTTCACCGACGCGGACCGTCGCCAGCCCGAGGTCGGCAAGGTGGAGTTCACCGTCCCCGACACCGAGCAGATCAACCTCACCCCGGACGCGGCGGTGCTGGTCGAGCCCGAGGACGAGCCCAACTTCGTCGGCCGCGTCTCGCGCATCGACCACCACCGCCACACCGTCGAGGTCACCGCGCGCACCTTCGAGCACGCCGGCACCGAGGGAACGATCACGCCGTCGTTCAACAAGGCGCTGTACCAGGCCAAACGCAGCGTTCTCGCGGCAATCGCCACCCGCGATTTCGGCGTGGGATTGCTCGCCCAGCTGATGGTGTCGCCGCAGTGGATCACCGCGCCCGCCTACGACGAGGACGCCGAGACGCTCGCGCACGACTGGCTGACCGAGGGGATGATGGCCAACCCACCGCAGGACCGCGCCGTGGCACTGCTCAGCCGTCTCGCCGCCGGGGAGGCAGTGTTCATCCAGGGGCCGCCCGGCACCGGCAAGACGACGGTCATCGTCGAGGCCGTGAAGCGCCGGCTGGCGGCCAATCCCGACGAACGCATCCTGGTGACGTCGCACAGCAACCTCGCGGTCGACAACGCGCTCGAGCGACTCGCCGGCACCCCCGGCATGCGAGCCGTGCGCGTGGCTCGCGCCGAGCGCGTGCACCCCACCGTCGAACGCTTCCGCTGCGACGACGAGGACGACCCGCGCCTGCTCGAGGCCAACTGCTACTTCGCCACCTGCGCCACGGCGGCGACCTCGGCGATCACCGACATGAACTTCGACATCGTCATCCTCGACGAGGCCAACAAGGCCCGTGTCGACGAGGCGCTTCCGGCGTTGCGACTCGGCTCCGCGCTGGCCCTGGTCGGTGACCACAAGCAGCTTCCCCCGGTCGAGGACGACGCGCTCTACGGCATCGTCGAGAGCGACGAGGCGCTGGAAACCCTCGTCAACAGAAGCCTTTTCGAGCAGGCGTGGGAGGGCGGCCTGCCTGAATCGGCGCGCTGTCTGTTGACCATCCAGCACCGCATGCACCCCGACATCGCGGCCTACGTGTCGCACGCCAGCTACGACGGCCAGCTCGAGGACGCTCCCGAGGTGCAGGCCTACGACTACATCACCCGCACGCCGTTCCCGGTGGCGCTCCACTTCGTCGACACCGAGGGGATGCGCGGCGGCCGTGAGCGCCGCGGCCCGGGTGGCGCGCTGCGCAACGAGGCGGAGGTCAGGGTTGCCGCCCAGGTTGTGCGACTCCTCGACGAGCGCGCTCCGCGCGAGATGTCGATGGCGGTCATCGCGATGTACGCCGAGCAGGTCGAGCGCCTCCGCCAGGCGCTGGGACGCCGCAAGTTCAAGCGGCCCGTGAAGATCGACACCGTCGACTCCTTCGAAGGCCGCGAGGAGGACCTCGTCGTCATCTC
>DATBCJ010000048.1:0-3373 GCA_036270565.1 Candidatus Dormiibacterota bacterium | reverse complement strand
CGTGTGGACGCGCGACCACGGGCGGGCGATGCGCATGGCCCGGTTGCTCGACTTCGGCTGCGTGTGGATCAACACCCACATCCCGCTGGTGTCGGAGATGCCCCACGGTGGTTTCAAGCACTCCGGCTACGGCAAGGACCTCTCGATGTACGGCTTCGAGGACTACACGCGCATCAAGCACGTGATGTCCAACATCGAGGCGTGAGCGCGGCAGGCTACCGAGACGTCAGCCTGTGGCTCGACACGGCCGACGATGACCTGTCGCCACGTCCGCCGCTCGAGGGTCACACGGACGTCGACGTGGCCATCGTCGGGGCTGGTTTCACCGGGCTGTGGACGGCGTACGCGCTGCTGCGTCAGCAACCGGGGTTGCGCGTGCTCGTCATCGAAAGCGAGATTGCCGGCTACGGCGCCAGCGGCCGCAACGGGGGCTGGCTGAGCGACCTCTTCCCGGTATCGTGGGAACGCGTGGCCCGGGTTGGCGGCGGCACCGCCGCCGCGCTGGCGATGCATCGAGCGATGGTCGGCGGCATCGACGACGTGGCCGCGACGCTGGATCGCGAACAGATCGACGCCGACCTGCTTCGCGGAGGCTCGCTGGTGGTGGCGCGCACGCCGCTGCAGGCGCGCGTCCTCCGGCGGGAGGCGGAGCTCTCGCAGCGGCGCGATGGCCTCGACCTCGGGCTGCGCTGGCTCGGCGCCGACGAGGTTCGTGCCCGGGTACGCGTGTCCGGCGCGCGGGGCGCGACCTACACGCCGCATTCGGCGCGCATCCACCCCGGCAAGCTGGTGCGCGGGCTCGCGCGCACCGTCGAACGCCTCGGCGGTCGGATCGTCGAAGGCACGCGCGCGCTCGAGCTGGGACCGGGCCGCGTCAGCACGACGCGAGGGGTGGTGAGCGCTCGCACGGTGGTGCGCGCCACCGAGGCGTACACATCCGGCCTCCGCGGCGAGCGCCGGACGCTCCTCCCCCTCTACTCACTGATGATCGCCACCGAACCGCTCTCGCCCTCCGCCTGGTCGGAGATCGGCTGGACCAACGCCGAGACCATTGCCGACGGCCGGCACCTGATCATCTACGCGCAGCGCACCGCCGACGGCAGGATCGCCTTCGGGGGACGCGGTGCGCCCTACCACTTCGGCTCACGCGTCTCGCCGGCGTTCGACCGGGACCGGTCCGTTTTCACAGCGCTCGAGCGCGCCCTTGTCGACCTGATCCCGGAGACGCGCGGCGCGGCTGTCACCCACCGCTGGGGCGGACCGATCGGAGTGGCACGCGACTGGTTCCCATCGGTTGGAATCGATCGCGCGCGGGGCGTTGCCTGGGCGGGCGGCTACGTCGGCGACGGGGTCACGGCGAGCAACGTCGCCGGACGCACGCTCGCCGACCTGATCTTGGCGCGTGACAGCGAGCTGACCCACCTTCCCTGGGTCCAGCACCACTCGCGGGGATGGGAGCCAGAACCGCTGCGCTGGCTGGGAATCAACGCGGGCGTGCTGGCGATGCGCAGCGCCGACGCTGTGGAGCGGCGCACCGGCCGCTCGTCACTGCGTGCGCGTGCGGCGCTGCGACTGCAGGGCCGTTAGTCGCGCAGCACGCCCTGCAGCTTCATCGCCAGGGTCATGTCACCCTTGATCTTGAGCTTGCCGCTCATGAAGGCGGCTGTGCCATCGAGCTTGCCCGTGGCCAGGTCGACGAAGTCGGTGTCCTTCATCGAGATGGTGATGTTGGGATTCTCCGGGGCGCCCGAGCCTGCCTCACCTTTGCCGTCCGCCAGGACGATGTGGTACGGGCCGCCCTGATCGCCGCTGAGGTCGAAGGCGTAGCTGGCGTTGAGCCCGGACGTCTTGGCGGGATTGGCTTCGAGCCGGTTGTTGATCTCGCTGAACACCTCGTTGGGGCTGGGCACGAATCCGTCCTCCTGAGTGGGCGACCCGCGGCCGCCACGAATTGCCGCGGAGTGTATGGTCGCGGGACCTACTCCCGCCGTGCGCTGTGCACGGGATGCACGGTGACCGGTTGCGAGAATCCCTTGAGACGCACCGCCCGTCCGCTGCCGAACACGATGCCGTCGACACTCGACGCCTGGGCCACGACGTCCTCCGACACCAGGATCTCTCCGCCATCGGCCTCCGACGCCACCCGCGCCGCCAGCGCGACGTTCAACCCGAAGACGTCACGTCCCTGCCGGGTCACCTCACCGCGGTGGATGCCAACGCGCACCCGGATGCGGTCCTGGTCGCGCATCGCCTCGCCGGCGAGACCGCGCTGGATGGCCACCGCGCAGCGCAGCGCGTCGGTCACCCCCCTGAACACGACCATGAAGCTGTCGCCGTGTGTCTTGACCACCTGCCCGTGGTGCCTGCGCACCTCGGCACGGACCACCCCGTCGTGGCGGCCGAGCAGCTCGAGCCAGGCAGCGTCACCGAGCCTTTCATTGAGCGCGGTCGAGCCCTCGATGTCAGAGAACATCAGCACCAGGCTCCCGTCATCCGCGACCACGCGCTGCAACACCGGCCGATCGCTCTCCGCATAGTCGGCGATGCGCCGCAGCGAGCCCGCCACCGCCGGGGCGAGGCCGACGCGGCTCACGTCCAGGCCGGCGCGGGCCACCTGCGCCGCCAGGCGCACACCGGGGATGGACGAGGCCAGCGCCACAACCCCGTTGGTGAGGTCGAAGGCGTCGGCGATGCCCTCTCTGTCCTCGCGGAGCCGGGCCGCGGCCCGGGCCTCCTGGGCACGCCGGGCTGCCCGGCGGCGGCGGACCATGACGACGCCCTCGGCGGATGCGACGGCGGCCCCAACCAGTGCCAGCAGCACCACCAGCAGGGTCGCGAGCAGCGAGTGAGCCACCATGATCAGCTAGCCCCGTCGCCGGCTTCGAATTGCCCGAGCAGCCAGCCGGCGTGGGCCAGCACCCGATCGACGGGATACCTCGACGGTTGCGTGAGCACCAGCCGCGCCAGCTCATCGGCGGTGGTGACCAGCATCAGCGCCATCAGCTCCGGGTCCGGAACCTCACGGCCGGCGACGAAGCCCGGAGCCACCGCGGCGGCGAGCTGGGCCACCACCCGCCGTCGTCCTTCAGCGATTCGCTCGCGGGCGGCCTTGGGGGCCCCCTCGGCGGGCATCAGCACCAGGCGCCAGGTGACGGGGTCGGCCGTCGCAACCTCGAGGTAGCCGCGGAGCGCCGCGAGCAGAACGGCGCGAGGCTTGCTGACGCGGAGGTCCGTCGGGAGCACCGCTGCCAGCTGTTCGAGGGCCGTGTGCGAGAGAAGGTCGATGAGAGCGTCGAGCAGCCCGCGCAGATCGCCGAAGTGCTCGTAGACGACCGGCCGGCTCACCCCGGCACGGCGGGCGACCGCCTCGATG
>DATBCJ010000047.1:0-7346 GCA_036270565.1 Candidatus Dormiibacterota bacterium | reverse complement strand
GCCGTCGGCGGCGACGAGTTCGGCGTGCACTTTCAGCCGATCTTCGACCTCTCGAGCGGCAAGTTGGTGGCCACCGAGGCGCTGGTTCGCTGGCGCCACCCCGGCCGTGGCATGGTGCCGCCCGACGACTTCATCCGCGTGGCCGAGGAGACCGGGGTGATCCTCGAGCTCGGCGCGGAGGTGCTGCGCAAGGCCTGCGCCGAGACGGTGCGCTGGCAGGTGCGCCACCCGCTCCACCAACGGCTCTGGGTCAGCGTGAACATCTCGGCCCGCCAGCTTGCCCAGCCGCAGTTCGTCGACGAGGTGCTCGCCATCGTGGCCCGCAGCTGCCTGCCGCCGTCGTCGCTGGTGCTCGAGCTGACCGAGAGCATGGTCCTCGAGGACGCCGACGCCAGCATCGCCAAGCTCGAGGCGCTCAAGTTCGCCGGCATCCGCATCGCCATCGACGACTTCGGCACCGGCTATTCATCGCTGAGCTACCTGCGCCGCCTTCCCGTCGACATCCTCAAGATCGCCAAACCCTTCGTCGACGACCTCGAGGGGGGCGACCGCGGCGACTTCGCCCGAGCCATCGTCGGCATCGGCAACGCCCTCCGCCTGACCATGATCGCCGAGGGCATCGAGAACACCGAGCAGCTGGTGACGCTGCGCGAGCTCGGCTGCCATCTCGGCCAGGGCTTCCACCTTGCCCACCCGGTGATCGCGGACGCCATCGACCGCATGCTCGACGCGGGCGGCGTCGACCAGGAGCTGTTGGCGCTGCCGCCGATCGGGTCGCGGATCATGCACATCGCGTAGGCGGACACGGAGGGAGTCGAGGCCGCGCGTGGAGGGGGCTGCGCCCCTCGTAAGCTCGTGCGATGCGATCGCACCGCGACCTCTGCAACCTGGCGCTGGCGGCAGCGCAGGCCGCGGGGGACGTGATTCGGGCGGCTCGTCGGGATGCTGCGCCCCTGGACGTCCAGGTGAAGGGGGCGGGCGACTACGTGACGGCGGTCGACAGGGCGGCTGAGGCTGCGGCGGTCAGCCTGCTTCGCGAGGCTGAGCCTTCCATCGACATCCTGGCCGAGGAGCGCGGAGGCGAGGCGAGCAGCCGCATGTGGGTCATCGATCCTCTCGACGGGACCACCAACTTCCTGCGCGGCTACCCGGAGGTGGGGGTGTCCGTGGCGCTGGTGGAGGACGGGGTGCCCACCGTGGGCGTGGTGTCCGCGCCGATCACTGGAGGGGCATGGACGGCGGTGGCCGGACACGGGGCCTTTGACGCGGCCGGGCGGCGGCTCGACATCAGCGCGCGGCCCGGCGACGGCGTCGTGGCCACGGGGTTTCCGTTCCGGCGTCCCGAGGTCAGGGCGCGGTACATGGCGGTGTTCGGGCCTGCGCTGGAGGCGTTCGAGGACCTGCGCCGGCCCGGGGCGGCCAGCCTTGACCTTGCCTACGCGGCGTCGGGCGTCTGGGACGGGTTCTTCGAGCTCAACCTGGCGCTCTGGGACATCGCGGCGGGGAGCCTGCTGGTTCGCGAGGCGGGTGGGGTGGTCACCGACTGGAGCGGCGACCCTGCAGCCGTGTTCCTCAGCGGCGACATCCTCGCCGGCGCGCCAGCCTGGCACGAGCGGATGCTCTCGCTCACCCGGTCGGCCGCGTAACCCGTGATGGCGCCGCGGACTCTGCCCGCAGCATGGTGAGCACCGGCAACGATCCCGTCATGCCCGCCGCCGCGGGCATCCTGGCGGGGAGGCGCATCCTGGTCACCGGCGTGCTGACCCCGAAGAGCATCGCCTACTCCATCGCGCAGGCCTGCCAGGACCACGGCGCCGAGGTGGTGCTGACCTCGTTCGGCAGGGCGATGAGCCTCACCGAGCGCAGCGCCAAGCGCATGACGCCGTGCCCCGATGTGCTCGAGATGGACGTCACCGACGTCGCCCAGGTGCGCGCTGCAGCAGCGGCGGTGCGTGCACGCTGGGACAGCCTCGACGGCGTCGTCCACGCCATCGGCTTCGCTCCCGAGGACTGCCTGGGCGGGCACTTCCTCGAGACCCCCTGGGAGTCGGTGGCCACCGCCATGCACGTCAGCGCCTTCTCGCTGAAGACGCTGGCCGCCGAGTTTGTGCCATTGATGCCATCAACGGGAGGGGCGCTGGTCTCACTCACGTTCGACGCCACCCTGGCGTGGCCCCTGTACGACTGGATGGGCCCGACCAAGGCAGCGCTGGAGGCGATCGGGCGCTACCTGGCGCGCGACCTCGGTGGCGGCCACGTCCGCGTCAACACGCTGTCCGCCGGGCCGCTCGAGACCATGGCGGCGAAGTCCATCCCGGGCTTCGCCACGCTGAAGGACGCCTGGGCGGGACAGGCGCCGCTAGGATGGGACGCGGCCGACGCCGGCCCGGTTGCGGACGCCGCCGTCTTCCTGCTCAGCGAGATGGCCCGGGGGATCAGCGGCGAGGTGATCCACGTCGACGGGGGCTACCACTCCCAGGGCGCGCCCCTGGCGGATTCCGTGGATCCAAACGAAGAGGACAAGGACTGATGGCCAGCAACGGCAACGGCGCAGGCAATGGACGCCCCCGAATCGTCATCACCGGGCTCGGCGCGGTGAGCCCGCTGGGTCATGACGCCGAGTCGACGTGGGCGGCGTGCCGTGCGGGGACCAGCGGGGTGGGGCCGATCACCCAGTTCGATGCATCGGCGCTGCCGACGCGCATCGCCGCCGAGGTGACGGACTTCGACGCGGTCGGCCACCTCGGTGTCAAGGAGGTACGGCGGACCAGCCGCTGCATCCAGCTCGCGCTGGTGGCGGCGCGCCAAGCCGTCACCGACTCGGGCCTCGACATCGCCGCCATCAGTGAGGACGCGGGTGTGCTTGTCGCCTCCGGCGTCGGTGGGCTCGAGGTGCTCGAGCGGTCGACGCTCAACCTGCACCAGCAGGGCGTGCGCCGCGTCTCGCCGTTCACGGTGCCGTCGATGATCGCCGACATGCCGGCCGGGATGATCGCCATCGAGCACGGCGCCAAGGGGCCGAACTTCGCGGTGGTGAGCGCGTGCGCGTCGGCCGCACACGCCATTGGCGAGGCCGCGGAGTGGATCCGCCGAGGCGACGCAACCGCGGTGATCGCGGGCGGCACCGAGGCATCCGTGTGCGCGCTCGGGGTTGGCTCCTTCAACGCCATGCAGGCGCTGTCCACGCGCAACGACGAGCCCGAACGCGCCTCGCGCCCCTTCGATCGTGACCGCGCCGGCTTCGTGATCGGTGAGGGAGCGGCGATCGTCATCCTCGAAGAGCTCGAGGCTGCCCGGCGGCGCGGGGCACACATCTACGCGGAGGTCAGTGGCTACGGCGCCACCGCCGACGCGTCGCACATCACCGCGCCCGAGCCGCACGGTGACGGTGCGCGGCGCTGCATCCTGCGCGCGCTCGACCGCGCCCATGCCCGACCGGAGGACGTCGGCTACATCAACGCCCACGGCACCGGCACCCAGCTCAACGACGCGGCCGAGACCAAGGCGGTCAAGGCGGCGCTCGGCGAGGCGGCCGCCACCATCCCGATGTCGTCGACCAAGTCGATGCACGGCCACCTGCTCGGCGCCGCCGGCGCGCTGGAGAGCATCATCACAGTTCTGGCCATGCGCGACCAGTACGTGCCCCCCACGATCAACCTCGATGAGCCCGACCCCGAGTGCGACCTCGACTACGTGCCCAATGTTGGTCGCAACCATCGCTTCGACCTGGCCATCAGCACGTCGTTCGGATTCGGCGGGCACAACGCCTGCCTGGCGTTCTCACGAGTCGAGGAATAGCCGGACGGGCCCTGAGCCTCTGCCCCGCGCACTGCGTTGTCGACTCAGCTCAGCGGCGAACCAGCCTCAGGCAGAGACCACCACCAAGGACCGGGTTGTTCTCGAAACGCGCTTCCAGCATCCGCATCCAGGGCGTGGGCTCATGGACAAACGGGGGGATGAGGAAGATATTGCGGCGCTCTCGCAGCTGCCAACCGTTGTGAGCGGCCAACCGCAGTGCGGGGTGCGGAAGGAAGTTGCGCTCGCCGTAGGTGAAGTGCTGCCTGAGGAATGTGTACGGGTTGAGGAAGTTGGGCTCGATCGCCCACCAGGTGCAGCCCGGTGTCGTCACGGCGGCGACGCCATCGAAGGTAGCGTCCAGTGATTGCACATGGTGGAGGACGTCGTTGGAGAGCACCATGTGGAACGCCGGGCAGGCCTCACGTCCGACGCTCTCGGCAGCGCCGACCAGATGGGTCTCGTTCGGCTGACCATGCCGCCGCGCGTACTCAACGTACGTTGGGTCCGGCTCGACCCCGAAGAATCGGTGCTCGGGGAACCGCGTTGCCAGCCGTCGCAGTAGCCAACCCGTACCCGAACCGATCTCGAGGATGGCTGCGGCCGGTGGGAGACCGGCCGTACCGATTTGCTCCACGAGAAAGGCAAGCCGGCGTTCGTTGAGCCAGCATCCGCGCAAGCGGTCGTAGTCGTCAGGGCGTCCACCCCAATGCGAGTTGAGCGGTACCGCCGCCCCGCGGCTCTCGCGTGACGCCTCCGTCGCGGAAGGGTGTGGCACGGTCAGACAGTTCGTTCCTTGTCCACGTCCGACAGGCTGGCGATCCAGGCCTCGATGTCGTCGGGCTTGCGGGGCAGCGCTTCTGAGAGCACGCGGTGGCCGTCTTCGGTGACCAGCACGTCGTCCTCGATGCGCACGCCGATGCCGCGGTAGCGTTCGGGCACGGTGAGGTCGTCCGGCTGGAAGTAGAGGCCGGGCTCGACGGTGAGGACGTACCCGGGCTTGAGCTCGCCGTGGTAGTGCTCGTCGCGGGCGTTGGCGCAGTCGTGGACGTCGAGGCCGAGCATGTGGCTGGTGCCGTGGATGGTCCAGCGGCGGTGCAGCTGCTGGTCGCGGCGCACCGCCACGTCCGGCCCCACCTCGAGGATGCCCAGGCGGTGCAGGCCCTCGGCGAGCACGCGCATGGCGGTGCGGTGCGGGGCCATGAACTCCGCACCCGGCTTCACCTCGGCTATGGCCGCGGTCTGGGCGTCGAGCACCAGCTGGTAGATCTCGCGCTGCTCGTTGGTGAACCTGCCCGACACCGGGATGGTGCGGGTGACGTCGGCGGTGTAGAGCTGGCGGCACTCCACGCCCGCGTCGAGCAGCAGCAGGTCGCCGTAGCCCACCTGCCCGTCGTTGCGTGTCCAGTGCAGGAAGGTGGCGTGGGCGCCGGACGCGGCGATGGTGTCGTAGCCGACGTCGTTGCCCTCGAGCCGCGCCCGTGCGTTGAAGACGCCCTCCACGACACGCTCGCCGCTCTCGAGCACGTCGGGCAGTGCCTTGACGACGTCCTCGAAGGCGCGGACGGTGGAATCGACCGCCTGCTGCAGCATGGCCACCTCGAAGGGGTCCTTGGTCAGGCGCATCTCAGACAGCGCGGTGGCCACCTCGTCGTCGGCTTCCGACACGGGGAGGACGCCGTCGATGCGCGGGTCGAGGTCGCGAACCGTCACCGTCTCCGCCGGTCTCAGGCGGGCGAGGCGCTCGTCGAGGTCGCGCAGCGGCGCGGTGGCAACGCCGAGGTGGGCGGCGGTCTCGTCGAGGCCCATGCGCGGGCCGGTCCAGAACTCGCCGTAGCGGGCGTCGGTGAAGAAGTCGTGCGTGGAGCGATCGCTGCGCGGCTCGACGAAGAGCGTGGTGCGGTGGCCCTCGCCGTCGGCTTCCATGAGCAGCACGGCGTCGGGCTCCATACCGCCGGACAGCCAGAAGAAGTCGGTGCCGGGCCGGAACCGGTAGTCGACGTCGTTGGAGCGCACCTTGAGCGGCCCGGTGGGGATGACCACGTTGCGACCGCGGAACTGCTCCGACAGCGCCGCCCGCCGCGCCGCGAAGTTGTCGGCGGCGGGGTGACGAGGCACGTCGGCGGCGTCGCTGGGGGCCCAGCCCGACGACATCAGCGTCATGAGCGCGCGGGGCACCGGTGGACGGTGGCGTCCGACCCAGATCCAGTTCGCGCTCTCCGGATGCTCCTCGTCGACGTCGGGTGCGACCACACCCTCGCTGTCGTTGTCCGTGACCATGCCCAGCACTGTACCCACCGGCGCCGGACCGGGGAGCTAGCATCGGCTCGGTGGGACGTGTCCGCGCCATCCGTGCCGACATCACCGCCGTGGCTGCCGACGCCATGGTCAACGCCGCCAACAGCCACCTCGCCGGCGGCGGCGGTGTCGACGGTGCCATCCACCGCGCCGGGGGGCGGGAGATCATGGCCGAGCTCAACGAGCGCTACCAGGGTTGTCCCACCGGGTCGGCGGTGATCACCGGTGCCGGCCGGCTGCCCGCCCGCCACGTCATCCATGCCGTGGGACCGCGCTGGCGCGACGGCGAGCACGGCGAGCGCGACCAGTTGCGTTCGGCCTACCGGAGCGCGTTCGCGCTGGCCGCGGAGAACGGTGCCACCACCGTGGTGTGCCCCTCGATCAGCACCGGGATCTACGGGTTCCCCATCGCCGAGGCCGCGCCGATCGCCGTCGACGAGGCGCACGCCGCGCTGGGGGCAGAGGACACGCCCTTGCTGGAGATCACCTTCGCGCTCTTCAGCGACCCCGACCTCGCCGAGTTCGAGCGCGCCCTCACGGCGCCGGCGCCGGCAGCGCCGCCAGCCAGCTGACCGTCGCCGCGGCGACGCAGATCGCCAGGATCGGGAACGACAATCGCCGCGCCCGCGGCGGCAGCAGCGCCACCGCAGAACCGGCAGCGAGCAGCGCCGCCGCGACCAGGGCCAGGCTGCTCTGCGTCAGCGTGGCCCGCAGCGCCAGCACGAAGGCCGCCGCGGCCAGCATCGCGGCGCCCATGACCAGCCGCGCGACGTGCACACCGAGCACCACGGGCAGGGTGCGCTCCCCGGCGAGCCGGTCGCCCTCGATGTCGTTGATGCCGTTGGCGATCAGCAGGGCAAGCGCGCAGAGACCGGCCAGCGGGACCTGCTCCACGCCACCGCGGAGCCGGCCCGTGATCACCATCGCGATCAGCGGCACGGTGGTGAACCCGGCCCACCAAGCCAGCACCGCCACCGGCGTGCGCTTCAGCGCCAGGTCGTAGGAGACGCCGGCCGCTGCCCCGAGCAGTGCGACCAGCAGCACGTCGGGGCCCAGCCACGCCCCCGCCCCCAGCGAGGTGGCCAGCAGCAGCGCCGCCAGCAGGGCGGCGTCGCGGCGTTGCACCAGCCCGCGGGCGACCGGCTTGAACGGCTTGCTGACCCGGTCGCTGGCGGCGTCAGCCCAGTCGTTGAGCGCGCCGATGGCGAACTGCGCGGGCAGCATCACCAGCACCAGGCCCACCGCGGTGCGTT
>DATBCJ010000046.1:0-3839 GCA_036270565.1 Candidatus Dormiibacterota bacterium | reverse complement strand
GTGCACCGCGTCGAGCCGCAGACCGTCGACGTGGTAGTGGCGCAGCCACATCAGCGCGTTGTCGACCACGAAGCGACGAACCTCGTCGCTGCCGGCACCGTCGTAGTTGATGGCGTCGCCCCACGGGGTGCGGTGCCTGTCGGTGAAGTAGGGACCAAATTCGCCGAGCACGTTGCCGTCCGGGCCGAGGTGGTTGTAGACCACGTCGACGATCACCGCCAGCCCGGCGCGGTGGCACGCATCGACGAACCGCCGCAGCCCGTCCGGTCCCCCGTACGCATCGTGCACCGCGTACAGCGCCACGCCGTCGTACCCCCAACCATGGGCGCCGGGGAATGCCGCCACCGGCATCAGCTCGACAGCGCCCACGCCGAGGTCGACGAGGCGGCCGATGTGCTCGATGGCGCCATCGAATGTCCCGGCGCGGCTGAAGGTCCCGCAGTGCAGCTCGTACACCACGACGTCACGCAGTGATCGCCCGCGCCAGCCCGCGTCGCTCCAGGCGAACGCCCCGTGGTCGACGATGCGCGAAGCCCCGTGGACACCGTGCGGTTGCCACGCGGAGCGCGGATCAGGCAGCGCTGGGCGGCCATCCAGGATGAAGCAGTAGTCGTCCCCGGCCTGGGCTTGCGGGTCATCGAGCTCGTACCAGCCGTCCTCGCGCGGCGCCATTGCCTGGTGGCGGCCGCGGGTCTGCACCTCGACCCGCGCGGCACGCGGCGCCCACACCGCAAAACGGCTCACCGGGAGGTCGCCTGCATAATTCCACCCCTGACGGATGAGAGAGTGAGAGCGATTGTGCCTGCCGTGAACCAGCCGGCCCCCGCGGCCGGGTGATGCCGCGACGGGCCACGTATCGCGTCCAGCTGCGCGGGGAATTCGGTTTCGCGGAGGCGGCCGCACAGGCCGACTACCTCGCGGCTCTCGGTGTCAGCCACCTCTACTGCTCGCCCTACACGCAGGCAGCGCAGGGCAGCACGCACGGCTACGACGTTGTCGACCCGACGCGCGTCAGCGATGAGCTGGGTGGCCCCGTCGCGCATCAGCGATTCACGCAGGAGCTCCGCGAGCACGGCCTCGGCCAGGTGCTCGACATCGTGCCCAACCACATGTCGGTTGCCGACCGTGGCAATCGGTGGTGGTGGGACGTGCTCGCCGACGGCATATCCTCGCCGTACGCACGGTTCTTCGACATCGATTGGGAGGCGGACGAGCCGCGGCTCCGGCACCGCGTGCTGCTCCCGCTGCTCGCCGACCAGGTTGGGCGCGTGCTCGAGGAAGGCCAGATCTCGCTGGTGCGCGTGGAGGGTGACGTGCTCGTCGCCTACGCCGACCACCGCTTTCCCCTGTCGCTCGAGAGCCTCGCACACCTGCTCGCCGAGCACCCGTCGGGGGCGGTGGCCTCATGGCGGAGTGCCGTTGCCGCCCTTCCGGCCGCCGACGACGCGGCGGCCCGCCGCGCTCGCTTCGAGGTGCGCAGGGATCTCCTCGGAAGGCTTGCCGATCTCCTCGCCGATGAGGACGTGGCTGGCGAAGTCGACCGCATCCTGGCCCTTTGCAGCGGCGACGTCGCGAAGCTCGACCGCCTCCTCAACGAGCAGCACTACCGTCTCGCACGCTGGCAGACCGCCCTCGAGGAGGTGAACTACCGCCGTTTCTTCGACATCACCACGCTCGTCGGCCTGCGCATCGAGGACCCGGTGGTGTTCGCGGAGAGCAGCGCGCTGGTCGCCGAGCTGGTGCGGCGCGGTGACGCCGACGGCGTCCGCATCGACCACATCGACGGGCTGCGCCGGCCGCTCGAATATGCGGCACGGCTGCGCGAGACGCTGCCACCGCCGACGTGGATGCTCGCCGAGAAGATCCTCGCGCGCGGTGAGCAGCCGCCTCCGTGGACGCTGGACGGCACCAGCGGGTACGACTTCCTGGCCATGGTCAACGGACTGTTCGTCGACCCCGGCGGACGCGCACCGCTCGAGGCGCTGCACACCGAGTTCACCGGCAACACGTCCGATTTCACGGCCTGCGCTCGTGACGGCAAGCGCGACGTCCTCAGGGCCTCGCTGCTCAGCGACGTGGAGCGGCTGACCGGCCTGCTGGCCACGGTCTGCGACGCCTACCCCGCCCAACGCGACCACACCCACAGCGAGCTCCACGAGGCGATCGTCGAGCTGATCGTCGCGATGCCGGTGTACCGCACCTACGTCGACCCCTCGCGCGGCCCCGCGTCCGACGTCGACGCGCGCATCGTGCGCGGCGCCGCCGCCGAGGCGCTGAACGGCAACCCGCACATCGATGGACGCCTTCTCGACTTCATCGGCGACCTGTTCGTGTCCGGTGAGCCCGAGGAGGTGGCCACCAGCGACACGTCTCCGCTGCAGGCCACTCAGCGCGATTTCCTGTTCCGCGTGCAGCAGCTCTGTGCGGCCGCCACCGCCAAGGGCGTTGAGGACACCGCGTTCTACCGTCACCTTGTGCTCACCTCGCTCAATGAGGTAGGCGACTCGCCGGCGCACTTCGGCGTCAGCGGCGCGGAATTCCACGAGCACAACCGGCTCACCCAGGATCGCCGTCCTCACACCCTCCTGGCCACCTCGACGCACGACACCAAGCGCAGTGAGGACGTCCGGGCACGCATCAACCTGCTCAGCGAGCTCCCCGACGCGTGGGCAACCGCGGTGCAGCGATGGCACGAGCACAACCATGTGCACCGCCGCGGGGAATGGCCTGACCGCGCGATGGAGTACCTGCTCTACCAGACGCTCGTCGGCGCGTGGCCCATCAGCGCCGACCGCGTCGTCGGCTACATGCGCAAGGCGTCGCGTGAGGCCAAACAGCACACCAGCTGGCTGCAACCGGACGACGCCTACGACAGTGCGCTCGCCGCTTTCGCCGCGTCGATCGTCGACGACGCATGGTTCGTCGCCGACCTGCAGCGGTTGGTGGCGACGCTGGCGCCGCACGGGAGCATCAACTCGCTGTCGGCCACGCTGTTGAAGCTCACCTCCCCCGGGGTGCCCGACATCTATCAGGGCACCGAGCTGTGGGATTTCAGCCTGGTCGACCCCGACAACCGGCGCCGCGTCGACTACGCGCTGCGCCGCCGCCTCCTTGATGAGGCGCAGGGCCGGCCGTTGTCCCGAACGTGGCCGGCGGGCACGGCCACGGGCACCGCCAAGATCGGGCTGATCGCGACCGGCCTGGCGCTGCGCGGCCGCCGGGACGATGCCTTCGACGAGCGCGGCGCGTACGCGCCGGTGTGGGCCCAGGGTGAGTTCGCCGATGATGTGGTTGCATTCACGCGAGGCGACCCGGCCTGCGTGGTCTCGCTGGCGCAGCGTCGCTCGCTGCGACGCCAGGGCAGATGGGGGGACACCGTGATCACGCTGCCCGAGGGGCGCTGGGACAACCTGTGCGGGAGCCGCGAGCACCGCGGCACCGTGCTCGTCGGCGACCTCCTCGAAGCCTTCCCCGTGGCCGTTCTGGAGCGGGTTGCGTGACCGCGGGCAACATCACGGCGTGGCCGGGCCGGTCCTATCCGCTTGGCGCCACGGTGACGGCTGACGGCACCAACTTCGCGCTCTACGCCGGCGACGCGGACGGCGTGGAGCTCATCCTCCTCGACGAACGCGGCACCCTGCTGGCCGCCTACGACCTGCGTGAGCAGACCGACCTGGTGTGGCACGGGTTTGTCCCGCGCATCGGTCCCGGCGCGCACTACGGCTACCGGGTGCACGGCGCCTACAAGCCCGAGCAGGGGCTGCGCCACAACTCCAACAAGCTCCTGCTCGACCCCTACGCGCGGGCGATCTCGGGGTCGGTGCACTGGGGTCCCGAGG
>DATBCJ010000045.1:0-9220 GCA_036270565.1 Candidatus Dormiibacterota bacterium | reverse complement strand
TGGCGCCGCGCTGGCGGAGGCCGTCGGCAAGCGTCCCGGCGGGGTGTCCCGGCGCAGGATGCACCACCATCCCGGCCGGCTTGTCGATCACCGCCAGCGCGTCGTCCTCATACACGACGGTGAGCGGAACCCGCGGCCCGGCGTCGTGGGCCACCGCGTCCTGTGAGGGTGGGATGGCCACGATGACATGGTCCGCTGGTGCAACCCGCTGACCGGACTTGGCGGGCCGATTGTTGACCGTGACGTGGCCGCCGGCGATGAGCAGCTGCGCAGCGGTGCGGCTGACCCCTGACTGCCGGGCCACGCGCAGGTCAAGCCGGCTGTCGCGCCGGTCGTGCTCGGCCACCGTGGTCACGCGGCGCCGTGGCCGCGCGCGGCGGGGGGCGAGGTGCGCAGCGTCAGGACGCCGAGAAGGATGCCGACGACGATGGCCATGTCGGCAACGTTGAAGACGGGCCACCTCTGCAGATCGATGAAGTCGACCACGTATCCCTGAACGAACCGGTCGAGCGCGTTGGCGATCGCGCCGCCGAGCACCATGCCCAGAAGCACCTGGGGAAACACGCCGGGGCCGAAGCGACGTCCGGCCAGCAGGATGTAGAGGGCGACAGCGGCCGCCACCACCAGGAAGACGACCTGCAACTGCGGGAACAGACCGAACGCCGCCCCGCGGTTCTGGATGTGATGGATGGTGATGGGCCCGCTGGCGGGGACCTGGTCGCCGAGGGCGATGTGCTGCGTGACCAGCCATTTGCTGAGGTGATCGACGACGAAGACGATGATCGCGGTGCTCAGCATCACGCTCAATTGGCGGCTGCGGCTGGGGACTGCGTCGTCCTGCACACTGCGTCCGACAGCCCTGGGCGCGCCGGACCGGTCCTCGTTCATAGCGGCGTCAGGATAGCGGCGGGCCCGCTCCGGGCTGCGCCTCGCTGCGATCGCCGAACAGCACGCGGCCCAGCCGCACCATCGTCGATCCCTCAGCCACCGCGACCTCGAAGTCGTCGCTCATGCCCATGCTCAGCTCTGGCAGCGACAACGACTGGTCACCGCTCAGCCTGTCGCGCAGGGCGCGCAGGCGCGCAAAGCAGTCACGCGCCCGGTCCTGCGACCCCGGCGGGGCGATGGTCATCAAACCCACCGGCTCGAGGCGGGGAAGGCGCCTCAACTCGGCGAGCAGCGCGGGCGCAACATCGGCAGAAACGCCGCTGCGACCCGGGATGCCGGTCAGCTCGACCTCGATGAGAACCGTCAGAGGGTGGTCGGCAGGGGCACGATAGCGCTCCAGCGCAGAGCCGAGCCGCGCGGAGTCGACCGAGTGCACGACGTCGAAGATCGCCGCGGCAGCGCGTGCCTTGTTGCGCTGGACGTGCCCGATCATGTGCCACGTCGCCATGCGACCGGGGAGCTCGGACTGCTTGGCCATGGCCTCCTGCACGCGGCTCTCACCGATGTCGGCGATGCCGGCACGCAGCGCGGCGTCGATGGCGGCGGCGGGGTGTGCCTTGGTGACCGCGAGAATTCGAACGCCCCGGGGATCTCGCCCCGCGCGTTCGGCTGCGCGGCGAACGCGCGCCCGCACCTGGTCCAGCCGTGAGGCCAGCCCCTCGTCGTCGCTCATTTGCCGATGTCGAGGGCCGGTTCGCTCCGGTCATCGGCACGCCTGCGGCGCCGGCGCGGAGCGTCCGGTGGCCGCGTCCCCGGCGGATTGGCGAGCACCTCCTCGATGGTGGCGCGCATCTGCTCGACATCCTGGAACGAGCGGTACACCGACGCGAAGCGCACGTACGCAATCTCGTCGAGCGCGCGCAGCCGCTGCATGACCATCTCGCCGATCTCCCGGCTGCGCACCTCGGTGACGTTGCGCGAGCGCAGCGCGTTCTCGATGTCATCGAGGACGCCCTCCAGCTGGGCCGCCGCCAGCTCGCGCTTGGTCGACGCATTGACGAGGCCGCCGAGCAGCTTGCGGCGGTTGAACTCCTCCCGCCGCCCATCCTTCTTGACCACCCAGAGTGGTACCGCCTCGACCCGTTCGTAGGTGGTGAAACGCTTGTGGCACACAAGACATTCCCGTCGTCGGCGGATCGCCTCACCGGTCTCGGAGTCGCGCGAATCGACGACCTTCGACTCGGGTTCAGAACAGTATGGGCACTTCATGGCACCAACAGGGGGCCTCGGCGTGGCGAGGCCCCCTGCTCGATGAGGGGGATCCTAGCGACGATCCCGGAGGAATGCCGGGATGTCCAGGTCATCCGCGTTGGGCGGGCTCGAGGAACGACCGCCGATGGTGAAGGCGGGAGCTCCGGCCATCACGGAGCGCGCCGCCGGCTCGTAGGCGAGGGTGCCGAGCACATCGATCTGTCCGGTGAAGCCGGTGGCGATCACGGTGATCTTGACCTCGCCCTTCATGTGCTCGTCGATGACCGTTCCGAAGATGATCTGCGCGTCGGGGTCGGCCGACTCGCTGACCAGCTGGGCCGCCTCGTTGACCTCGTAGAGGGTGAGGTCGGGGCCGCCGGTGACGTTGAGGAGGATGCCCTTGGCGCCGGCGATGGTGGTCTCCAGCAGGGGACTGGCCACCGCATCGCGCGCAGCGTCGGCAGCCCGGGTGTCGCCATTGCCGAAGCCTATGCCCATCAGCGCGGCGCCCTGGCCGGACATGATCGCCTTGACGTCGGCGAAATCGAGGTTGATCAGGCCTGGGAACACGATCAGGTCGCTGATGCCCTGGACGCCCTGGCGGAGAACGTCGTCGGCGAGCTTGAACGCCTCCGTGATCGGCGTCTTCTTGTCGACCACCTGCATGAGCCGCTCGTTGGGGATGGTGATGAGAGTGTCGACGCGCCCCTGCAGGTTGGTGATGCCGTCGTCCGCGCACCGCTGGCGCTTCAGCCCCTCGAACTTGAAGGGCTTGGTCACCACCCCGATGGTCAGCGCGCCCTGCTCGCGAGCGATCTCCGCGACCGTGGGAGCCGCGCCGGTGCCGGTGCCGCCGCCCATGCCGGCGGTCACGAACACCATGTCGCAGTCCTCGAGCAGCTTGCTGAGCTCCGCGCGCGACTCCTCAGCGGCTTCCGCACCGCGCGCCGGGTCGCCCCCGGCGCCGAGCCCGCGGGTCAGCTTCGATCCGATTCGCACCTTCTTGTGGGCGTTGCTGAGCTGCAGCGCCTGGTGGTCGGTGTTCACCGAGATGAACTCGACCCCCTTGAGACGGCTCTGGATCATCCTGTTGACGGCGTTGCTGCCGCCGCCACCGACACCCACAACCTTGATGCGGGCATTTCCCTCCAGCGTCCGGTCGAGATCGTTCATGGGCGTCTCCTCACGCGGCCTGCTCTTCGGACGCAGCGAAATCTTCCCCGCACGCGTCGTTTCATCACTGTTGTCACCACCGACGGGACCATCAAGCCCGTACAGCTTCATCCGTTCAGAAAAGTTCACGAATCCACCGTCCAAAGCGATCGCTCACGTGCTGCCCGTTGCCGTTCTGCGCCCTGCCGGTCAGCTGCACACCACGACCGAGCCTGCCCCGCGCGCCCCACCGCAGCAGGCCGACGACGGTGGCGTGGTTCGGTCCGCTGATCTCGTCGTTCATGCCCGTGACGCCGTGGGGCGCGGCGACGCGTGCGGGGAGGTCGGTGACCTGCTGGATCACCTCGGCGAAGCCGCGCAGCAGCGCGCCGCCACCGGTGAGCACGATGCCGCCGGGAAAGCTGCTCGGTGGCCCCGCCATCTCGACCTGCTCAGCGATCAGCTGGGCCATCTCGCGCGCCCGCGGGCCGATGATCTCGGCGAGAAAACGCTGCGGCACGTTGACGGGCTCGTCGTAGCCCATGGGCAGCAGCTTGACCTCGGCGTCGGCGGGCAGCGTCAGTTGAAGGCAGTGTCCGTAGGCGCGCTTGGTGGCCTCCGCGGTCTCGAGGTCGCAGCGCAGCCCCACCGCCATGTCCCCGCTGACGTGGTTGCCGCCCACCGGGATCACGGCGGTGTGAATGATGCTGCCTTTGGCAAAAACCGCCACGTCGGTGGTACCACCGCCGATGTCGGCGACGACGACTCCGCGGTCGAGCTCGTCCTCGCCGATCACCGCCTCGGCCGACGCCAGCACCTGGAGCACCAGGTCCTCGACGTCGAGCCCGGCCTTGTGCACCACCTTGATCATGTTCTGGATTGCGGTGGTGGTCCCGGTGATGATATGGGCGTCGACCTCGAGCCGCGTGCCCGCCATGCCCAGCGCGTCGCGCACTCCCTCCTGGCCGTCGATGGTGAACTGCTGGGGGAGGACGTGGAGGATCTTGCGATCCGACGGCACGCTGACCGCACGGGCCGCCTCCACCGCCCGGGTGACGTCGGCGTCCCTGACCTCGCGGTGACCCGCCGACACCGCCACGACACCCCGCGAGTTCTGCGAGGTGATGCTCGTGCCCGCCAGGCCCACCACCGCCGAGTCGACCGGGACACCGCTCATCTGTTCGGCCAGGTCGACCGCCTCGGCCACCGCTTCGGCGGCGCGGTCGATCTCGATGATCGACCCCTTCCTCACCCCCCGCGAGGGGGCCTCACCCACACCGATGACACGCAACCCGGTGCTGTCCAGCTCAGCGATGGCGCAGCAGACCTTCGTCGTTCCTAGATCGAGTGCAAAGACGCGGCGAGATCGGGTCAACTTGGCCTCTGAGTATAGCCGGGGGCCGCCCCTTTAGATAGGGGTATTTGGGTGCAAAACCGCAAGATGCTGAGTTTGCGGCCGGAGTATGCCACAAGATGTGGCCTGCACGGACACAGGCCGCCCGGCGCGCGCGGCCCAGACACAACAGGGTCTCGACACGGCCGGCCCGACCGAGGACCCGCCTCCTCAGCGGGGGCGGAGCACCAGCTTGCCGCGGCGGTCACCGCCGGCCAGCGCCCTGAACGCGTCCCCGGCCTCGGCGAAGGGGCGCACCGAGTCGACGAGGGGGTGCAGACGGCCGGCGGCGCAGAGCTCGACGAGCCGGGCGAGCTCGTCGCGCGTGCCCATGCTGCTGCCGGCGATGGTCAGGTGGCGCCAGAAGATGCGGTTCAGCTGGGCGGGCGGGTTGGGGCCCGAGGTGGCGCCGGCGACCACCACGGTTCCCCCGGGCCGGGTGACCCGCAGCGAGAAATCCCAGGTCGCCTCCCCCACCGTGTCGAGCACCGCCTCGACTCCTCCCTCGGTGGCCGTGAGCACCTCCTTGACAGCGTCACGATCGGTGGCGAAGACCGCACGCGCACCCAGCTCGAGGGCAGCGGCACGTTTGGCGTCGTCGCGCGAGGTGGCGTACACGGTCAGGCCGGTGGCGCTGCCGATCAGGATGGCGGCGCTGGCGACGCCCCCGGTGGCCCCGTGGACAAGGACGCGCTGGCCCGGCTGCAGGCCGGCGCGGACGAACAGCATCCGGTAGGCCGTGAGGTAGGCGGTGGGCAGGCACGCGGCGGTGACCACGTCGACGCCGTCGGGCAGCGGAAGGACGTTGGCGACCGGGACCACCAGGCGTTCAGCCAGCGTTCCCGGGTACGGGGGCTCGCTGAGCAGCCCCACCCGTGGGCAGTGCAGCTCGTCGCCCGAGCCGCACGCCCGGCAATGGCCGCAGGTCATGACGCTGTGCACGACCACGGCGGACCCGAGGGGCGGGGCTCCTTCCGGCGGCTCGGCGTCGCCGTAGGCCAGGACCGTGCCGGCGGCGTCGCATCCGAGCACCTGCGGCTCGGTCAGCGGCCGTGAGCCGACACCCCGCAGGGTCCAGAGGTCGTGGTGGTTGAGCGAGGCGGCGCCCACCGCCACCATCACCTCTCCCCGCGCGGGGGCGGGGTCGGGGACGTCGCCGATCTCGAGGTTGGCGACCGGGTCGTCGCCGCCGTAGCGGATCGCACGCACCGCAAGCACGGCGCAACCCTACCAGCAGCCCTGCGACCAAACGGCTGAGTACGTCACCATCACGCCCATGCGCATCGACAGCCTGTTTGCGCGTCGCGAGCCGCTCTTCTCGTTCGAGTTCTTCCCACCCCGCGACGACCAGGGCGCCGAGAGGCTGTTCGCGACCATCGCCGCACTCGCCGACCTGGAGCCGGCCTTCGTGTCGGTGACCCACGGCGCCGGGGGAAGCAGCCGCGACGATCGCACCGTCCGTCTGGTCGAACGCCTCCACACCGAGACCAGCCTCCTGCCCATGGCCCACCTGACCTGCCGCGACTCGACCGTTGACGACCTGCTCGAGGAGGTCCGCCGGTACGAGGCCATCGGCATCGACAACGTGCTTGCCATCCGCGGCGATCCACCCGACGGCGAGGGCGTGTTCGTCCCGCACCAGGGCGGGCTTCGCTACGGCAGCGAGCTGGTGCGGCTGCTCACCGACAACGCCGACCTCTGCGTGGGCGCGGCCTGCTCGCCGGAGAAACACGTCGAATCAGCAAGCCCCGACGACGACGTGGTCGCCGCCCTCAACAAGGTGGAGGCGGGTGCCAGGTTCCTCATCACTCAGCTGTTCTTCGACAACGCGGTGTACTTCAGCTTCCTGACCCGCGCTCGGGAGGCGGGCATCGACGTGCCCATCGTCCCGGGGATCATGCCGATCACCAATGTCGACCAGGTGTACCGGTTCACCGCCAAGATCGGCGCGTCGATCCCGATGGGGCTTCGGAGCGCTCTTGAATCCCGCTCCGATGATCCCGCGGCGGTGCTCCAGCTCGGCGTCGCCTGGGCCACGCTCCAGTGCAGTGATCTGCTGCGAAGCGGCGCGCCGGGTATCCACTTCATCACGCTCAACCGCTCGCCGGCCACCCGGGCGATTCTCAGCGCTCTGCGGATCGCCCGTCCCTGGGCGCGCGACTGACGGTCAGGACCGTGGCGACGGTGGGGCCAGGTTGAACACCAACGGTGTCGGCGTGGGCCGCGGAGTCGGGGTCGGCGCCGGCGTTGGCGAGGCCGGCGTCGCCGGTGCGGGAGTGACGGCGGCGGCCTGCGGCGGGGCTATGGCCGGCAACGCGCTCCCGGCGATGTCGTTGACCAGCCAGCCGGGCCGGCCGGGCGTGCCACCGACCGCCGGGGAGCTCACGTTCTCCAGGTCGACGTAGCCGAAGTTGGGGCTGGCCAGGTTGATCCTCCCCCTGAGGGCGGCCAGGACCGCGAGCTGAACGGGGATGGCGGCCACCGCATCGCTGCTGTCCAGCGCGCCGAACACGGCCTGCCAGCCGCTGCCGCACCACGCTGAGAGGATGTTGCTGTTGCTGATCACGAAGGCGTCGAGCGTGCAGCCGAACGTTGCCTGCCAGCGCTGCGCCGCGCCGGCAAGGAGGTCGCCGAAGCCGGGCAACAGCGGTTGCTGCACACCGGGGCGGTAGTCGAGCAGCAGCGGTGTGCCGCGCCGCGCGGCAGCGGTCGCCTGCGTGTAGGCGAGGGTGGCGCCGTTGGCGGCGACGAAGGTGCTGTCGGAGCCGTGTCGGAGGAGCACGTCCGGCTGCCACTCGGTCACCTCGATGTGCACAGTGGACGGCAGCTGGGTGCTGATGGTGGCGCTGCGCACCCACGGAAGGGCGCTGATCCGCGCCCGGATGGCGTCACCGTCGATGGTGAACAGGCTGGCCTGGGGCACACGGGCGGCGGCGAGCACGGCGTCGCGGCTGAGCAGCCGGTCGCCGCTGACGTCGACGGTGTGCACCTTGAACGCCGGCGACATCAGCAGGGCCGCGAGAAGGCCGACCTGCATCAGCAGGACGGCGGCGCCGACGAGCCGGCGTGCGGTGGGAGCCCGATCCCTCGCGGCCGGCGGTGCGGTGCGGCGCGGCCCGTGACGGCGACGGCGTGGCGATGCCTCCAGCGGCACACCCGCCGGCACGTGGAAGCGCCGGCCCATGCGCGGGCCATCCACCAGGCCTGCGGCGATGGCACGTATCTGCGCATGGCGCGCGGCGACGTCGTCGAGGGGCGGGCTCGCCCTGAAGGGGCGCTCGGTGAGGTGCTGGGGCATCGGTGTGGGAACGTGGAGAGGGACGCGTCGGCCCTGTGCGCCGGTTGGGACATTATGGGGCGCAATCGCGCCTCACAACCGCTTTTGCTGGCACCCCCGTGCGCTCATGCGGCGCCGAGGTACGTGTCGGGCAGGTCGTTGGCGAACAGCACCGCGTCACCGGCGGTCGCCACCCGGCCGATGACGGCCGTCGCCTCGGCGAGCGAACGGACCACGTGCACTCTGTCGTCCGGCATGCCCCCGGCGCGCAGCCCTTCGCGAAGCGCCCGTGCCGGGCGCGCGTCCATGACGATGACGTGGTCGCAGACCTGCGCTGCGTGCTCACCGTAGCGCCGGTTCTCCTCGTCCTCCAGGCCCCCGAGCTCCACCAGCCCAGGCGTGACCAGGATCCGATGGCGCGCGTCAAGCTCGGCGAGCACCTCGAGCCCGTTGTGCACGCCGACCGGGTTGGCGTTGTAGGAGTCGTCGATGACCGTGATCGCATTGGCGGTGGAGACCGGCTGCAGCCTGTGATCGACGGCTGTGAGCGACGCCGCCGCGCGCAGCGCCCGGTCGAGCGGCAGCCCGAGGCGGTGGACGGTGGCGAGCGCCGCACTCACGTTGAGCACCTGGTGACGTCCGAGCAGCGGTACGGTCACCTCATGCTCCAGGCCGGCAGTCGGCCAGCGCCAGACGAAGCGTGAACCGTCCCCCGTGATCTGGACATTGCTGGCAACAACATCGAGGTCGATCGAGTCGCCCTCGATCCCGTAGCTGATGACCTCGCGCCCGGCGGCGCGGGCGCGCGTGGCGAGCGCGGCGGTGGCGGGGTCGCCGCCGTAGACGACGGCGAACCCGGACGCGGGCAGGGCCTCCAGGGTCTCGTACAGCGCGGCGGCGATGCGCTCCATGGTGCCGAACCTCTCGAGATGCTGCGGGCCGACGGACGTGAGCAGCGCGTGGCGCGGACGCACCAACGCGCAGATGGAGGCGATCTCGCCGGGCGCGTAGGCGTCCATCTCCACGATGAAGGTGCGGTGCTTCTCCTCGAGCAGGTCGTTGACGCTGCGGCTCACGCCCATCAGTGTGTTGAAGCTCTTCGGCGTGGCCAGCGTGGGCGCGTACTGCTCGAGGAAATGGGCCAGGATGTGCTTGGTCGACGTCTTGCCGTAGCTGCCGGCGACGGCGATGACCAGTGGGTCGACCAGCTCGATGCGCCGCCGCGCCTGGCGCAGGAAGCCACGCCGGACGCGGGCTTC
>DATBCJ010000044.1:0-2215 GCA_036270565.1 Candidatus Dormiibacterota bacterium | reverse complement strand
CCGCAGACGGCGAGTCCAAGAACGGCGATGAGCCGAAAGCCGAGGCCGAGCCGGCCGGCGCGAAGGCCAAGCGCAAGCCGCGGGCCAAGGCGGCGCCGAAGGGTAATGACAACCAAGGGAAGGACGGCTAGTGGCCAAGTTGCAGGTGGAGCTGGTCACCGCCGAGGGCCGCGTGCTCAGCCAGGAGGCCGACTTCGTGGTCGCCCCCGGGGTGGAGGGTGACCTCGGTGTCCTGCCGCGGCACATCCCCCTGCTGACCCCTCTGCGCACCGGCGAGATCATGGTCCGCAACGCCGGCCAGGAGGACTACTTCTTCGTCGCCGGCGGGTTCCTCGAGGTGCTCCCCGACAAGGTGCTGATCCTCGCCGACGTTGCCGAGCGTGCCGAGGACATCAACGAGGCCGCCGCCGAGGAGGCGCGGCGCTCCGCCCAGGAGGCGCTGGCCCAGGACCCGGGCGACGCCGAGGCGGCCGCCGCGCTGGAGCGGTCGATGTTCAGGCTCCGTGTGGCCGAGGTCCGCCGCCACCACATCAGGGCGCGCCGCTCCGAACCGGAATAATCGGCGCCATCATGGCGGCAACCCCGGGTCTCGATCTCGACGCGCTCGCCGGTTTCCTGGCTGCCCGGGTCGGCGACCTCGACGGTCCGTTGAACGCTGATGTCATCGAGGGTGGGCGCTCCAACCTCACCTACACAGTGAGTGACGGTGCGCGCCGCTGGGTGGTTCGCCGTCCGCCGCTGGCCCACGTGCTGCCGACCGCGCACGACATGGCCCGCGAGTGGCGCGTGATGAGCGCGCTGCAGGGAACCGGCATCCCGGTGCCTCGCACCATTGCCCTCTGCGACGACGCCTCGGTGATCGGCGCGCCCTTCTACGTCATGGATTTCGTCGACGGGGAGGTGGTGCGCGAGCGGCTCCCAGCCGCGTGGCCCGATACCCCTGTTACCCGTCAGTCGATGTCGGCCGCGCTGGTCGATGTGTTGCTCGCGCTGCATGCGGTCGACCCGGACAGTGTCGGCCTCGACGGGTTCGGACACCCGGCGGGTTTCCTCGAGCGCCAGGTGCGTCGCTGGTGGCAGCAATGGGAGGCGTCCAAGACACGCGAGCTGCCTGCGATCGAGGAGCTGCACAGCCGCCTTCTCGCCGCCATCCCCGAGCAGTCCGCTGCGGGCATCGTGCACGGCGACTACCGCCTCGACAACGTCATCTTCGCCCCGACCGAGCCGGGCCGGATCGCCGCTGTCGTCGACTGGGAGATGAGCACCATCGGCGACCCGCTCTGCGACCTCGGGCTGCTGATCGTGTACTGGCCCGACGATCCCGATGACCCGGCCGCCGGCGTGCACCCCGGAGCACGCGGCAACCTCGGCCCCGGTTTCCTCACCCGCCAGGAGGCGGTCGCCGCCTACGCGGCGCAGAGCGCGCGCGACCTGCACTCGCTGGAGTGGTACGTCGCGCTCGGCCACTACAAGCTGGCGATCATCGCGGAGGGCATCCACGCCAGGTTCCTGATGGGCATGACGGTGGGGGAGGGCTTCGAGACCATGGGACCGTCGGTGCCGCTGCTCGTCGAGCGCGCTCTGCAGCGTGCCGGAGCATCGGGACTTGCCGGCTTTGCGGGGGCCGGCTGAGCGCCTACTTGTTGAGGCAGGTCTGGACGGCCGCCTTGTAGGCGGTGCCGGAGGGGTCGGTGGTGCTGTTCTCGTTGAGCTGCGCCTGGATGAGGCATCGCTGCAGCCCGTTGGCGGTCGCGGACTGGTCGCGCAGCTGCTTGACGACGCCGAACGACAGCCAGGTGAGCACCGCTTGGGCGATCACCAGCACCAGGATGGCGCCGAGCAGGAGCACCGCGTTGCTGGGCCGCGCCGTCTCCCTGGTGCGCACCACGTCGTCGCCGTCCGCAAGGCGCTGCGGCTCGCCGTTCGCGCCGTCGGGCTGCTCGCCATCCTCGGGGGACGCGTCCGAGTCATCCGGCGGCGCGGCGATCTCGCTGTCGCCGTCGTCCGATCTCGCCCGGTCGTTCACGCGGTGCTGGCCTGGTGGCTGGTCGCGGTGGCGGTCGCCATGGGTCCTTGTCACTCCAGATGGGGCGGTTGGTCGCTTTGCCAGTGTCGCCGATCGGTCTGGTGATCCGCCCGCTCGCGACGCAGAACCGACCCCTACTGGGATACGTTACGGCGCTGATGGACCTCCTCCGCATCTCGGGACCGCGAC
>DATBCJ010000043.1:0-3431 GCA_036270565.1 Candidatus Dormiibacterota bacterium | reverse complement strand
ACCGGCGGGTGCGTGGCCACCGCCGCGATCCTGGCGCTGCTGCCCCTGGCGCGGGCCGGGGTGATCGACACCGCGCAGTACGTGGTGGTCGACGCCAAGGTGGGCTCCTCGGCTGCGGGCGCGCAGCCCGGCGCATCCTCGCATCACCCCCACCGCAGCGGCGCGATGCGCTCCTTCGCCCCCACCGGCCACCGTCACACCGCCGAGGTGGTCCAGGAGACCGGGCTACACAACGTCACGCTCTCGGTGACCGCCGTGGAGGCGGTGCGCGGCGTGCTGGTCACCGTGCACGTCCCGCTCGCCGATGACGCCGTCGACGACCGCCGGCTGCGGGGCATCTTCCGCGAGGCCTACGCGTCGGAGCCGTTCGTGCGCGTCGTGCACGAGTCCAAGGGCATCCACCGCCACCCCGAGCCCAAGCTGCTGAGCGGCACCAACATCTGTGAGGTCGGGTTCGAGCGCGATCCCCACGCGCCGCGCGCCACGATCCTCGCTGCCCTCGACAACCTCGGCAAGGGCAGCGCCGGCCAGGCGGTCCATGCGCTCAACGTGCACGCCGGGCTGGACGAGTGTTGTGGCCTCGACTTCCCCGGGCTGTACCCGATATGAGCGCGGTGCCGCTGGTCATCAAGATCGGGGGCAGCATCGACGAACCGGCGCGACTGCTCGACGACATCGCCGTCCACGACTCACCGCTGGTCGTGGTACACGGCGCGCATCGAGTGCTCGACGACCTGGGCACACGGCTCGGCCACCCGCCGCGGTTCGTGACGTCACCGCGGGGTGACACCAGCCGGTACACGGACGCGGTGACCATGGACCACTTCCTGATGGCGTACTGCGGCCTGGTCAACAAGCGGCTGGTCGCGGAACTGCAACGGCGCGGCGTCCGCGCCGCCGGCCTCGCCGCCATGGACGGAGGCATGGTCCGTGGCAGGCGTCGCCCCGACCTGCGCATCCGCGAGAACGGCCGCACCCTCGTGCTCCACGGCGACCACGCGGGCAGCATCGAGCGCGTCGACACCGCACTGCTCCTGGCCCTCATCGACGCCGGTTGCACGCCGGTGATCTGCCCGCCGGCGCTCGCTCACGACGGCGCACCGATCAACGTCGACGGAGACCGGCTGGCGGCGGAGCTGGCGCTCGCGCTGGGCGCGCAGCGGCTGATCGTGTTCTCGGACACCGCCGGACTCCTCGCCGACGTTGCGGACCCGGACAGCACAGTGTCACGCGGCTCGCTCGACGATTTGGATGGCCTGCGCGCGTCCGTCCACGGACGCGCTCGCGCCAAGCTCGCGGCCGTCGAACGCGCCCTGCGCGGTGGGGTCGACGCCGTCGGGCTCTGCGACGGACGGCGAGAGAGGCCCCTGCTTGCGGCGCTGGACGGCGCGGGCAGCTGGTTCACCGCGGCGCCGGCGCCGGCGCTGTCGCGGTGAGCGCGATCGCCCCGCGGACGTTGCCCAGCCCGGGGCTGCGCACCATGGCGCTGCTCGCGGATCGCGGCATCGACCTGGTGCGCGGCAGCGGGACCACGCTCGTCGACAGCACCGGGCGCGAGTACGTCGACCTGGTCAGCAACTACGGCGTCAACCTCCTGGGCCATGCTCACCCGGCCGTCACCGCCGCGATCACCGAGCAGGCGGGACGGCTGACCAACGCGCACCAGTCGTTCGGGAGCCCCGTCCGCGACGACTTTCTCGCCGTGCTGCAAACGCTGTTGCCCAGCGAGCTGAACCGGGCGTGCTTCGTCAACTCGGGCAGCGAGGCCGTCGAGGTGGCCATCAAGCTCGCCCGTGTCGCCACCGGGCGCACCCGCGTCGTGGCCATGCAGCGCGGCTATCACGGGCGCACCTACGGGGCGCTCAGCCTCACCGCGCAGCCCGCCTACCGCGACCCGTTCGCACCGCTGCTCCCCGGCGTCAGCCACGTGGCCTACGACGACGTGGACGCGCTCGACGCCGCGCTCGACGACACCGTTGCCGCGGTCGTCCTCGAACCCATCCAGGGCGAGGCGGGGGTGCGCATCCCCACCGACGGCTACCTGCGCGCCGTCCGAGAGCGTTGCACGGCGGCCGGCGCGCTGCTCGTGGCCGACGAGGTGCAGACCGGCTTCCGCACCGGCGCGGTGCTCGCATGCAGCCACGACGGCGTGCTGCCCGACGTGGTCTGCCTCGGCAAGGGGATCGCCAACGGGTTGCCCATGGCGGTGACGGTGTGCACCGACGCGGTCGCCGAGCGCATGCCTCGTGGCGGCCACGGCAGCACGTTCGCCGGCAGCCCACTGGTGTGCGCCGCCGGGGCAGCGACGCTGCGAGCGCTGGCCGACCCGGCGCTGCACAGGCGTGTGGCCTCGTTGGGGCGGGTCGCCGTCGAGCGGCTCGGTGCCATCGCGCCGGCCGCGGTACGTGAAGTCCGAGGCCGGGGGCTGATGATCGGCATCGCGGCGCGCGCGCCGGTGACGCCCCTGGTCATGGACCTGCAGGCGCGCGGTGTGCTGGTGCTGACCGCGGGGCGCACCGTGATCCGGCTGCTGCCGCCGCTGGTGATCGACGACGAGGTGTGGCGCGAGTCACTCGACGTGATCGCGGAGGTAGTCGGAGGATCCTGAGCGCCGACGGCACCGCGCCCACCGAGCCGGCGGTCAGACCGCCAGCACCTCGACGTGGCCGTCACGCACCCGAGAGGGCAGCCGTGGCAAGGGCGGGAGTGGCAGGGAGTAGCCCTGGAACAGCACGGCGCCGTCCAGGCCAAACGACGTGTTGTGACACGGGCAGTCGAGCCGCCCGGCGTCGCGATTGAACGTGACGATGCAACCGAGGTGCGTGCAACTGGCCGAGAGCGCTTCGATGACGCCGTTACGATTGACCACCAGGCCCTCGATGGCGCCGGTGCTGAACCGGACGGCCGTCCCCTCGGGCACCGCGTCGAGCGCTGCGACCGCAATCCAGCGCCCGTTGTCGGCGACCAGCTCGGTCGCCGGCTGGGGCGTGCCCGGCCCGCCACGTCCGTCGACCAGCTTCTCCCCGACCACGCCCGCGGCGGCGGCGGCAACCGCCACGCCACCGCCGACGAGCAGGCGGCGGCGCGACAGGCCATGCTCGGGCCCAACAGCCCCCTGGGTCTCCACAGCGAGACGGCGATGAAGCTCGTCGACGAAACGCTGGTCGGGCATGCCGGCACCCGGCGCGGCCGCACGCAACTCGATGGCTGCACGGAGCGCGTCGGCGTCCTTATCGTGGCCACGGAGGCGGCGCGGGCTGCGGTCGTGGAGCAGTGCGTCCACCCAGCGGTTGATGCGGCGGCTCTCGCGGCTCACAGCTCCATCTCCTTGCCGAGCTCGGCGGCGCGACGGAGCGCGCGGTGCTGCAGGACGCGCGCGTTGGCGATGCTGACGCCCATTGCCGTAGCCGCGCTGCGCACCGAGTGCAGCT
>DATBCJ010000042.1:0-14644 GCA_036270565.1 Candidatus Dormiibacterota bacterium | reverse complement strand
AGCGTCCCTGCTCCGGGCTGCGCAGCGGCCCTACGACGGCGGCTACTTCGTGGACTCGCTGGCCGGCGACCCGGGCCACATCCTGGCCACCGTCGAGGCACACCTGGCCAGCCCGGAGCTGCGCGCCGCGCTGCCACCGGCAAAGCGCTGAGCGCTCAGGCGACCAGCGGGGCGATCGCCTCCAGGTAGGCGGCGCCGACGGTGACCGACTCGAACCGCGCGGCCAGCGGCGGGTTGATAGCGGCGGCGGCCTCGGCGACCGCCGGGTCGAGCGACGCCGTGATGGCGCGGGCCAGCGCCCCCACGTCGCCGACCGCCACCTGCGCGGCAACCGCGCCCTCGCAGAGCTCGACCACGGCCGGCGCCGCCGCGGCGACCACCGGAAGTCCGCTGGCGAGCGCCTCAACGACGGCGTAGCCGAAGCTCTCGTGCGCGCTCGCCGACACCAGGAGGTCGGCCGACGCGTACAGGCCCCGGAGGCGGTCGGGGTCGACGTGGCCGTGCAGCTGGACGCCGTCGACGGCGGCCGCGGCGCGCCGCAACGTTGCATACATCGGTCCGTCGCCGGCCACGTCGAGCATCGCCCGGGGGTGGACGCGACGCACCGCCGGCCACGCGGCGATGACGTCGAGCACCCGCTTGCGCCTGTAGAGGTGGGCGACCACCAGCGCCCGCCTGCCCTCGCGCGCCGCCGCTGGTCTCGTCGCCTCCCAGCGCGCCGCCGGGAACGGCTCGCCGATCACCTCGACGCGCGACCACGGCACCCCGAAATCCTGGTGCACGACGGCGGCCGCGAATCGCGAGGGGACGATCACCAGCGACGCGGCCACCGACGCGCTCCGCTCCCGGGCCGCGTGGCTGCGCAGCAGCGTCCGCGTCACCACGCGTTCGTGCTCCAGCACCCGCCCATACAGCGCCTTGGGGAGGGCAACGAAGGGAGTCCCGCTGCGTGACGCCATGACCTGCCCGTCACCGCCGATGCCGAGCGCGGCGTCGTACATCGACGAGTTGCGCCACGCCGTGTGGTTGAAGCGCGCGCGTGCCACGCCGTGGCCGAGCGGGTGCTCGCGCCCCCGAAACACCGCCAGCTGCACGCCGTTGAGCGCGAACGCCTCCACCAGGTTGGCGGCGGCCACCGCCGTCCCTGATCCGCGCCGGACGTCGGCCGCTTCGCTGGTCAGCAGGGCAGGGTGCATGCGTCGAGAATAGGCGGTGGTTGCGTTATCCTTGCCCGCCGCCCAGGGTAGCCAAGTTGGTCAAGGCAGCGGTCTGTAAAACCGTGTATCGATGGTTCGAGTCCATCCCCTGGGACGGCCCATGCGCCGATCAGGGAGTCAGCACCACCTTCATCGCCTCGCGGGCGGCGAACAGTTCATAGCCGCGCACGGCGTCGTCGAGCGGCATCCGGTGGGAGATGATCGACGCCGGGTCGGCCGCACCGGAGGCGATCAACGCGAGCGCCTGGTCCCAGCGTCCGACGATGTTGGCGGTGCCACAGAACTTGAGGTCGACCGCCTTGACGAATGTGAGGTTGAGGGGGAACTCCATCTCGGGCTCGGAGTACACACCGATCACGCTGATCCTGCCCCCCGCGCGCACGATGTCGATCGCGGTGGTGAGCGCGGGGATCGCCCCGACACACTCGAGGAGCACATCCGCGCCGCGCCCGCCGGTGAGGTCCTGGATGTGGCTGGGGACGTGCACCGCCGCAGCGTCGACCGGCACCGCGCCAAAGCCCTGGGCCATCTCCAGCCGCTGGGCGACGGAGTCGACCGCGTAGATGACGGACGGCTTGAACGTCCGCGCCGCCTGCACCGCCATCAGACCGACCGGCCCGCATCCCTGCACAACGACGACGTCGCCCTCCTCGATGCGGCCCTCGACCGCGCAGTCGTACCCCGTCGTGAAGATGTCGCCCGCGAACAGGACCGTCTCATCGCTGAGGGACCCGTCGACGGCCCGCAGGCAGAGGTCGGCGTTGGGCACACGCACGTACTCCGCCTGCGCGCCGTTGAGGTCGCCGAGGAACATGCCGTAGCCGAAGACACGCTGGTCCTGACAGCGGCTGAACAACCGCCTGGCACAGAACCAGCAGTTGCCGCAGGGGATGGTGAAGGAGGCGAGGACGCGGTCCCCCGGCTTCACCGAGCGCACCGCCGAACCGGCCTCCTCGACCACGCCGACGAACTCGTGACCGAGGATGCCGCCCTCCAACATCCCGGGGATGCGGCCGTGCAACACGTGAAGATCGCTGCCGCAGATGGCGGTGGTCGTCACCCGCAGCACGACATCGGTGGGCTCCTCGATGGCCGGGCGCGGCACGTCGGCCATCTCCACCCGACCGATGTCCACGTACGTCAATGCGCGCATCGACCGCTCCCTCCTGCCGGAACCCTCACCCGGATGTCAGCTCTCGCTCTCTGCCGCCCGGCGCTGGGTGACCCGGTCGCGCAGGGACTCGTCGATCTCACCCTTCTGTCCGGCTTCGCGGCGCAGCCAGAACGGCAGGCCCTCGGCGTCGTGCTCGGCGGCCCGGCGGCGGATCTCGAGGAGGCTCCGCAGCGCCTCCTCCACCGTGGTCTGCAGCGGCGCCTCTCCGCCTCCCAGCTGGCCGACGATGTCGTCCGGGATGATCACCGCGTTGGCCGGTGGTGGCGGCGGGGCGGACTTGAAGATGCGGCCCAGCCAGGACATGGCGCGAGTGTAGCGTTCGCACAGAGCCGACTCGTGGCGATGGTCGCCGGATGTCCACCTCTTGGCGTTAGGCTGCACCGCATGGCGACGAAGAGCGCACCTCGCACCACACCGCAGATGGAATGGACCGGCAACCCGGAGGCGGACGCGCTGATTGCGCAGGACCCGCTGGCCCTGCTCATCGGCTTCTGCCTCGACCAGCAGATCACCGTCGAGAAGGCGTTCAGCGGACCGCTCGACATCAGGAACCGGCTGGGAACGCTCGACGCCCGAGAGCTCGCCGCCATCGACCCCGGTCGTTTCGAAGCCGCCTTCCGCGAGCGTCCGGCGATCCACCGGTTCCCGGCGAGCATGGCGTCGCGGGTGCAGGCGCTCTGCGCCATCGTCGCGACCGACTACGGCAACGACGCCACCGCCATCTGGTCGGGCGCCCATGACGCAGCTGAGCTGCGCGCCCGCCTGCGGGCACTGCCCGGTTTCGGTGAGATGAAGGCACAGATCGTGCTCGGCGTGGTCGTCAAGCAGCTCAACGTGAGGCCCAAGGGCTGGGAGACCCTCGTGCCCACGTGGCCCACCCTCGCCGACGTCCACACCGTCGCCGAGCGCGAGGAGTACCAGGCTGGCAAGCGCGCCTGGAAGGCGTCGATGCGCGCGCAGTCAGGCGGCGAACCCCTCCACGGCAGGCGGCGTGGCTGACCTCACCGTCCACGAGGCCGGTGGGGTTCGCATCGTGAGGGTTGGGCCGATGGGCCCATACGGCAACAACGCCTACATCGTGCGCGACGTGCAGGCCGGAGCGTCCCTGCTCGTCGACATGCCCCTCGAGGAGGGTCCGCTGCTCGACGCCATCGCCGCCGAGGGCGGGGTGCAGCGGATCATCGCCACCCACTGGCACCCGGACCACTGGGCAACATACGACGCGGTGCGCGCCGCCACCGGCGCGCCGGTCCACGTCGGGGCGGTCGAGGTGAACATCCCCGAGGAGCGCATTGACGGCCGCCTCGACGACGGCGCCGAGGTTCGCGTGGGGTCGGTGCGAGTTGAGGTGCTGCTGACGCCGGGGCACACCCCGGGGAGCATCTCGCTGCGGGTCGGGGATGCGGTCATCTCCGGTGACACCCTGTTCAGGGGCGGTCCGGGCAAGACGTTCGCAGCCGGCGACCTGGAGACGATCGTCGCCAGCATCCAGGCTCGGCTGCTCCCCCTGCCGCCCGAGACCGTCGTGTACCCCGGCCACGGCGTGGACACCACGATCGAGTCCGCGCGCCGTGGGTTGGCCGCCTATGTGCGGTCGCCGAAGCCGGCCGGCTTCTTTGGCGACGTGGAGTGGCCGGTCGGCTGAGCCGAGCCGGCGCGCGACCGACTCAGCGGCCGAGCAGGCTGAAGAAGGTCACCGCGAACAGTGTCACCGACACCCCGGCAACGAGCGCGATGCCGAGCCAGTCACGAAGGTGCACGACCAACCGGCGGCGCCGGGCGGCGAGGCGCCGGCCGCGCAGGATCGCCAAACGCTGTGCCGGCGCGACCGCGCCCGCGGGGGCCGTCCCCTGGAGTTGTTGAGTGCCTGTGTACACCTGTCGTGCCTCCCGATGACCGACGACCTCCCGGGCGGAGGCCACTGATTTAATCCTACAGCAACGCTATCACATTATGCCCAACCGTACGCTATATGTCTCGGCTTGGATGGCGGGCCGACCGCCCGCGATCTCACACATCAAGTACCACTTGACACTTGACGTCTGAGTCGCGACCATCGGCGACGTGTCCCCGCCCGTTCACCGCATGCGTGACCTGGTGCGCCTGACCGGGGTGAGCGCCCCGACCATCCACTTCTATGCTCAGCAGGGCCTGCTGCCCAAACCGCGCAAGACCGCCGGCAACCAGGCGCTGTACGCGGAGCCGACAGCCGCCCGGATCCGCTGGATCCGCGCTCTGCAGACCGAGCTCAACCTGTCTCTGCGCAGCATCGCGCGCCTGCTGCAGATGCGCGGTGAGCTGCCCGTGGAGGAGATCCGCGCGCTCCAGGCGCTCGGCGCGCTGCTCGATGAACCCGACCCGGCGGCCGGTGCGGCCGAGCTTGCCGCCGTCCGCGAGCGGCTTGGACCCGACGACGTGGCAAGCCTGCAGCGGCTCGAGCTGGTCGGCTCGACACGGGCGATCAGCAGCAGTGACCTGCGGCTGCTCGACCTCGTCGCCGCGATGCGCTCGGCGGGCTTCACCGAGGAGTCGGGGTTCTCCATCGAGAGCCTGGCACTGTACAGGGACGCCGTCGAGCGCCTGGTCGCGGACGAGCTGGCGCGCATCATCGAGCCGGTCCTGCACCGCCACGACGCGCAGACGCTGCGCGACCTGGTGCATCGGGGACTGCCCCTCACCGACCGTCTTCTCTCCCTGCTGCACCAGCGCGCCGTGCGCGGCGAGATGCAGCGCTGGCTCGACCTGGCACCGGAAGCCGCCGGCGCCGGCGCCACCGCATAGGAGGACGCAATGAGCACTCGCGTATACACGCTCCCGGTGGAGCAGACGCGCTGGAACCTCGAGGGAGGGGCGCACGCGGTCTTCACGTGGGAGTACGACGAGGGACGCGATCGCCTTCTCAACCTCTACGAGAAGGGCAAGACCAAGCAGTGGAACAGTCGTGAGCGAATCGACTGGTCGATCGACGTCGACCGCGACAATCCGTTCGAAGCACCGGAGTACTACGTCCCCATCTACGGCAGCGACACCTGGGAGCGGCTGGGCGAACGCGATCGCGCCCAGGTGGTCTACCACCTCGCGTCGTGGCAGTTCTCTCAGTTCCTCCACGGCGAGCAGGGCGCGCTGATCTGCGCGTCGAAGATCGTGCAGACGGTCCCGGACATCGACAGCAAGTTCTACGCTGCCACCCAGGTGGTGGACGAGGCGCGCCACGTCGAGACGTATTCGCGATACCTCCACGAGAAGCTCGGCATGGCGTACCCGATCAACCCGCACCTGAGGTCTCTCCTCGACAACGTGGTGACGGACTCGCGCTGGGACATGACCTACCTGGGCATGCAGGTTCTGATCGAGGGACTCGCCCTGGCCGCGTTCGGGCTGATCCGTGACGTCGCCGAGAACCAGCTCGCGCGCGCCGTGACGGCGTACGTGATGGAGGACGAAGCCCGTCACGTGGCGTTTGGCCGCCTGGCGCTGCGCGACTTCTACCCACAGCTGTCCGAGCACGAACGCGACGAGCGTGAACAGTTCTGCGTGGAGGCGTGCTACCTGATGCGCGACCGCTTCCTGGCCCACGAGGTGTGGGAGAACCTGGGACTGCCGGTTGAGGAGTGCCTTCGTTTCGTCAACGAGTCGGAGTCCCAGGTGCAGTTCCGAAGCCTTCTGTTCACCAGGATCGCCCCGACTCTCAAGGACATCGGTCTGTTCGGTCCGCGGGTGCGTGCCGCCTTCGCGGACATGGGAGTGCTCGGCTACAGCGACGTGGACCTCGACGCACTGATCAGCGATGACGAGCGCACCGCGGCGGAGGTCGACGCCGGCCGGCGCGGCCAGGTGGAGCAGACAATCGCAGCAGCCGGCTGACGCCGCTCGGATACTGGTCGTCACACTCCCGTCACCCCTGTCGCAAGCTCAGCAAGCAACGGATTTGTCGTGCCCGCTCGGTGGCTCGCGCGCACATACTCGGTCAGCGCGCCGGCCGCGTCACACGACAAGGGAAATCCCACAGATGCCCACCCAGTCTCTCGACAGCGCCAGCGCGTCGATCAGCCAGCCCGTCACAACCCGATGGTTTGGCGTGGGCCGGTCCTCCGACACCGACTCGGCGCGAGCCGGGGCCCAGGCGGCGGCCGGGGCGCTTCGCGGCGACGACGGCAAGCTGATCGTCGTCTTCGCCTCGGCAGCCCACGATCTCTCCGCCCTCCTCAGCGGCGTCCGCGGCCTCTCCGGCGAGGTGCCCCTGATCGGCTGCTCCACCGCCGGTGAGATCGCCTCCGACGGCCCCGGTGATGCCGGCGTGGTGGTCATCGCCCTGGGTGGCCCCGGGTTCGTGGCGCGGACCGCGGTGGCGCGCGGGGTTGCCGCCCGACTCCGCGACGCGGGTGCCGAGATCGCCGCCTGCGCCGGCAGCGCGCCCGAGCACGCCCACCAGGCGTTGCTTCTGCTCAGCGATGGGCTGGCCGGCGACCAGACGGAGATCGTGCGCGGCGCCTACTCCGTCATGGGCGCGGCGACGCCTCTGGTCGGCGGTTGCGCCGGTGACGACCTCCACATGCAGCGCACCCGGCAGATGTTCGATGGAGAGGTGCTCGATGACGCCGTGGTGGGAGCCTGGTTGGCCTCCGATGCCCCCCTCGGCATTGGCGTCCAGCATGGTTGGCGCCGAGTCGGCAACCCCATGCTGGTCACCGGTTCGGAGGGCAGCAGGGTGCTGTCGCTGGACGACCAGCCGGCCCTCGACATCTACATCGACCGGCTGCAGCCGCCGGAGGAGGCCCGGCGGTCCCCCGAGGCGTTCACCAATTTCGCGCTCACCCATCCGCTTGGGCTGAGCCGGCGCAGCGGGGAGGACGTCCGCTTCGTTGCCGGCGCCAACCTCGAGGAGCGCTCACTCAACTGCATCGCGGCGGTTCCCCAGGGAGCGCTTGTGTGGATGATGGAGGGCGACGACGACTCCGTCCTGGCGGCCACCGACGCGGCGTGCGAGGAGGCGCTCAGCGCGCTGGGCGGGCGCATGCCCATCGGCATGCTCGCGTTCGACTGCATCGCGCGGCGCGGCGTCCTTGGAGACGAGGGGATCAGGCGCGAGGTGGACCGCATCGCCGGCCATACCGGAGGTGGCCCGGTCGCCGGCTTCTACACGTACGGCGAGATCGCCCGCACCCACGGTGTCAACGGCTTCCACAATCAGACGCTGGTGGTCCTCGCGCTGGCGTGAGGTATGCAAGCAGCTGATCGCTGGTCCACCCCTCGCCTGGCCGAGTTCGTCGCCACCGTCACCGGCGCTCCCGACGAGGCATCGGCGACACGTCGCGCCGTCGACTGGGCCACCGAGGCGCTTGAGGCGGAGGTGGGCGTCATCGTGGAGGGGGCGTCGGCACTGGCTTCGGTGGGGTTCCCCCGGGGCGAAGTGCCCGCCGGCGTGCTCGCCATGGCGATCGCAGGCGACCACGAGGTGCTCGACATCGCCGGGGTCGGCCCCTGCCGGCTGGCTGCGACGCGGCTCGACATGGAGTTCGCGGTCGACATCGTCGTGGCCCGCGCCGGCACGGCCGAGTTCAGCCGCGAGGAGATCGGGCTGCTCAGGGCCGCGGCGCGATCCCTGACGCTGACACTGCGCCTCTTCCGCGCGCTCGCTGCCGAGCGGTCGATGAGCGACAACCTGCAGAAACGTCAGGCGTTGCTCGAGCGACTGTCCAGCATCCAGCGCAGCATCACGCGACGCGTCCCTCTTGACGACGTGCTCAACACCATCACGGCCAGCGCTCGCGACCTCCTCGACGTCGAGATGGCCACGCTGCGGCTGATCGATCAGCAGTCGCCGGGGGAGATGCTGCTGGCGGCCCAGGACGGCCTGCCCGCGGACGTCGCTCGGTCCATCCACCGCACCAACGTCGGCGAGGGCGCCAGCGGGCGGGCGGTCGCCGACGACAGGCTGATCGTCATCGAGACCGACCAGGTTCTCGATGCCCGACCCGAGCTCGCCGGCGAGAACGTGCAGCGGGCCATGGCCGCCCCGGTGCGGGACGGCGACCGGCCCACCGGGACCATCCTGGTGGCCACCACACGTCCCGACCGCCGCTTCGGGCCGGTCGAGCAGGAGGTGCTCATCGCCTTTGCGGAGCACGCCAGCCTGGCGCTGACCGACGCCAAACGTGTCGAGCACATCCGTCAGCTCGCCTTCCACGACGAGCTCACCGGGCTGCCCAACCGCGGGCTGTTCATGGAGCGCCTCGAACAGGCGCTGATCCGCTCGCGCCGCCGCCGCGGCCACGTCGCGGTGCTCTTCCTCGACCTGGACCGCTTCAAGACCATCAACGACAGCCTCGGTCACACCGCCGGCGATCAGCTGCTGGTCACCGTCGGCGAGCGCTTGCGCCACTGCCTGCGCGACGAGGACACCGCGTCGAGGCTCGGCGGCGATGAGTTCGCGATCCTGGCTCATTGCGACCGTGCCGGCGCGATTGAGATCGCGGCCCGCCTGCTCACCGCGATGGAGCCGTCGTTCCTCATCGACGACCGCGAGGTCTCCGTCGCCGCGAGCATCGGCATCTCGCTGGACCGCGGCGGTCACTCCGACGCCGGGGGGATGCTTCGCGACGCCGACACCGCGATGTATCGCGCCAAGTTCGGAGCCGGCAACGGCTTCGTGGTCTTCGAGCGAAGCATGCACGCGGCGGCGCTGGCGCGAATCGACCTCGAGGCCAGTCTGCGCCGCGCGCTGCTCTGCGACGAGATGCACCTGGATTACCAGCCGATCGTCAGGCTGGCCGACGGTGAGGTGCTGGGGCTGGAGGCGTTGATCCGCTGGCACCATCCCGAGCGCGGGATCATGAACCCGCTCGACTTCATCCCGCTCGCGGAGGAGACCGGCCAGATCGCGCCGCTGGGCCGCTGGATCCTCAAGGAGGCGTGCGAGCAGGCGCGCCGCTGGCAGCAGAGTGACGCTCGCCTTCGCCACCTCTCCATCTCCGTGAACGTGTCCCCTCGTCAGCTCCAGGACCAACGCTTCGTGCAGGACGTCGCCGACGCCCTGAGCCTCTCCGGCCTCGATCCTGGCGACCTCGTGCTCGAGATCACCGAGGGCGCGGTGATGGTCGACGCAGAGAGCGCGATCCGCGTGCTGCACGCTCTTCGTGCGCTCGGTGTCTCCCTGGCCGTCGACGACTTCGGGACCGGTCACTCGTCGCTGGCGCTGTTGCGCCGGCTGCCCGTCGACGTGCTCAAGGTCGACAAGATGTTCGTCGACAACATCGTGACCGACCCGGTCGCGGCCGCCTTCCTCGAGACGATCGTGCGCATGGGTGAGATCCTGTCGCTCACCGTCGTCCTCGAGGGCATCGAGTCGGCAGCCCAGGTGGCCCTGATCGCCGGGTGTGGTGGGGTGCTGGGCCAGGGGTACCAGTTGGGCCGCCCAATGGGGAGCGCCGCCGTCGACCGGCTGCTCGCGGCCGGCAGCGACACGGTGGCTCGCCCGATCGCCGTCTGAATGGGGTCGCGGTCCGGTCAGTGAGCGCGAGCCATCGCCGCGACGACGCTTGCGGGGACAGGCAGGTCAGCCACGTCGTCGGGAACCAGGGTGGGCAGGTCGAGGCGGGTGGCGAGAGGTATGACGCCCGACCACACTCGAGCCGCGCGGTCGGCCGGGGTTTCGACCGGTCCGCCGCTGCGGACCTTGGCGGTGGCGCGGTCGATCGGCAGCCAGACGATCTCGGTTGCGCGCAGCTCGTTGGCCGTCGGCGGACGTACCTCCGACCAGCGTCCGGGGAGCACGTGCTCGACGATCGCGCGCAACGCGGTGGTCTTGTCGTCGTCGTCCCGGATCGGTGTGGCGGTGCCGAACACCATCGCGGATCGGTAGTTGAGGGAATGATTGAAGGCGGAACGGGCGGCGACGATGCCGTGGATCGTGGTGACCGTGACGCAGACCGGGACACCGGCGGTGAGCACGCCCAGCATTCGACTGAGGTTCGAACCGTGGATCAGCAAACGCTCGCCATCCCGCGCGTGCACGGTCGGCACGGCGTACGGCCAGCCGTCGACGCTGAATGCGACGTGGCAGGTGAGTTGCGAGTCGAGGATCTCGTTGATGACCTCGGCCTCCGTCAGCCCACGCTCGGGGTGACGGCCGTGTTTCAGATTGGGATCGGCGACCATGCTGTCTCCTGCGGTGCGCTGCCTCAGCGCGGCCCCTGCGGCGGTTCGTCATCATTTCAGGCTGCGCGCCGACCGCGCACACGGCAGCCTGCTGATCGATCGTTGCCGCGGTGGAGCGGCGTCTAAGCTTCGCGGAACGCCCGCATCGTCTAGCGGTTAGGACTCCACCCTTTCAAGGTGGTGACCGGGGTTCGACTCCCCGTGCGGGTAGACAGCCGTGGAGCCCCCCTTCCCTATACTCGGCGGCGTCGCCGTCGGCTTGCGGGAGCCCCATGTCCGTCCGAGAGATTGTCAGCAAGGTGGTCGGGTTCGGCCTCACGGCCGTGGCCCTGATCGCCGGCGGGATCCTGGTGCTGGTGGGGCCGCACGCCTACAACGACTACCTGAACGTGGCGCTCGGCGTCATCCTCATCCTCTTCGGCCTCGGCGCCGGTGGCTTCGGGACGATGGTGATCGCGGGCGTGCTCGTCGACGAACGTGCCCGGCAGCGCGAGGAGAGGCTCCACGTCACCCCGCGCAGTGGGCCTCCGGCACCGCCGCCTCCCTGGGGCATGGGGGACATCGGTAGACCAGGCGGAGGTGGCGTGGCGCACGTCGGCGATTCCCCGCGGGGCGGCGGGCGGGTGAGCGTGGTGAGCGTGGTCACGCGTAACTGGGACGGCCCGGTGCTGATCGTTGCGCTGATCGCCTGGACGGTCGTGGCACTGCTGATCGCCGCCCCGAGGTGACGGACGGCCGCACCCCGATGCGGACCCGGTTCGGCCCGTCACCCACCGGCCCCCTGCACTTCGGTTCCGTCCGGACCGCGTTGTTTGCCTGGCTGGCGGCGCGCTCGACCGGCGGGGCGTTCATCCTCCGCATCGAGGACACCGACCAGGACCGCTATCTCGAGGACAGCGAGGCGCTGATCATGGAGACGCTGCTCTGGCTCGGCCTCAACTGGGATGAGGGTCCGGAGGTCGGTGGCCCGCACGGTCCGTATGTGCAATCGCAACGCACAGAGATCTACCGGGAACACGCGGCGCGGCTCGTCGAGCTGGGTGCGGCGTACTGGTGCACGTGCACCCCCGAGCGCCTCGAGCAGATGCGCGAGCAGCAGCGCGCGGCCCACCAGCCAACGCGCTACGACCGTCGCTGTCTGACCCGCCAGGCCGAGGTCGCGATCGAGCGCGCCGCCGGTGCTCCGGCGGTGCTGCGCCAGCGCATCGAACCCGGCCGCACCGTGTGGGATGACGTCATCCGCGGTGAGATCTCATTCGACAACGCCGACATCGACGACCAGGTGCTGCTCAAGTCCGACGGCTTCCCCACCTACCACCTTGCCGTCGTCGTCGACGACCATCTCATGGAGATCACCCATGTGATCCGCAGCGATGAATGGATCCCCTCCACGCCCAAGCACCTCGGGCTGTACAAGGCGTTGGGGTGGACACCGCCCCGCTTCGCTCACGTCCCGCCGGTGCTCGGCGAGGACCATCTCAAGCTCAGCAAGCGCCGCGGCGCACGCAACGTGCTCGAGTACGGAGAGCTCGGCTACCTGGCGCCGGCCCTGGTCAACGCCATGGCCCTGCTCGGCTGGTCGTCGGGCACCGAGGAGGAGGTGTTCACCCCCGCGGAGCTGGTGCGGCGATTCTCGCTCGACCGAGTCCACGACTCGGCCGCGGTCTTCGACCAGAAACGCCTCGACTCCCTCAACGGCCTGCACATCCGGCGCCTGTCAACCGAGGAGCTCGTCGAGCAGCTCGAGTTCTGGCTCCCGGGAACCAGCAAGGAGACGCGTCGAAGGCTGGTGCCGATGCTCCAGGAACGAATGGTGGTGATGCGCGATGCACAGACGCTTGCCACGCCCCTGCTGGGAGACGCGCCCTGGGACGACGACGTCGAGTTCCCACCTCGCAAGGTTGACGTGCCAACGGCCATCCTTCTCTTGGATGCGGCCTGCGCGGCGGTGCAGAACGGCGCGCTCGGCGACGTGACCGTGATGCGCGAGACGCTGACCGCGTTGCTCGACGAGCGCGGGGTGAAGGCGCGCGACGGCTTCCGTGTCCTCTACGTGGCCATTCTCGGCCGGCCCCAGGGAGTACCGGTGTTCGACGCCATGGCATTCATCGGGCCCGAGGCCACCGTCCAGAGGCTGCGTGCCGCGCGCGCCCGCCTCGAGTAGGGGCTCAGGGAGCCGCCGTTCCGAGCTTCGGCCGCAATCCCAGGTACACCGCGGCGGTGACCACGAAGCCGACGATGAAGCTGATGTCGCCGAACGCGGGGACGTTGGACGGGACCACGCCGACGAAGAGCGTTTGGTTCCAGAAGGGGAATGAGGCGATGATGCCCGCGAGCATGGCGACCACGCCCTTCCACGGGCGGTGCCGGACATCGAAGAGGAGTGAGAGCGGGTAGACGCCGCGACGCAGGGCGTAGTCGACCAGCACGACCGTGATGAAGGGCACGATCCAGTACGTGTTGAAGAAGAGGAACGCCTCGTAGTTGCCCCCCGGGTTGGCCGCCCCGCTGAGGCCGACGAAGTACCCGACCGCACCGAACACAACGGCAACCAGCGCCCGCCGCCGCCGCAGGGTGAGCCGGATCCCGAGTGTCAGGAACGACATCGCCGCGCTGTAGAGGTTGAGGACGTTGGCCGCGATGGCGCCAACGGCGATGGCGACGGTGGCGACGATCCCGAGGGCTTCGGGCAGTGGTTTGACGAACTGGCTGGTGGGGACGTCGTGCGGGCCCCATGAGGTGCCCGCCACGGTGGCCAGACCCGCGCCGGCGACCTCCAGCAACGCGCACGAGACGAAGAGGCCGAGGCCGGCGGCGAGCGCGACGCGTGTCGGGCTGGTCGAGCGAGGGAGGTACCGCGAGTAGTCAGCGCCGTAGACATTCCAGCTGACGGCGTACGCGTAGGCCAGGAAAACGGCCAGGATGAACGCGCCGACCGAGCCACCGAAGGCCACGGGCGCGTTGCCGTTGAAGCCCACCGCGGTGTTGGTGTGGGCAAAGATGTAGATGCAGCAGACCGCGAACACGAGCGCAAGAAACGGGAAGACCACCTTCTCGAACTGGTGCACCATGTTGTACCCGATGAACGCGATGCTCACCTCGATGCCGACGACGATGAGCAGTGCCAACCACACGGGTGGCACGCTCCAGCCCGCCTGCGAGGCAAATGTCTGGATGGCGAACGCCCCACTCACAGAGTTCACGGCCACCCACCCCGCGCCTGATGTCAGCGCGTTGAGCGCGGCCGGGAGCAGGTTGCCGGTAAACCCGAAGGCGGCCCGGCTCTGGATCAGCTGTGGGACCCCGAACCGTGGGCCGAAGGTGGACAGGATGCCATGGGTGGCCGAGCCCAGGGCGGTGCCGACCAGCAGCCCGACCACAGTCGGCCAGAAACCGCCACCGAACACGACGATGGGCAGCACGCCGACGTACACAGTGGCGAACTCGAGGTTCGGCGACGTCCAGGTCCAGAACAGCTGGCTGGGCCTGCCGTGCCGCTCCCCGGGAGGGATGTATTCGACGCCGCCCGGTTCCACAGCCGCGACCGCCGCGCCGTAGGTTCCCTCACGGACGGGAACACCCGCGCCGGCCTCGTCGACAGGCGTGGTGATCATCGGCGATGGCCTCCATCTGGCGAGGGCTGTCGGCGTCGCATCCTACCGGCGAGTCCCTTGATGGCGCGCTCGAGGTGGTAGATTGGTGTCACCGGGGTGCCCCATGCGGGGCTGAGATCACACCCGCGAACCTGATCTGGGTCATGCCAGCGTAGGGAGTGCACGTGAGTCACATCGCTCGGGTCCTGAGCGTCGCATCGTCAGACTCCGGCGGCGGCGCGGGCATCCAGGCCGACCTCCGCGCTTTTGCCGGCGCCGGCTGTCACGGCAGCAGCGTCATCGTCGCGCTCACCGCCCAGAACACCCGCGAGGTGCGCGCCGTCCACACCGTGCCGGCGTCATTCGTCAACCAGCAGCTGAGCGCGGTGTTCGACGACATCGGTGTCGATGCGGCCAAGACTGGGATGCTCGTCTCGGCGGGCATCATCGAGGTGGTGGCGGCCTTCCTCGGCGCGCACGCGGTGCCGCTGGTCGTCGACCCG
>DATBCJ010000041.1:0-2005 GCA_036270565.1 Candidatus Dormiibacterota bacterium | reverse complement strand
GGAATTCCTCGCGGTGCGGAACCCGGAACGGGTCCTCGGTCCGGTAGAGGTCGAGGCTGGGGACGCGGACCAGCCGCACGCTGTCGCTGAGCACCGGGTAGGGCTGGCCGGCGAACACGGTGACCCGGTGTCCGAGCCGGGCAAGGGCTGCCGAGAGTTGACTGACGTAGACGCCCTGGCCACCCGAGAACGGATTGCCGCGGTACGCCAACAGGGCGACACGGAGAGAGGCTGGATCGGGCACAGTCGGGCGATGCTACTTCCCGCCGCGGTGATGACCACCGCCGACCTCGACGCCGCGCGCGCCACCCGCGGGTTCATGCCGGATGCGGAGGGCCTCGTGCTCCATCGCGCCGCCGTGGCCGCCGCCTCGCGCGGACCCATGCTCGAGGTCGGCAGTTACTGCGGCAAGTCGGCGATCTACCTTGGCTGCGCCGCGCGCGCGCACGACGGGATGCTGTTCAGCGTCGACCATCACCGCGGCTCTGAGGAGAACCAACCCGGCGAGCTCTACTGCGACGCCTCGCTGATCGACCAGCGCACCGGCAGGATCAACACCCTGCCGCACTTCCAGCGCACCCTCGAGGAGACCGGCCTGGAGCGCTGGGTGGTCGGGGTGGTTGGCACCTCGGCGTCGGTCGCGCGTCACTGGCGGACCCCGCTGTCACTGCTGTTCATCGACGGCGGCCACACCGAACAGTCGGCGCAGGCCGACTACAACGGCTTCGCACCGCACCTCGACAAGGGCGGGCTGGTGGTGATCCACGACGTCTTCCCCGACCCGGCCGACGGCGGCCAGGCACCGTTCCACGTGTACTGCCGCGCCCTCGACGAGGGCTTCCGCGAGGTCAGCGTCGAGGGCAGCCTGCGCGTGCTGCAACGCTAGCCGCGTCTGGCGTCCAAACGGGGCGCGTCGAGCAGGTCGGCGACCACCCCGCCGCCGACGGCGTCGGCCGCCAGCACCACGGCGGCCGCGGTCCAGCTGGGCTGCTCGTCGGGCGGGAAGATGCACCCGTCGGTGAAGTTGGCGCCCGTCCAGTACGCGGCGTCGTCACCGCGGAGATGGTGCGCCCAGTCGAGCAGTTGTGCGGCGCGAGCGATGTCGCCGCAGCGCACCAGCGCGAGCGCGAGCTCGCACGTTTCCGCCGCGGTGATCCAGGGTCGATCGGACACGCAGCGGACGCCGCGCTCGGCGACGACGAATTCGTTCCAGCGCGACTCGATGCGCGCGAGGGCGTCATCCCCGGTGACGACGCCGCAGAGCACCGGGTAGTACCAGTCCATGGCCCATCGGTGCTTGTTCTCGAAACGATGCGGAGCGGTGCGCAGCGCGGCCGCCAGTCGCTCGCGTGCCTCTGTCCACTCCGGGTGCGGGATGTTGAGCACGTCCCCAAGGCGCGCGGCGCAGGCCAGGCTGAGGTGCACGCAGGAAGAACCGGTCACCAGGCCGCGGCGCCATGGCCGTCCGTTGGGGTCGCGCGCCCACCACACCGTGCCGTCCTCATCCTGCATCGACAGCACGAACTCGAGCGCGCGTTCGAGGCAGGCAAAACCGGCGCGCAGCTCTGCCTGTGGCGCGCCGCAGAGGTGGTGCATCCAGAGACCGGTGGCGATGTACGCGCACAGGTTGGTGTCGAGGGTGGCGTCGATCACCACGCCGTCGCGGTACGCGGCCGGCCAGGCGCCGTCAGCGCGCTGGACGCTGGCGAGCCAGGTGTACGCTCGCGACGCCTCCTCGCCGCGACCACCGACGTCGAGCGCCATCGCCGCCTCAACGTGGTTCCAGGGGTCGACCTGCCCGCCCGTGTACCACGGGATGCTTCCGTCAGGGAGTTGCACGCGGGCGATGGCATCGACCGTGGCGTGGATGTCGCCCCGGCTGAGGGTGACGCCGATCATGGCGCGGCCGCCGTCAGCGGCCGGTGCGCGTAGACGACAACGCTCTTGCCGAGAACGGGATTGAGGGCCCGCTCCAAGGTCCGTGTCCAGCGCGGCCGGCGGGTCA
>DATBCJ010000040.1:0-16568 GCA_036270565.1 Candidatus Dormiibacterota bacterium | reverse complement strand
GGACATCGCGGCGCGCAGCCTCGCCTATTTTCACGACAGCGTGGGTCACGACGTCGAGGTGGCCACCTTCCGCGACGCGCAGACCGCGCCGGCCCTGGAGTACGAGCAGATGTGCGCGCGGCTGGCGCAGGCCGACTGGGTCTTCGCCGGTCCGGGCAGCCCGTCCTACGCGGTGCGCCAGTGGGCGGCGACGCGCGTGCCGGAGCTGCTCGCCGAGAAGCTGCGCGCCGGAGGCATCGTGGTGTTTGCCAGCGCGGCCGCGGTGACACTCGGCGAGGTCTGCCTCCCCGTGTACGAGATCTACAAGGTGGGTGAATCGGTGCGCTGGATTCCCGGGCTCGACCTGCTCCGCGAGACCGGGCTGCGCGCGGCCGTGATCCCCCACTACAGCAACGCCGAGGGTGGGACGCACGACACCCGGTACTGCTACATGGGCGAGCGGCGCCTGCGCATCCTCGAGGCGATGTTGCCCGAGGGCTGCGACATCCTCGGCGTGGACGAGCACACCGCCGCGATCATCGATATCGACGCCGCGACCATGAGCGTGCTCGGCCGGGGGCGCGTGACCTGGCGCCGCCGCGGAGTGGAGCGCCACTGGCAGGCGGGAGAGGTGGTCGCGCTCGACAGTGTCGGCGCCGCCGATGACATGAACGAACGAGCCTCGGACGGCGTGGTGGCGGAGACGGAGGCCGAGCTCCCGGGCGCCCTCCAGACGAGCCCGCTCATGGAGACGGTCCGTGCTCAGCGAGAGGAGGCGCTGCGCGCGTTCGACGCCCGCGACCCGGATGCCGGCGTCGCCGCCATCCTCGCAGTGGAGACGGCGCTGCACGAGTGGTCGCACGACACCCTGCAGTCCGACGAGCCCGACCGTGGTCGCGAGATCCTGCGCGAGCTCATGGTGCGCCTCGGGGAGCTGGCGCGGCAGGGCGCGGCCGATCCACGTGCGCGCATAGCGCCGATGGTCGATGCGCTGCTGTGTCTACGCGATGCAGCCCGCGCCGACCGGCGTTTCGACGATGCCGACCGCCTCCGGGACGCGCTGATCGCAGGCGGAGTGGCCGTTCATGACACGCCGACGGGGTCGACGTGGGAGCTCGAGGCGGCGGCTTCGGTCTGACCGGTTGCCGGCGGCGCCGCGGCGGCGCTGCTGGCGCTGAGCGCTGCGCGGGCGATGCGGTCGAGCTCGTGGTCGCGGCCCTGCCACATCGTCGCCAGCATGCGCACGTCGCCGCGCAGCGACCAGAGCGGGTGGCCGAACGAGGCCGGGTTGTTCTTCTCGATGACGAAGTGGCTGAACCAGGCCACGCCGTACGAGATGACCGGCAACCCTGCCAGCAGCGCGGGACGGCGGGTGACGATGCCGGCCACGGCGGTGGCGGCACCGAGGTGGGTGCCGGCGAAGTGAAACAAGCGCGTGGCTCGCTTGCTGTGCTGACCCACGTACCAGGGATAGAAGGCTTCGAAGTCGCTGAACTGCTGCGTCACGCCCGCACCTCCGTGTTGAGCGGACAGGGTAGCGCGGCGGTCCTGCTCAGGACACGGTGACGGTGGCGCTGAACGCGGGACCGATCACCGTGGTCCCCTGCTGGGGAACCAGCTGGAGCGTGGCGCTGCCGCGGCGGTTGAGCGTGAACACGAGGCCGATGCTGATCGTCTCCTGGCCGGTGAGCTGGCCTCCGCACACCCGGTTGCCCCTGGCAGCGACCTGGTCGAGTCCCTGGAACACAGCGGACACGAGGCTGGCGCCATCGCCGTTCAGCGTCACGCACACCGGGTAGATGATGCTGTCTCCGACGTTGTCCAGCGCGATGTCGACGTGCAACTGGCTCCCGGCGGTTGCCGTCTCCGGCACCGCACCCGAGATCTCCGCATGGGGCGCGCCGCTGTCACTGAAGAGGGGCAACACCACGGCCACGAAGCCCACCGCCACCGCGACCAGGACGGCGACGACGCGGGCAGCGCGCGGCATGGTGAGGATGCGACCCCAGCCGGCGCGCAGCGCTGCGCCCGCGCGAGCCCGCGCGCGCGCCCTGCGATCGCCGTCAGATCGTGGTCGGAGGCTGGTACTCACCGAACACGTCGCGGAGCGTGCCGCAGATCTCCCCGAGGGTGGCGTCGGCGCGCACCGCGTCGAGGATGGAGGGCATCAACACACCGTCACCCCGCGCCGCGTCGCGCAGGCTGTCGAGGGCGGCGGTCACGGTCGCCTGGTCGCGCCGCTCGCGGTGGCCGCGCAACCGCGCCAGCTGCTCGTCGGCGGCGCGCTGATCGGTGCGGAAGATCAGCGGAGGCTGTGCCTCCTCGCTCTCGGTGTGGCGGTTGACGCCCACCACCACCTTCTCGCCGGAGACCACAGCGCGCTCCGCGCGATACGCCTCCTCCTGGATCTGCTCCTGCATCCAGCCGGACTCGATGCACGACACCGCCCCACCGCGCTCGTCGACCTGCGCGATCAGGGCGGCCGCCTGCTGTTCCAGCTCGTCGGTGAGCCATTCGACGAAGTACGAGCCGCCGAGGGGATCGACGGTGTTGGTGACGCCGATCTCCTCTCCGATGATCTGCTGCGTGCGCACCGCGATGCGCTGCGCCTTCTCGGTGGGGATCGACAAAGCCTCGTCGTAGCAGGAGAGGGCCAGTGATTGCACCCCGCCCAGCACCGCGGCGAGCGCCTGGATCGCGGCTCGCACGATGTTGTTCTCGGGCTGCTGCGCGGTGAGCGTCGAGCCCCCGGTCTGGGTGTGGGTGCGCAGCATCAGGGAGCGCGGATCGGTGGCGCCGAATCGCTCCGTCATGACGCGGCCCCAGAGGCGGCGAAGCGCGCGGTACTTGGCGATCTCCTCGAAGAAGTCCGTGTGGGTGTTGAAGATCCACGACAGCTTGGGGGCGAAGTCGTCGACAGCGATGCCTCGATCGATGACCGCGCTGACGTACTCGCACGCGTTGGCGATCGCGAAGGCCATCTCCTGCGGCGCGGTGCTGCCCGCTTCGCGGATGTGATACCCGCTCAACGAGATGGCGTTGAACCTCGGCGCGTGGTTGGCGCAGTGCGCGATCAGGTCCGCGGCCAGGCGCAGGGACGGACGCGGGGGATAGATGTACGTGCCCCGCGCCACGTACTCCTTGAGCACGTCGTTCTGGGCCGTGCCCATGACCGCCTCGGCGGCGACACCCTGCCGCTCGGCGGCGACGATGTACATCGCGACCAGCACCGGAGCGGGGGCGTTGATGGTCATCGAGGTGCTGACCGCGTCGAGCGGGATCTCCTTGAACAGCTCCTCCATGTCGGCCACCGAGTCGATCGCGACACCCACCTGGCCGACCTCGCCGGCGGCGCGGGGGTCGTCGCTGTCGAGCCCCATCTGGGTGGGCAGGTCGAAGGCCACGGACAGGCCCTTCTGCCCGTGGGAGAGCAGGAAGCGGAAGCGGTGGTTGGCGTCGGCGGCGGTGCCGTAGCCAGCGTACTGGCGGATGCTCCACAGCCGTCCCCGGTACATGGTGGTCTGGATGCCGCGGGTGAAGGGTGGCTGGCCGGGGAAGCCCTCGTCGGCGACGGGGTCGTGGCCCTCGAGCTGGGCCGGGCCGTACAGCGCGTCGACCTCGACACCGCTGCCGGTCGCAAACCGGTGCAACGGTGCGTCGCCCTGCAGGGCGCGCCGCAGAGCGCGTTCCTCCCAGCGCCGCTGCTCGGCCGCGTAGTCACGGCCGCTCCGTGGGCGGGCCGCCGCCGCCGCTGACTGCGAGATCACGTGGCCCAGCATACTTCGGCCTCCGCCGCCGCCTGCGCCTGCCAGACTGGCGCGCCATGGCAGTGGAGGTCACCGACGAGCGCATCGCCGCCGCCGCGACGCGCCTCCACCAGGGCGGTTGGTGGTACACGCCGCGCCAGCTGTACTACGCGGTCTGCGCCGACGCCGAGACGGTGCCGGTGCGCGTCGCCCCGGCGGAGGTCGGGCTCGGGCTGGTGCTGATCCTGGTCGGGATCATCATCGCCAACCGGCCGGTCCTGGTCGTGCTGGGCGGCCTGGGAGCCATGCTCGTCGCGCTGGGGGCGGTCACCCATCTGCAGGAACGCCGGCCGCCGCCGGCCGGGCGGCTGCTGGCGATCTCGTTCGCCGACTTCGAGGCTCGGTTGCGCTCCGGCAGCCACGACACACCCGGGCTGATCACCCCGTCCACGGGTACCGGACCGGTCACCGGCGCCGGGTCGACCCTGGTGGTCTGCGATCGCGCCGAGACGGCGGCCCTGCTCACCGCCAACCGCGAGCACCTCGGCGACACCCGGGTGACGACCCGCGACGAGGAGGCTGCCCAGCCCGGCGACCGCGTCGTCGTGGTGCACGACTGCGACCCGGCCGGCTGCGCGCTGGCGGCCGATCTGCGCGACCGGGGAGTCGAGGCCAGCGACGCCGGGATCAACCCCCGCGAGCTGGTGGGCAGGCGGCTCCAGCTCATCGAGGGGGCGCCGGCACGCCTCCCCCGCGACCTCTCGGATCACCTCACCGCCGACGAGCTCGAATGGCTGCGCAGCGGCACGCGTCTCGAGCTGGCCACGGAGACGCCGGAACAGCTCGTCGTCCGCGTCCGCGCCGCGATCAACGCTGGCTAGTCATCGACCTGGTTCTCGTCCCGCGCGCCAACGAGAATCGCCATGTTGCCCACCGGGTGGCGGTTCTGGTGCATGAGCTGGTGGGCGAGCCCGACGTCGTCGAACGCGAAGGTGCGGCGCAGGCAGGGGTCCACAGCTCCGCTGTCCACCAGCCTGTTGAGCGCCGCCGCGTCGTCATCGTTGGCGAAGTGCGAGCCCTGGAGCCGCTTGCTGCGCATCCACAGGTAGCGCAGGTCCACCGCGGCGTGGTAGCCGGTCGTCCCGGCACAGATGACCACCATGCCCGCGTTGTCGCAGACGAAGATCGAGGTGGGGATGGTCGCCTCGCCCGGGTGCTCGAAGACGATGCGCGGGTTGCGCTTGGCACCGACGACGTCCCAGATGGCTTTGCCGAAGGCGCGCGCCCCGCCCGCCCATCGGCCGTAGGCGTCGTCGTCGCGCCAGTCGGGGGGGAGGCCCCAGTGATCGAAGTTGCCGCGGTCGATGTACCCGGCGGCGCCGATCGAGACGCAGAACTCGCCGCGCTCGCGCCCCGATGCAACCGCAACCGCGATGCCGCCGCGAGCCCTGGCGATCTGGATCGCCTGGCTGCCGAGGCCGCCACTGCCACCCCACACCAGCACGACGTCGTCTGGACGGACGGTGTGTGGCTCCCAGCTGCAGAGCATGCGGTAGGCGGTGGCGCCCACCAGCATGTACGCGGCGGCCGCCGCCCAGCTCAACCGCACCGGTTTGGGCAGCAGCTGGTGCGCCTGCACCAGCGTGAACTGCGCGAAGCTGCCCCAGTTGGTCTCGTAGCCCCAGATGCGCGCGCTCGGCGCGGTGATCGGATCACCGCCGGCGACGATGAACGCGTCGTCGGGGTTCCACTGCCCGCAGTGCACCACCACGTGGTCGCCGACCCGCACGTTGCTGACCCCGTCGCCAACCGCGTACACGATGCCCGAGGCATCGCTGCCGCCGATGTGGAAATCCTCGGTGGCGCCGGCCTTCTGCCGCGCCGCGATGACGTCGACGGGGCGGCCCAGGGCGGCCCAGACGTTGTTGTAGTTGACGCCCGCGGCCATGACGTACACCAACGCCTCCCCCGGCCCGGGGCGCGGCGTGGGAAGCTCCTCCACCACGAAGGCGTCGCCGGGGTCGCCGTACCGTTGCGGGCGGATCACCTGCGCGAGCATGGTCGCCGGCACCTCGCCCAACGGCGGGGCCACGGTGAGCCTGGCGGGGTCGGTGCGCGGTCGCCTCGGGCCGGTGCTGACGTCGGTCACGGCTCCCTCTCCAATCTGGCCTTGGTGGACAGGCACGTTACACGGGAGGACCGGAGAGTGCGTCGTCGGCCAGGGCGGGCGGGACGTCGCTGGCGCGACCGCGGTAGTGCCAGACCTGTGGAAAGGCGACGGCTGCCGCGACCAAGCCGATCAGCGAAAGCACGCCGCCCGACACCACCGACACCTGCGCGGACGTGGTTCCCGCCACCAGGCCGGCCTCGAAGTCGCCGATGAACGGACCGCCCACGACCACCATGAAGTACGCGGCGGTGAGGCGACCTCGCAACTCGTCGGGCGTCAGGGTCTGCTGGATGGTGTTGCGACAGACTGCGCTGATCGAATCGGCGGCGCCGGCGACGGCGAGGCAGGCGAGGCCGACCCAGAGCGCGTCTACGAAGCCGAACGCGATGATCGCCACCGCCCACACAGCGATGGAGACAACCACAACGCGGCCCAGCCGCCGCGACCGCGACAGCCATCCGCTGCTCAGCGCCGCCAGCACCGCGCCCACCCCGGGAGCGGCATAGAGGTAGCCGAGTCCCTGCGCGCCGCTGTGGAACGTCGTGGCCGCCAGCACGGGAAAGACGGCGCGCGGCAGGCCGAAGATCATGGCGCTGAGGTCCATCGCGTAGGTGCCCAGGATCACCGGGCGGCGGCGGATGAAGGCGAAGCCCCGTCGCAACGCCGCGACCATCGGCTCGCGCGCTCTCGACCGCGGCGGCTGTGGGGGGAGCAGCCACACCGCGAGCATGGCTGCTACGAAGCTGGCGACGTCGACGAGGTATGCACCCGCCAGCCCGAGGTGTGCGATGACGATTCCGCCCAGCGCCGGGCCGGCCACCAGCGATGCTTGAAACATGGCGATGTTGAGGGAGAGAGCCCCGCCGAGCCGCTCCGGCGACACCAGGTTGGGCACCATGGCGGTGCGCGTCGGTGAGTCGAGAGCGGCCACGGATGAAGCGAGCGCGACCACAGCGAACACGAACACCACCGGCGGATGAGTCAGCGCGCCGATCAGCAGGGCCAGCGAGCAGAACGCCAGCAGCAGCTGGGTCAACAGCAGGAGGCGGCGCCTGTCGACGCGGTCGGCGACGCTGCCGGCGCCGAGCGACACGCTGACCAGCGGCACCACCTGGGCCACGCCGAGGAGCCCGACCAGGATCGGCGACCCGGTCATCGTGTAGACCTGATACGGCACGGCGACGGTGGTGATCTGCCTGCCGATGAGGGACACGAGCTGTCCGGCGGTGAGCCGACGGAACGGTCGCGACTCGCGCAGCGCCCCGATGTCGACGGCCACCCCGGTCAGCGCCGCGGACAGACGACGGGCGCGGGTGGGCACCGCCAGAGGATATCCGTGAGGTGTGGTGGCTCCGCTGGTGCGCGGGAGCGGCTACGCCGTGATCGCGCTGACGATCTCCGCGCGCAGGCCGGGGTACTTGGCGAGGAAGTCACGCCGCTCCGCCCGCAGTCGCTCCACGATGGTGGTGTATTCGTCGGTGCGGCCGGTGCGCTGGTAGAGCCGCCGCGGCTGGAGGATCTCGGGATCGTCGATGCCCGGCAGGGACCGAGCCACCTCGTAGCCGAAGTCCGGATCGGCCTCCCACTCGATGGTGCCCTCGGCGATGGCTTTGACCACCGCGCTCGAGTGCGGGATGGTCACCTTCTTGCTGCTCTCGTTGTCCGCGGGGCCGCCGATGCGGCCGGTGTTGAGCAGGAAGACCTCGAACCGGCAGCTGTCGAGCAACGTGAGGAATCGGTTGCCCTGTTGCTCATGGAGCAGCGGGAAGAACGGGTTGGTGCCGGGCACGCGGAGGAACTTGCCCGCCTCCTCCTTGCCGCCGGCCGACGTTCCCTGGGTCTCACCGAGCATGAAGTAGGCGGCTGCCTGCTCGCGGTTCAGCCTGGCGACCACCGGGATGATGTTCTCGTTGCGGTTGAGGATGAGCAGCTGGTTGACGGTGGTGACGTCACGCGCGTCGCGGTGCCAGCCCAGGGCGTCCATTCGAAAGACGGCGCGGCCGTTCTGCGTGTAGGCGGTGTCGAAGAAGTCGACCTTCGCGCTCTCGTCCATGGAGACGTTCTCGAGGTAGGCTTCCGGCTTGCACACCGCCCCGAAGATGGTCGGCTCATCCTTGGGGTCGAGCCCAAACGTCTTGGCGAAGCAGCCGTTCTCGGTGGCTGCGATGTGGCCGCCGGGGTAGAGCGCCACGAAGTCGTCCTGCACCGGCTTGCTGTCGTTCTGCCGGGTGAAGGTGGTGGTGGTCTTGCCGGTGCCGGACAGCCCCACGATCAGCATCGTCTGCTCGCCTCTGGGAGTCGGGATCACCTTGCAGCCGGCGTGCAGGGAAAGCCCACCCCGGTCGTAGGTGAGCTTGTTCCACATGCGCAGCCCGCCCTTCTTGGACTCGCCGAAGTAGTCGCTGTTGAGCACACGGGTCACGCCCCTGCTGAGGTCGACGGCGATCAATCGGTTGTCCGGGTAGCCCGGCGCCTCCAGCGCGGGTGTGTAGATCACCGTCAGTTCGGGATCCCAGCCCTCACCGCCCTGGCCCTCGTTGTCGAAGTACAGCCATCGTTGCATGGCGGCGATGTTGGCGGCCGCGGCGTCGATGAAGAGCCGCGCTCGAACGCGTCGGGCGGGGTCGTTGCCGATGTAGCCGTCGATGACGACCATGTCGCGCTCGCGGATGTGCTCATCCTGAAGGGCAGCGATGTGCCGTCCCACCTCGGTCGAGAGCGTCTGGTCGGTGTGCTCGTCAGGCGCGTCGGTGATGATGTAGGTGCTGCTCTTGCTTCGGGACACGACCCGGGTCTGCACGTTGTAGTTGTCGAACTCGGTCAACCGGGCGTTGGGCATCTGCGCGGTGAGCTCGCGCAGCTCCCTGGGGGTCGGGTTCCAGCGTATCGAGCGCGCCTTCGGCAACGCGACACCCCGGGCCTTGATGACGTCGGCCATGGTTCCTCCACGTCCCTGGCCTCGCCTCTCGTCGAGGCGCAGTCAACGCCATACAGGCCAGATGGGTTCGTGATGAGCATATCAGAGCGGATCTGCCCGGACGGTCGGCGAGACCCGCGGCGCGGCGCGAGGGTTGCATGACCTGCTCAGGGTTGTACGCTGCATGTCGTGACACAGACAGTTCCGGGCGCATCGCCCGACGCGGTCACTCGCCGCGACACCTCGTGGGTGTGGTTCGACGGACGCGTCTGCCAGTACGGTGACGCCAAGGTGGGGCTGCTCACCCACGGGCTCAATTACGGCACCGGTGTCTTCGAGGGGATCCGCGCCTGTTGGAACGCCGAGCGCGAGCAGCTCTACACGCTGCGCATGCCCGAGCACTACGACCGGATGCGCACCAACGCGCGAATCCTGCAGATGGAGCTGCCCCTGTCGACCACCGAGCTGTGCGTGATCACCAACGACCTGCTCCGACGCAACCAATACCGCGAGGACACCTACGTCCGCCCGCTGATCTTCAAATCGGCGGAGATCATCGGCGTCAAGCTGCATGACGTCCCCCAGAGCTTCGCGATCTGCACCGCGCCGATGGGCAACTACGTCAGCACCACCGGGATCCGGTGCATGGTCAGCTCCTGGCGTCGCATCGACGACACCATGGCGCCGGCGCGTGCCAAGTGCACCGGGATCTATGTGAACAGCGCGCTGGCCAAGTCAGAGGCGCTTCAGGCCGGCTTCGACGAAGCCATCCTGCTGAGCATGGACGGTCACGTGTCAGAGGGCAGCGCCGAGAACATCTTCATCGTGCGCCAGGGCGTGATCATCACCCCGCCGCCGGCTGACAACATCCTGGAGGGAATCACCCGCCAGGGGCTGATGCACCTGGCCCGGGAGGAGCTCGGCCTGGAGGTGCTCGAACGTTCGATCGACCGCACCGAGCTGTACGCGGCCGACGAGGTGTTCATGTGTGGCACCGGGGCGCAGATCGCGCCGGTCATCGAGATCGACCGGCGGCGCATCGGCGACGGCGAGCCGGGACCCCTGACCATGCGCATCCAGGACATCTACAACAGGATCGTCAGCGGCAACAACGACAAGTACGCGGAGTGGCTCTCGGCGGTGTACTGACACCCCACCCCTCGGCGTGCCTCGCGCGTCGGGATTCGTTCAGGTCTGCATTCCCACTGCGCGTGTGGCGGCCAGCCTGAGCAACGCGCGCGCGTGGCGACGGGGATCCTCACCGAGCCGGTCGAGCGCGATGGTCGCAGCGAAGAGGTCCTCGCCACCGGCCACGGTGCCGCACACGGCCACGCAGGGGACCCCGGCGCGCCGGGCGCGGTGGGCCACCTCGGCCGGCGCCTTGCCCGCCGCCGTCTGGGAATCGAGACGTCCCTCGCCGGTGATCACGAGGTCGGCGCGGCTGACGGCACCGTCGAGGCCGACCTCGTCGCAGACCAGCGCGGCCCCGGACACCAGGTCCGCCCCCAGGGCTGCCAAAGCGAAGGCGGCACCGCCGGCGGCCCCGGCGCCGGCGTGGCTGGCAAGGCCGGGCATCCCGGCGGCGCGCTCGAGGACCGTCGCGAAGTGGCGCAGGCCCGCGTCGAGCCGCTCCACCTGGCGCGGATCGGCGCCCTTCTGGGGAGCGAAGACGTGGGCGGCACCGTCGGGTCCGTGGAGCGGGCTGCGCACGTCAACGGCGACGTGCACGGCCCGTCCCAGCAGCCACGCGCGCGCCGGCGTGAGTTCGACGGCGGCCACCCGCCCGAGGCCGCCGCCTCCCGGGGGGACGGGGCGCCCGCGATCGTCGAGCACTCGCGCACCGAGGGCGACCAGGAGGCCCGTCCCACCGTCGGTGGAGGCGCTGCCACCAACCCCCACGATGACCCGGCGGGCCCCGCGGTCAAGGGCGGCGCGAAGCAGCTCACCCGCGCCGGTGCTGGTGGCGCGCATCGGCGACCGCCGCCCACCCAGCAGGCGCAACCCGGCGGCCTCGGCGAGCTCGACGACGGCGGCGTGGGCTCCCGTCCAGCCCAGGCGCGCGGTCCGAGCGGTGCCGAGCGGGCCGTGGACGCGCACACGCTCCACGCGGGCGCGGCGGCCTGCCGCCGCGAGGAGGACGTCGAGGGTGCCGTCGCCGCCGTCGGCGACCGGCAGGGGACGCGCGACCCAGCCGGCGTCCTCGACGCCCCTGGCCAGCGCCGTGGCCACCGTGGTGGCAGACAGCGTGCCCTTGAAGGCGTTGGGCGCGCAGAGGGCTACGCGGATGCCAGCTCCGGAGCGCGGGACCCGACGTCGGTCGCTTGGTTGTACGCCTCGCGACACAGGGGGCACGCCTCCAGGTGGTCGAGAGCAGCCAGCCTCTCGTCGCGGCTGAGCCGGCTCCGGGTCATCATGAACGCCAGGTCGGTGCACCGCGCCGGCTCCTCCGGCGGGCTCTCCATGAGGAGGTACTCCGCCTTGAACCGCTTGCGCGCCCGGTGCAGGAGCGTCTCCACGGCGGCGTCGGTGATGCCCATCACGTGGGCGATGGTCGCGTACGACATTCCCTGCAGCTCGCGGAGCGTCAGCACCATGCGCTGGCGTTCGGGCAGCTTCTTGGCGACGTCCCAGACCAGCTGTCGCAGCGTGCTCATCTCCAGCGCCTCCTCCGGATGGCCGCTGCGGTCGTGGTCGGCGAGCTTGAGCATCGCCTCATCGGGGTCACCGCCACCCTGGTCGAGGTGGACGGCGCGACGGTTGCGGCGGCGCAGCTCGTCCTGGCAGATGTTGACCGCGATGCGGTGCACCCAGGCGCCGAAGTTGTAGCCCTGGTCGACTCGCGACAGGGCGCGAATCACGTTGTAGAACGTCTCCTGGACCAGGTCCTCGGCAAGGGCCTCGTCCCCGACGTAGCGAAGACACACCCCGCGGACGCGCGTGTGATACCTCTGGAACAGGCTGTCGAACGCCCCAGTGTCCCCGGCCAGGTATGCGGCGATCAGAGTGAGGTCGTCAGGGGGAGGCGTCGACCGCGGCGATTGCTCCGTGATCGTCCCCTCCAGTCGGGAAGACAGCTTTTGCCCCGATCGCGGCAACTATATCACCGCGTTCGGCGCCCACCCGGCCGTCCCGACCCGCACGGACCTCGGGCGACTGCAAGATTTGGGCCTCCCGGAACGTCTCAACAGGTGGCAGGCAGGGCGCCGCCACAGAGGGCGCCGGCAGACGTCCATCGGAGCGCGCGAAGGGAAGCACTTGTGGCGATTGAGGCGCTGGCGGCGCACGCCGGTGAGCGCCGCGTCGTTGTGCGCTTCGACGACGACGAGGTGGCCGCCGGCTATACCCACGACCTCGACCTCGATCGCTCCCAGTTCACGCTGCGGATCCACCATCGGTCGAACAACAGCCGCGCCGCGATCGTGCCGCTGGCGTCGGTCAAGCGGATCGTGCTGGAGCACGACCAGGTGGCCGAGGCCGTCCCCGACGACGTGGTGCGCAAGGTTGCTCTGCATTTCTGGGACGGCAGCGTGGAGACAGGGCTGCTCCAGAGCCTGCCCCACCGGCAGCGTCATGGAATGGTCCTCGAGCTGTTCAGCTCCACCGCCGACACCTTCGAGGTCCTGGCGCTGCCGTACCACGCGCTCAAGGCCATGTTCTTCCTGCGCACCTGGGACACCCGCTCGCCGCAGTTGCGCACGCATGCCGGCGGTGCGCACTGGATGCTCCCCGAGCATGAGGCGCCGTTGGTCGACCTGCCCAGCGAGATCCGTGGGCTTCGCGGTCGCCGGTATCGAGGCGACGCCGCCCCAGTCGAGTACGAACGCCGCCACACCCATGCGCTGACCCGGACCTGATCCCGCACCCACGCTCCACGTGCGTCAGCCGTGCGGGGCGGCGGGCGGCGGCACCGCGGCCACCTCCTCGTCGGAGAGCCGGACGCGCATCCGCAGCAGCAGCGACCCGAACGACTTGCCGAGGGGATCGCTGCGCAGCGAGCGGGCGGCGCCGCCGTCGAGCGCCTCGTGGAGCACGAAGTTGAGGGCGCGGACGTTGGGCACCTCGAACCGCTCCACCCGACCGCGGACGAAACGGCCGAAGTGAGCCCGCACCCGCTCCGCCGTGACCTCGCGCCGGAAGGCGCCGTAGAGCACGTCGCTGGGAGCGAAGAGAGCCACGTTGGCGAGGTCGCCCTTGTCGCCGCTCCGCGCCCTCGCGACATCCGCCAGAGCCACCTCGCGGCTCACGTCGCGGGTGCGCCCAGGGCCACGGCCACCTGGTCTTCGACGCGCTCACGGGGAACCAGCGCGGGCCAGACCCCCAGCAGGGCCCGGGCCGGCTGGGGGGTGGCGCCGCCGCCGATGAACGGCGGCCCGTTGAGAGCCAGCGGGATGGCCAGCCGCGGGAAGGCGCGCGCGTCCGCCTCGGCGGCGAAACGCCCGGCGACCCGCAGCACCACCTCGTTGGCGGCGGCGGCGCCGGCGAGGTCGGCGGCATCGCCGTGCAGGGAGTTGACGCCGATGTACTCGACCACCTGCTCGACGGGAAGGACGCCGGCGCGCTCCGCGAGGCGGTCGATGAGGACGGCCGCGTGGCGTGCCTTGGCGAGGGCGTGCGGCCACGAGTAGCCGATCATCGCGGCGCCGAGCCAGCCGTCGAGGTACCCGATGACCGCCTTGAGCTGAGCCGGTCGCGCGCTGCCGCGCACGTCGCGCACCGACACCGTGTCGGTGGCCACCTGCTCGAGGCGCACGGAGGTGAAGTCGGCCACGACGTCGGGGTTGAGGTAGCGGCGCGGGTCGAGCACCTCGTAGAGCAGCTGCTCGCCGACCGTTTCCACGGATACGCGACCGCCTGTTTGTGCCGGTTTTGTCAGCAATGCCGAGCCGTCCTCCGACACCTCGCACAGCGGGTAGCCGATGCGGTCGAGGTCGGGGATGTTCCACCAGTCGCCGCTGTAGTTGCCGCCGGTGGCCTGCCCCGAGCACTCCATGAGGTGACCGAGCACCACCCCGGCGGCGAGACGGTCCCAGTCGTCCCAGCCCCAGCCGAGCTCGTGCACCATCGGCGCGACGAACAACGACGCGTCGGCGACGCGGCCGGTCACGACCACGTCGGCGCCGAGCCGCAGAGCCTCGACGACGGGTTGCGCGCCCAGGTAGGCGACCCCGAAGACGACGCGGTCCCGGACGGTCGCGAGGTCCGCGCCGGTGTCCACGTTGCGCAGGTCGACGCCGCTCGCGAGCAGCTCGTCGATGCGCCCGGTGATGTCGTCGCCGGTGACGGTCGCGACCGTCACCCCGGCGATGCCGAGCTCGTGCGCGACGCCACGCACCGCGGCAGCCGCGGCTGCCGGGTTCATCCCGCCGGCGTTGGTGATGATGCGGATGCCTTGCTCGCGGGCAATCGGAAGCAGAGCGCGCATGAACGCGGGAAGGTCGCGCGCGAACCCCGCCCCCGGATCACGCAGCCGGTCCTTCTGCAGGATCGCCATGGTCAGCTCGGCGAGTGCGTCGCAGCAGATGTATGACACCTCGCCGCGCTCCGCGACCGCGATCGCGCCCTCGGGGGTGTCGCCATAGAACCCCTGGCCGGCGCCGATGCGGACGCTCTTCATGGGGCGACGCTACATGAACGGTCAGGTGGCGTTGCGGCGGCGCCCGAGCAGCGGGCGCGACCTGGATGCGCCGAGTCGCAGCACGCCCCCGGCGATGCGGGCCAGCACGTAGATCGCGAAGCTGAAGGTGGTGACGAAAACGCTGGCCTTGATGGTGCTGCTCTGCAGGCTGGCGACCAGGCCGCCGTCGCAGGCCAGGAGCGCGAAGATGACCGACAGGGCGGTGACCACGGCGGGGCGTGCGGACAGCCGTTGCGCAGCGGCGGCGGGGGTGATCGCCAGGCTCAGCACCAGCAGGGTGCCGACGATCTGCGCCGCCTCGGTGACGGTGAGGGCGAGGACGTAGAGGAAGAGCACGCCGACCAGGCGGAGGCGCACCCCGCGTGCCTCGGCGAGCTCGGGATCGACCGACGCGAAGAGCAGGGGGCGGTAGAGGATGGCCATGGCCGCCAGCACCCCGGTGGCAACGCCCAGCAGCAGCAGCAGCTGACCATTGCTGACCCCGAAGATCTGACCGAAGAGGATGTTGGTGGCCTCGGTGGCGAAGCCGTGGTAGAGGCTGAGCAGGTACACGCCGAGGCCGAGGCCGAAGGCGAGGATGACGCCGATCGCGGAATCGCGCTCGCGCTCGCGGACGCCGAGCACACCGATCGCGGTGGCGACGACCAGCGAGCCCAGCAGCGCGCCGCCGACGGCGTCGCCGGCGACGACCAACCCTGCCGCCGCGCCGGTGAACGAGAGCTCCGCGGTGCCGTGCACCGCGAAGGCCATCTTCCTGGTGACCACGAACGGGCCGATGATGCCGCTGGTGATGGCGATGAGCGTGCCCGCGAGGAGCGCGTGCTGCGCGAAGGGCTGGCCGAGGTAGTCCCACAGTCCCATCAGAGCAGCTCGGCCACGTCGGGGTGGTGGTGCTGGCCGCCGTGCTCGCCGTGGGCGGCGTCGGGTGCGCCGATCACCACGATGCGACCGTGCACGCGGAAGACGTCGACGTCGGTGCCGTAGAGGTTGGAGAGGCGCGCGCTGGTCATCACCTCGTCGGGGGTGCACACCGCCCAGCGGCCGCCCACGAGGTAGAGCACCCGGTCGACGATGGGGAGGATGGGGTTGACCTCGTGCGAGACGAAGACAACGGCGGTGTCAGCGCGCCGCCGGCGCTCGTCGATCAGCGCGGTGATCGCCTGCTGGTGCTGGAGGTCGAGCGAGAGCAGGGGCTCGTCGCAGAGCAGGACCCGGGGGTCGCCCAGCAGTGCCTGCGCGATCCGCAGCCGTTGCTGCTCGCCGCCCGAGAGAAGGCCGATCGGCCGGTCCGCGTAGCCGGCTGCCCCGACCGCGTCGACGGCCGCGGCGACCGCGGCGCGCGCCCCGTGGTGGGGCAGGCCGACGCCCCAGCGATGGCCGTCCAGCCCGAGGCGGACCAGGTCGCGACCGCGCACCGGTAGGTCGCGGTCGAACGACTTCTGCTGGGGGATGTAGCCGACCAGGCTGCTGCCGCGACGTGGCGTGCGGCCGCACACCTCGACCGTTCCCGACGAGAGCTGCTGGAGCCCGAGCAAAACCTTGAGCAGGCTGGTCTTGCCGGAGCCGTTGGGGCCGAGCACGGCGAGGAACTCACCGGGCGACACCTCGAGGGTCAGGTCGCCCCAGAGGCTGCGATCGCCAAACCGGAGGGCCGCGCCGGTCAGGCGGATCGCCGGCGTGGCGGAGCTCACCCGCCCAGCGCCGCCAGGATCGCCCGGGCCTGGGCGATCTGCCAGGCTTGGAAGTCCGGCTGCCCGGCCGGGATGGTCTCGGCCACGCCGATCACCGGGATCTGGTTGGCGGTGGCCAGGTCCTTCACCTTCTGCGTGGTCGGGCTGGTCACCTGGGCGTTGTAGAGGAGCACCTTGACCAGCCTCCCGGTCATCGCGGCGTCCATCGCCGCCGTGTCGGCGGGGCTGGGATCGTTGCCGTCCTCGATCGACTGGGCAAACGTCGCCGGGGTTGCCAGCCGCAGCATCGCCGTTTGCACGAGGTACCCGGGAACGCGCTCGGTGTAGGCGATCGGTGTGCCGCTGTATTTGGCCTTGATGGCGGCGAGGGTGGCGCTGTAGGGCTGGTACGCCGCAAGGAAGGTCTGCAGGTTGGCCGCGAATGCCGCGG
>DATBCJ010000039.1:0-9726 GCA_036270565.1 Candidatus Dormiibacterota bacterium | reverse complement strand
CGCAAACGGCAGCGCGATCAGGATGTAGCCGGAGACACGAGCCTGGCTGGTGATCGTCTTGATCTCACCCTTGATGCGGATCCGCTCACGGATGGTGAACTCGATGGTGTCGAGGATCTCGGCCAGGTTGCCGCCCACCTGCTGCTGGATCTGGATGGCGGTGAGCATCAGCCGCATGTCCTCGGAGTCGTTGCGACGCACCATCCGTGCCATCGCCTCCACGAGTGGAACGCCGAGCTGCACCTCGCGGGTGATCCTGGCGAGCTCAGATCCCATCGGCGCCGGCGCGTTCTTGGAGACCAGGTCCACTGACTGACCGAGGGCGTACCCCGCCTTGAGGCCGCCGCTGATCGAGAGGATCGCCGAGCCCAGCTGTTCGTCGAACGCCTTGCGTCGTTTGGACTGCCGGAAACGCAGGAAGAAGCTGCACAGCATCCAGCCGACCGCGAAGCCGACGGGGAGCATGAACACGGCGCCGAAGCGCAGCGCCACGAGCACGCCGAACAACGCGGACAGGCCGGTCGAGGCCAGGATCCACTCGGCGGGTCGCAGCCGGAGATCGGCGAGTGCCAGCCTGTCGGTGAGCTTCGAGCCGCCCCTCGACTTCTCGATGCGGCCGCCCACCGCGGCCTGCAACCGGGCGCGCAGCAGGCGCAGGGCGTCCGCGCCGGGTTCGGGCGACTGCGGGGACACCGGCCGAGCCGGCGCGTTCTCCTCGAGCCGCGCCAGGGCGCTGGTCCTGCGATTCGGGGCCAGCGCCGTCCAGATGGCGATGAAGACCGCGAGGGCGCCGACTCCAGCCAGCAGCAGTGGCGCGATGTTCACGTCTGTCGCGCCGGATCAGCTGCTGATCACGGTCAGCCAGTTGCCTTGACCGACCGGGCCGCTGTTGGGCAGCGGCTGCTGGGTCTGCTGGTCGTGCGGCCGGATCAGGTACCGGATGGTGAAGTTCTGGTCGATGGCGTACGCCAGCGCCGCGGCCTGCTCGCGAGGAAGCTCGATGAGCAGCAGGGTCGCGGTCGCAGGCGCGGCAGCGGCGTTGGGACTGGCGCCAGAGGGCTGCGAGGCGCGATCCCCGACGCGGAGAACGTGCACGCCCTGGAATGCGTAGTGGACGACCTTGGAGACGGGGTCGTCGACAAGGATGTCGACGAAGTCGTCCTGCTGGATGAAACCGGCGGCGTCCTTGGTCTCGTCGTAGGGCACCGACATGGCCACGTCGCCGTCGGTGAGCTGGACGGGGGGCAGCTTCTCCGGGACCAGCACCTGGGAGAGCTGTGTGGCCAGCACCAGCTGGCCGCGCGGGATCTTCGCGGTCGAGTACCAGGCGGCGCCGATCAGCGGCTGAGCGCTGGGGTAGTACACCCCGGCGGCGGGCAGCGCCGCGGTCGGGTAGTCGGTGACGGTCAGGTTGGCCGCGGACAGCTGGTCGCCGACATTGATGTCGACGAGCGCGACCACCGCCTTCGAGGACGGCGCTGAAGCGCCGGTGGCCGGGGCGGGGTTGGGGGCGACCCTCAACTGGGTGAACACCAGCGCGAAGGCGCCGACGGCGATCAGCCCGGCAATGGCCGCGGTGAGGATCCGTCGCCGTTTGGTTCCGCTCGACATCTTTCCGTCAGCCTCCGCGGGCACGGCCGGATGGCCGTTGACCCTTGATCGCAGTGTCGTCGCCGCAACCGAGGCGTGCGACGCGCGTGACACGCTTGTCAAGCCCCTGCGGCAGGGATGGGACCGGACGTCCACCCTGCCGTGGCGACGACCGCCCCGGATATGTCGAGGCTGACAGTCCGATCACTGCTCCTCGACCATCTGGGCGCTGTCGGTCAGGGTGGCCGAGGGCACCAGTTGCGTGATCCCAGGGGTCGACGGCCGGAACGTGTAGGTGAGCGACACGTTGATCAGCGCGTTGGGGATGACGCAGGTCGCCTGGGTGTACGTGCCGGCCGCCACGAACGCATTGGTGGAGGCACTGTAGTGTCCACAGAGCACCGCACTGCCTCCGGCGGTGTCGTAGTAGTTGATCACGATGTGGCTGTCGTCGTTGACCACGGTCGCGCCCACCGCGATGGTCTGAAGCTGTCCCTCGATGGTGTTGGCTGGAGCGGATGCCGCATTGCTCCACGCCGTGGGATGCACGATCGCGTAGCGCACCGCCTGGCGAACGCCGTTGCTGGCCGACACGCGCACCTGTTCCCAGCGGCCGAAGTCGACCGTGCCCCAGATGGTCAGGGCAAGGACCGGCATCAGCAGGGCGAACTCGACGATGGACTGACCGCGCTGTCGCCGGGGTCGCATCAGCTGTCCTCGAGCATGCTGTAGGTGAGCACCAGGGTGTTGACGGCCGGGAGGTAGTTCGCCAGTGGCACCAACGGACGGAAGCTGTCGGTGATCTGGACGCGGATCTCGTTGCCGGCCCGCACACAGGTCGCCTGCGTGTAGGTGCTCAGCGCATGAAAGGAGTTGCTCGCCGCCACGTAGTACCCGCATTCGGTGAACGGCGACGTCGAGGTGTCGTAGTAGGCGACCAGCATGTGCGTGTCGTCGTTGACGATGGTGGGATCGCCTCCCTCCGCCTGGATCAGCCCCTGGATGCTGCTCGTCGGTGCGCTCGCCGCATTGCTCCACGCGGTGGGATGGGTGGTGCCGTACCGGGCCCCGTCCCGCAGCGCGTTGACCGCGGTGACGCGCAGCTCGTAGTAGTTGCCGAAATCGACGGCTCCCACGACCAGGACGATGAAGAAGGGCATGATCAGGACGAACTCGAGCATGGCCTGCCCGCGACCTCGGGTGCGGCGCGGCCTGGTGCGTCGCTTCATTGGATGAGGTTGCCCGGAGCGGTGCGGGTACCGGTGTTGCTAGCCCCCAGCGCTGAGGTGAAGCTGATGTTGCCGCCGGGGAGGTCCAACGAGCTGGCCACGATGGGCGATCCCAAGGCTGTACCGCCGGCGGATGACCTGAGGATGATGAGCGAGTCAGCTCCGTAGAAGGCACCCGTGCTGGTTCCCGACAGGGTCTGAGCGAAGTTGACCTGAGCGGTGTTGTGCCGCTGCAGGTAGTACAGCAGGTGGTTCCACGTGCCACTCGTGGGGGCGTTGAGGTTGAGCGTCAGTGGCTGAGCCGCGGCCAGGGTCGCACCGACCTGGCCGGTGGTGGCGCAATCGGCAGGCGTCGGGTACGTTCCGCAGGTGAAGTACAGGACCACGCCCGTCCCCGCGACGACATCCCCCGTGTACTTGGTGTAGACCCCTGGCGTTGTCGACCCCCCGACAGCGCAGCCCGCCGCGGCCCGGGGCACGAAGACGTAGATCCCGGGCGCGAGCGTCATCGTGACGTTGTTGGCGCCAAAGTTCAGACACCCGTAGATGCCCGGCTGGATGGTCGAGGTGGTGCTGACGGTGACGTCGCTGCCCTGCGGTGCGCCCACCGCAGTGGGCTCGCCCAGGTAGGCAAGAGGGTCGGCGATCGCGGTGGTACCCGTAGTTGCAGCGGGCGTATAGGTGGCCGTACCGAATGTGTTGGGCGAGCCCGCGACGTTGAGCTTGCCGGGGGCAGCGCTGATCGCGTCCGGGGAGCCCCCCACCCATACCTGTCCATTCACATCCAGGTCACCGGCCGTGACGCTCACGGTGACGCTGCTGCCGGGCAGGAGCAGGCCTGTACACGTGGCCACCGGCGGGCACGGGGTGGTTGCGGGGGACAGCAGGCACAGGCCGCACGGAAGGGTGGGGGGCTGTCCGGTCGGGACGAGCTGCGAGACCTTGGCGGTGGCGTTGGCGGCGATCGTCGTGCTGCCACTGGCGCCGGCGACATGGATGAAGTGGTTGGCGTACGGCTGGCTCAGCGAAGCCTTCACCGTGTCAACCAGGCTGGCCGTGGCGGTGACCACACCGCTGACGTCGTAGAAGGTGAAACCGATCGTGCAATTCGTTCCGGCCGAGCACAGGTCGTCGGAGGCCACGTTCTGTCCCACCGTCTGGGCTTTGGCCTCCGTGCCACCCGTGTAGATCTGGTAGGCGGCGGCAAGGGCGGCGGCGTCGGCGGTCTCCTGCAGGCTGCGCTGGTTGAAGTTGGCCGTCGCGCCGTCGAGGGCTAGGCCGCAGAACCCGATCAGCACAGCCCCCATCAGGGCGAACACAATCAGCACCTGGCCACGTTGGCGGCCGCGACGGTTGCTCCTCACGAAGGCATTCCTCAAGTCCACGGGCCGGGCTCGGCCACGTCCATCTCATTCTTGGGGCGGCCCGCCACCACGCCGGCACTTCGTTGCTACGAGAATGCAACGCGGTTCGGCGGATCCCGTAGCATCGCCGGGTGCCAGAGCCAGGAACGACCCGTGTCTTCCTCGCCCGCCACTGCGACGTCCACAACCCCCGGGGAGTGCTCTACGGGCACCTCCCCGACTTCCCGCTCAGCGAGAAGGGGATTCGCCAGGCCCACGCGCTGGGACGCTACCTGGCCACCACCGGCGCCACCGACATCCAGGCCAGCCCGCTGCTGCGCGCCCAGCAGACGGCCGAGATCATCGCCGGGCACATCGCCGGGGCCACCCTCACCACCACCGACGACCTCGTCGAGGCTCGGTTCGGCCACTACCTCCAGGGGGTCAAGCCGGCCCACGTGCCGTGGCGACGTCCCCTGTGGCTGATCCACATGGTGCTTCCCGGCCTCCTCCCCAACGACGAGAGTGTGGCGGAGATGGCGGCGCGCGTCGACCGTCCCATCCGCCGCGTTCTCGAGGCCGAGCCTGGCAAGGGTGGCATCCTGGTCAGCCACGGCGACCCCATCCAGGCGTTCTGGGTCCGCAGCGAGGGACGGCCGTCGTGGGCGCTGCACCGCCTCCAGTGCGCCAAGGGCGGGATGCTCGAGCTCGACTACGTCGACGGCCGCCTCGCCGGGACCGTCTACCGTCCGCCCCGCGCCGACGTGGCCGCCACCACTCAGTCCGAGGCCGGCGACGTCGCGTGATCGGCGGGCTCAGCCCGCGAAGGCCTCGACCAGGTCGATGCCGGCGTCGCCGCGCCACGGACCCGGCCCGGGCTGAGGCGGGGTGCGGGCTGTGAGCGGCTCGAGCCGCAGGGTCACCGACACGATCAGCCCGAGGCGGTCGCCGCAGCCGAGCGCCAGCCCGGCGAGGTCGTAGCCGACGACGTCCTTGAGGGTCCGGCCGCCGGCCGAGATGAGCTCGCCCCGCATCGTGAGGATGTCGAGGCCTGCCAGCGCCCGGTGGGAGATCTCCCCCAGCGCGACCGACCGGCCGGCGCGCTCGCTGCGGACGCTGGGCAGCCCGGCGACCGCGAGCTGCGTGCCCGCCGCGGCGTCGCGGATCGCCGCCCACGAGGCCGCACCGCCGGCGTGGAGCAGCAGGTTGCCGGCGTCGACCCAGATCGCGTTCATGTGCTCGCCGCTGATGACGACATCAGCGCCGGCGACCAGCGGCGATCCCTGCGGTGCCACCGCCGCGCTCGCGGCTGCGCAGGCCTCCAGCACCTCACCGAGCTGCGCGACGGTCGAGGCGTGCACCACGGCGTCGGAGCCCACCCCGGCCTTGCCGACGATCGCCACCAGCCGGCGGCGAAGGTCGGGCTCCATCACAGCGCGCCGGTGATCGCGTTGCCGTGCTGAGCGGCGATCGCAATGTTGAGGACGACAGCGACGAAGATGCCCATGAACAGCGTCCCCGCGGCGGTCAGCGCGAGCACGGTGCCACCGGCGAGCGAGGTGCGCGACCAGTTGTACGTGGGCTCGTCGGGTTGAGGCCGCTGGTACATCAGCAGCGCGACGCGCAGGTAGTAGAAGACCGAGACGGCGCTGGTGGCGATGCCCCACAGGGCCAACGGCACCTGGCCACCCTCAACGGCCGCCTTGAACACGAAGAACTTGCCGAAGAATCCCGCGGTCGGCGGAAAACCGCCCAGCGAGAGGAGGAAGAGGCCCATCGAGGCGGCGACGTAGGGACGGCGAAACGCCAGCCCGCGCAGGCCGTCATAACCGTCGAGGTCCTCGCCGCGCGCGGCCATGATGGTGATCACCGCGAAGGCTCCGATGTTGGCGGCGGCGTAGCTGGCGAGGTAGTAGAGCGCTCCCCATGTGGCCGCGGGGCTGAGCACCACCACCCCGATCAGGATGTACCCGGCCTGGGCAATGCCGGAGTATCCGAGCATCCGCTTCACGCTGCGCTGCTGCAGAGCGGCGACGTTGCCGATCACCATCGAGGCGATGGCCACGAAGAACACCATCACCTTCCATTTGTCGTACACGTTGGTCTCGCCCAGCGTGTAGCTGAAGACCCGGATCAGCGCGGCGAAGGCGGCCACCTTGGTGGTCACGCTCATGAACGTCGTCACCGACGTGGGCGCGCCCTGGTAGACGTCGGGCGTCCAGGTGTGGAACGGGGCAGCGCTGATCTTGAACGCGAGGCCGACGAACAGCAGCGCGATGCCGGCCATGAGCAGTGGATCGACCGTGCCGGTGCCGTTCTGCAGCGCGGCCGCGATCGGCGCCAGCTGGGTGTGGCCGGTCTCGCCGTAGATCAACGCCATGCCGAAGAGCAGGAAACCTGAGGCGAAGCCGCCGAGGAGGAGGTACTTCATCGCCGCCTCCTGCGACCTTGGCTCGGTGCGGTTGAAGCCGCTGAGGATGTAGAGCGCGATCGAGAGCAGCTCGATGGCCAGGAAGATGACCATGAGGCTGCTGGCGCCGGCGAGGAGCATCATGCCTGTCGCAGCTCCCAGGATCAGCGCGTAGTACTCGCCGTAGTGGATGCCCCGACGGTTGAGGTACTGCGGGCTGATCACCAGCACCAGAGCGGTGCTGAGCAAGATGATCGCGTTGATGAACAACCCGAAGCGGTCGTACGCGAACGAGCCGGAGTACACGGTGTGCTCGGTGGTCGCGCTGGCGGCGTCGAACCAGCCCCACACGGTGGCGCCGAACGAGGCGGCGACGGCGACCACGCTGAACGCCGCCAGCCAGCCCCGCTGAGCGGGCTTGGTGACAAGGTCGAGCATCATCAACGCCACGAAGGCGCCGCCGAGGATGACCTCGGGGAGCAGGCCGACGATGTCACTGCCGGCGGGCGTGATCAGCGCGGGCAGCGCGGCGAGAGTCGTCACGGCGCGCTCGCTCCGGTTGTGGTGTCACTCAACCCGGCGGCCGGGCCCAGGGACCCGGTGGCGACCGCCACCGTCTGCTGGACGCTCGACCTGGTCACGTCGCCAATGGGTCGCGGAAAAACCCCGAGGAGCACCATCAACCCCACCAGGGGCAGGAGCACGAGGCCCTGGCTGGGGCGGATGTCGCGGACGTTCTCGGTGCGCGGCTGCGGCGGATCGTGCATCAGGCCCTGGTGGAGGCGGAGCATGTACCACGCGGCCAGCACCACGCCGAACCCGGTGAGCACGGCGTACGCGGGGTGCAGCTGGAAGGCGCCCAGCATGATGGTGAACTCGCCGACGAACGAGTTCATCCCGGGCATGCCCAGGCCCGCCAGGGTGGCCACCAGGAAAAAGCCGTACAGCCACGGCATCGGTTTCTCCAAGCCGGCCAGCTCCCGGCGGTCGCGGGTGCCGGTGCGCTCCTCGATGATGCCGACGATGATGAACAGCGCGGCGATGATGATGCCGTGGTTGACGATCTGGATCACCGCGCCGTTGACCCCGTTGTTGGTCAGCGTGAAGATGCCCAGCGCGATGAAGCCGAGGTGGCTGATGCTCGAGTACGCCACCATGCGCTTGATGTCCGTCTGCGAGAGCGCCAGCAGCGCACCGTAGATGATGCTGAGCACGGCCAGCGCCGCCAGGAACCACTTGAAGGTGTTGATCGCGTCGGGGAACAGCGTCAGCCCGAAGCGGATGAACCCGTAGGCACCGAGCTTGCTGACCAGCCCTGCGAAGAACACCAGGACCGGCACCGGCGCGGATTCGTAGAGGTCCGGCAGCCAGGTGTGGAACGGCACCACCGGGATCTTGATGAGGAAGGCGGCGGCGAACGCCAGGAACGCCCACTGCTCGGGGCTGAAGGTGGTCACGTTCAGCCCCGGGATCACCAATGGCGTATGCGACATCTGGCCACCGAGCAACACGGTGACGTCGAAGGAGCCCTTGCCGCTGGCGAAGAACAGGCTGATGATCGCGATCAGCATCAGCAGGCTTCCGGCAACCGTGTAGATGATGAACTTCAGGGTGGCGCGGCCGCGGTTCTCGTTGCCGTAGTTGGCGAGAACGAAGTACAGGGGGATGAGCATCCCCTCCCAGAAGAGGTAGAACAGGAGCAGGTCGAGGCTGAGCAGCACACCCGCGGTCATCGTCTCGGTGAGCAGCAGCAGGCCGCAGAAGAGCTTGAGCCTCTCCGTGCTGCGCCGCGACACCAGGATGGCGCCGAGCAGGAACACGCCGGCGTTGAGCGCGAGGATCCACGCCGAGATCCCGTCCAGCCCGAGGTGGTAGTCGGCACCGATCGCCGGCACCCAGTCGTGGACCTCCTCGTAATGGAACAGCATCGGCCCCGGCGAGAGATGCGACACCGGCGAGCCGCTCATGCCCGCCACCAGCGACCACACGATGATCGCGGTGGCCAGCGTCGCCACCACCGTCACCGCCTTGATCAGCGACGGCTGAGTCCGCGGGATCACCTGGAGCAGCAGCGCCGCCCCCAGCGGCACCATCAGGACGACGGTCAGCCAGGGCACGTTCATCGCGACACCAGCACGATGGTGACCACGACGAACACCCCCGCCGCGGCGATCATGTACGAGGCGTAGTCACGGATCAGACCCGTCTGGTAGTCGCGTGCCCACGCGCCCAGCTCCGAGCACGCGTCGCCGACCACCCTGACCCAGCCGTCCATGACGCGCGGCTCCACCACCTTGCGCGCCGACGTTGCCAGCGCCAGGAGTGGCCGCACCAGCAGCGCATCGTAGATCTCGTCGAAGTAGAACTTGTTGTACGACAGCTGGGGAAGCGCGCGCGGCAGCCGGGCGCCGATCACCGCGGCATCCGGGTTGTGCTGCAACCAGATCCGCGCCGCCAGCCCGGCGCCGAGCAGCGACGCCAGCGTTCCCGCGACGGCCGCCACCGCCGCCGCGCCAAGGCCGAGGTCGATGGCCACCGGACCCGATGTCGGCGAGCTGAACACGGGCGCCAGGAAGCTGGCGAACACACCGTTGAGCAGGTTGGCGTGGATGAAGAGCGACCACACCGCCAGCACCACGCCGAGACCCGCGCTCAGCGCGGCGAGGATGGCCACCGGTCCGAGCATCACGGGTGGCGCTTCCTCGGCCGCGTACACGCGTGCGGTCTGCGGCTCGCCGCGGAAGACGGTGGCCCAGAGTCGGAATGCGTAGAGCCCGGTGAGCACGTTGACGCCGATGCCCACGAGGTAGAGGATCCACGGCAGCGCGCCGGGCCCGTTGGTCAGCCCGAAGCCGAGCAGGCCCTCCTTGCTGAAGAATCCGACGAACAGCGGGATGCCCGCAAGCGCAAACGTGCCGCTCAGAAAACATCGCTCGGTGGTGCGCATCCTGGCGGCGAGGCCGCCCATCAGCCGGATGTCCTGCTCGTCGTGGAGCGCGTGGATGACGTTGCCCGCGGCCATGAAGAGCAGCGCTTTGAATATCGCGTGGGCGGCGAGGTGGAACATCGCCGCCGAGTACGCCCCGATCCCCACCGCGAAGATCATCAATCCGATCTGTGACATCGTCGAGTAGGCGATCACGCGCTTGATGTC
>DATBCJ010000038.1:0-1559 GCA_036270565.1 Candidatus Dormiibacterota bacterium | reverse complement strand
GCTTCGACGTCCCCTACCCCCCGGCGAAGATCGAGGAGCACTTCCTGCCCGGCGTCGACCGGGTGCTGGACGCCGTTGCCCGCTCACTGACGTACTGAGCCGGTGTCTGACACCCGCGACTTCGTCATGCCCGACCTTGGCGAGGGGCTCACCGAGGGAGAAATTCTCCGCTGGCTGGTCGCCACGGGTGACGTGGTCACGGTCGACCAGCCGGTCGTCGAGATGTCCACCGAGAAGGCGACCGTCCAGGTCCCGACCCCGTTCGCGGGGACGGTGGTGCGGCTGCACGGCGCGAAGGGCGACATCGTCCACGTGGGCAGTCCGCTGATCACCATCGAGGTCGCCACCGCGGCCGAGTCGTCCGGCAACGTCCTGGTCGGGTACGGCACCAGCGAGGTGCCGGCGCGCCGTCGCCGCGTGGTGCTCCAGCCGCCCGGCGCGGTGGCACCGCGGCGCCCGGTCGCGCCCGAGGCGACGTCCGCCAACCGCATCGCGCTGCGCGGCATCCGGCGCACAACCGCCGAGCGGCTCAGCCAGAGCCACCGCGACGCGCCGGCGGCGCTGGCCTGGGTGACCGTCGACGCCTCCCGGCTGCTCGCCTGGCGAGACCAGCTCACCGAGCGCCATCCCGATGTGCGCATCACCCCGCTGGCGCTGCTGCTCACGCTGTGCGCGGCCGCGTTTGAGGAGTTCCCGCTGCTCAACGCGGCGTTCGACGCCGAGAGACAGGAGATCATCACCCACGACACCGTCAACCTCGGCGTCGCCATGCAGGTCGAGCAGGGCCTGCTGGTACCGGTGGTGCGCGACGCGCAGCGGCTCTCCGCGGTGGCGATCGCGAAGGAGTTGACCCGCCTCATGGAGGCTGCGCGCAGCGGGACGATCGATGCCGCCGAGATGCGCGGCAGCACGTTCACGGTGTCGAACTACGGATCGTTCGGCGTCGACGGCGGCGTCGCCATCATCAACCCGCCCGAGGCGGGCATCCTCGGCGTGGGACGGATCAGCGAGCGCCCCTGGGTGGTCGAGGGTGCCGTGGTGCCGCGCCCGCTGCTGGAGCTCTCACTGGCGTTCGATCACCGGGTGTGTGACGGCGGCGACGCGGGCGGCTTCCTGCACCGGCTCGCCGAGGACATCGAGCACGCCGACCCGACCGCGACAGACGGCTGAGCGGCCGCGACGCGCGCGCCTACCCGGGGCGCCGCACCCACAGGAAGCTGGTGAAGTTCTCGTCGAGGTCCTGGAGGTTGTCGTCGACAACCCGCAGGTTGTGGTGCTCGGCGAGGACGCTGCTGCCCATGGTTGCGGTGCTCGGCGGGAGACGCCCGCTGCCGAGGAGCTCGGCAACCTTGGCGTGGTCGATCAGGTCACCCGCGCCGCTGACCAGGCGCAGGTGGGGATACCTGGCACGGAGCGTGGTACGGCACTGGGCGAGCACCTGGGGATGCGTCATCACGGTGTCGACGCCGGCGAGGTCGGCGCCGGCAGCGATCATCAGCGCATGCGAGATCGTGATGGCAAACTCGTCGACGATCGCGAATCGATGTCGCGCCATCGCG
>DATBCJ010000037.1:0-4431 GCA_036270565.1 Candidatus Dormiibacterota bacterium | reverse complement strand
GCGGATGTGGACGACGTCCTTCTCGCGCGTCGACGCGTTGACGACGATCAGGAAGTGGTTGTCCTCAGCTCCGCGCATGACGATGACGTCGTCGACGATGCCACCGCGGTGGTTGCACATCACCGAGTACAGCGCCTGGTTTGGCGCCAGCTTGGTGACGTCATTGGTCACCAGGCGCTGCACGAAGTCGGGGGCGCCCGCGCCCGTGACGGTGACCTCACCCATGTGGCTGACGTCGAAGACGCCGGCGCGTTCTCGCACGGCGATGTGCTCGTCGCGGATGCCGCTGTACTGGAGGGGCATGTCGTACCCGGCGAAGTCCACCATTCGCGCACCCGCGGCCACGTGACGGTCGTAGAGCGGCGTGTGGCGGCCCATCAGGCGTGCGAGTGTACGGACTCGGCGCAGCGCGGGTGGCGACCCGGCCAGCTACGATCCGGCCCGATTCCGCACAGGGGGAGCCGGATGCTGATCGCGCTGGTCGTGGTGGCGGCACTGCTCGTCGCCGCCGCCGTGGGGGCGCTCAGGGCGTGGCGTGGGCCGCTGCCGCGCGTCCGCGGCAGCCTGGTCGCGGACGGCCTGCGCGCGCCGGCGGCGGTGGTGCGCGACCGCTCCGGCGTGGCCCACGTCGACGCCGCCTCGATGGAGGATGCGGCCTTCGCCATGGGCCACGTCCACGCCCAGGAGCGGCTCTGGCAGCTCGACCTCAACCGCCGCGTGGCCTCCGGCCGGATCAGCGAGATCGCCGGGCCCGACGCGCTGCCCGCCGACCGGTTCCTGCGCCGCGTCGGGCTGCGCCGGATCGCTGCGGAGGAGGCCGAGCTGCTCGACGGCGAGACCCGCGCCATGCTCGAGGCCTATGCCGCGGGGGTCAATTCGGTGGTCAGCGGAGGCCGCAGGCTGCCCCTCGAATTCGCCCTGCTCCGGCTGCGACCGGAGCCCTGGCAGCCGGTCGACAGCATCGCCTGCGCGAAGCTCCTCGCCCTGGGCCTGAGCTGCAACTGGGACGCTGAGCTGCAGCGTCTGCGCCTGCTCGGCGCCGTCGGACCGGAGGTGGCCGCGCGCCTGCACCTGGTGTACCCGGAGAGCAACCCCACAATCCTCGCCGACACAGCCGCGCATGCGGGCCCCCGCGCCGGCGCCGAGCTGCTCGAGCTCTACCGCGCCGCCGCTGCCTGGCTGCCCAGCTCGGTGGGGGCGAGCAACGCGTGGGCGGTCGGCCCCGGTCGCACCGCCACGGGCCGCCCTCTGCTCTGCAACGACCCCCACCTGGAGCCGGCCGTACCGTCGATCTGGTTTGCGGCTCACATCCGCGCGGGGGACGACTTCGAGACCACCGGGGTCACCTTCGCCGGTCACCCCTTCCCGGTGATCGGCCACAACCGCCGCGTGGCCTGGGGCTTCACCAACTCGTTCGCCGACGCCCAGGACCTCGTCGTCGAGCAGTTCGACGCGAGCGGGGCCACCCGGTATCGCACCGAGAATGGCTGGGAGGACTCGCGCGTCGTCCGCGAGGTGATCCTGGTCAAGGGCGCCTCCGACGAGGTCGAGGAGGTGGTGGTCACCCGCCACGGCCCGGTGGTGGAGCGCTGCGACGACCCCGCCAGGGGACGCTGGCTGGGCCTCGCCCTGCAGTGGACCGCGCTCACCCCGGCCAACGCCAGCCGCTCCCTGCTCGATGTGCAGCGCGCCACCGACTGGGACTCCTTTCGCAACGCCTTCGCCGGGCTCGACGCCCCCTCGCAGAACTGCGTCTACGCGGACGTCGACGGGCACATCGGCTACTTCTGCAACGGTCGCATCCCAGTGCGCAGCAGCGCGCCGTCGGCTCTGCCGGTGCCCGGCTGGGAGGCCGACAGGCGCTGGCTCCGCTTCCTCGGCGTCGACGAGGTCCCCCAGCAGCTCGACCCGCCCGACGGCATCGTGGTCACTGCCAACAACCGCATCGTCGGCGGCGATTTCGCCACCTACATCGCCGCCGACTACATGTCCGGGTACCGGGCTCGTCGCCTCCGGGAGCTGCTCGTCGGTGACGCCATGGACGCGGAGCGGATGCGCATCATCCAGCTCGACCTGCGCTCACCCCCGGCCACCGAGGTGTCGGGGATGCTCGGCGGGGTGACCTGCAGCGGCGCCGCGGCCGAGGCGATGCGGCAACGACTGGTGGCCTGGAACGGGGAGATGGCCCCGGGCCTCGTGGAGCCGACCGTCTACGAGGCGTTCATGGTGCGACTGGCCGAGCACGCGCTCCGCCCGCTGTGCGGCGACGCCTGGGGCATCGCCGCCGGCGTGGAGCTCCACCACCCACTCTTCGAATACCCGGGCAACCTCATCGGACGCACCACGCCGCTGCTGGTCGAGGCGTGGGCGGCGGGCGACGAGTCGCTGTTCGACGGCCAGACCACGTGGCCCGAGGTGGCGGCGCGAGCGCTCGAGGACGCCATGGCCGACCTGGGCCGCACCCTCGGCGCGCAGCGGCGCTGGCGCTGGGGTCGCGCCCACGCCATCGTCCTCCGCCATCCCCTGGCGGTGCGGCCGCTGCTCGGCCGCATCCTAAACGCGCCGCCGATCCGCGTCGGCGGCGGCGTCGACACGGTGATGGCCACGGCCAGCCGGCCCGGCCTGGACTTCACCACCCGCGTGATGGCACCGTCGTGGCGCCAGGTCTTCGATGTCGGCGCCTGGGACGCTGGCTGCACCGGGATTCTCTACCCGGGGCAGTCGGGCCACCGCGCCTCCCGCCACCACCATGACCTGTCCAAGCGCTGGCTGCGCAACCATCAGCTGCCGATGACCTGGGGGGACCGCGCGTTCGGTGGCCGCCGCCGCCTCACCCTCATCCCGGGACAGCGTGGCCTGATCACCACGGACACGCCCGTATGATCTGGGGCGGATGACAGCGAGACGGACGTCGCGCGCCACCCAAACGGGGCTGGTCCGCGGCTGCTGCCTCGGATTGGTGCTGCTCGCCGCCGTCGCCATCTTCGCGGCCGTGGAAGGCTTCCGCGCCCTCGCCGCCCCCGACCTCGGGGCCGCGCCGGCGGGGACCTCTCACGGAACCGACGTTGCGCTCATCGCCGCCGCGCTGGCCGGCGATGCCGGTACGCAGCTGCTCGCCGGCGAGCACGCCGTGGTCGTGGTCAGCGAACAGGACCTCACCGTGATCGCGCTCGCCCGCAACCCCTCGCCCGACCGGTTCCGCAATCCCCAGGTGCGCATTCGTGACGGCCTGCTGGTGGTGTCGGCGCAATCGAGCATCGGCCCGTTCGGGGTGACCCCGGTGGCAAGGACACAGGTAGTGTTCAGCGACCCCAACAACTCGCCACAGATCAGCACGCAGACGGTCGACTACGCCGTCGGCCAGCTCGACCTTCCGCAATGGCTCGGCGACCGGTTCGACCCGGTGCCGTCGGCGACCGTCAACTTCGCCAAGCTGTTCGCCGCCAACCCCATCTTGCTGACGCTGTCGCAGGCGCTGGAGTGCGTCTCGGTGAAGCCGGACGGCGTCCACGTCGGCTTCCATAGGCCCCTGAGCAGCGCGGATCCCAGTCGCTGCGGCTGACCGGGGTAAACCTCGACGCCACCTACAATCGCGGCGTGAATCTGCAGGACATCCTGGAGTGGACAGCGGAGCTCGCCGGATGCGACACAGTCCCGGCTGATTCGCAGGTGTACATCGAAGCGACCTCCGACGTCCGCAGGGTCCTGTTCGGTGTCGACATCAGCCTCGCCGAGGTGCTCTGGGCGCAGCAGAATGGCTTCGACGCGGTGATCGCGCATCACCCCCTCGGCGACCGCGCGCGCACGCGCATCGTCGAGGTGGCGCACCGCCAGGTGGACCAGATGAGCGCCGAGGGCGTCCCCCGCGAGACCGCCGAGCTGGCCGTCGCCGCACGGCTCGAGCCCGTTGGCCATGCCCTGCACATGAGCAACGTCAACGCCATCGTCGACGGTGCACGGCTGATCGGCATGCCGCTGTGCAACGTCCACCTCGCCTGCGACATCATCACCCGTGGCGTGATCGTCGACGTGCTGCGCGCCCACGCGTCCGCGGAGGCGACCGTCAGCGACGCCATCGAATGGATGGACGAGGCGTTTCCCGAGTACAGCCGTGGACACGCGCGGCCGGAGGCGTGGGTTGGTTCCACCGCCAACCGTCTCGGTCGCTGGACGGTCGCCATCGCCGGCGGCATCAACGGCGGCTACCCCGTCTTCAACGAATACTTCAGGGCTGGCGTCGACACAATCTTCGCCATGCACATCGATGAGGGTGAGCTGCGCAGGCTGCGGGAGGTCGCCGACGAGGACGACACGCTGGTCATCACCGGGCACATGACCAGCGACAGCATCGGCATCAATCGTGTGATCCGCCAGCTCGAGGCACGCGGCGTCGAGGTGGTGCGCACCAGCGGGGTGGTCAACCCCGAGTAG
>DATBCJ010000036.1:0-2587 GCA_036270565.1 Candidatus Dormiibacterota bacterium | reverse complement strand
GCCCTTCCAGTTCATCTCTCCGTGGCCGAAGAGCTCGCCCTTCTACTACTACCCGAGCTGGGTCAGCTGGGTCATGGAGTTCGCCGGCGGCTGGTACTTCATCCACGACGCCCCCTGGGAGTCGTCCGGCGCCTACGGTCCGGGCAGCGAGGACAACCCCTCGGCGGCCAGCCACGGCTGCGTGCACGTGCCCACGCCGGTGATGGCGTGGGCCTACCCATGGACTCCGAACGGCACCCCGGTGGTCATCACCTCCTGAGCGCACCCACCCGGACGCGCAGCGGCTCCCAGCCCGCGTGGATGGTTCTCTGAGCAGATTCCCAGCTTGGCCGACAATCATGTCGGCATGAGCGAACCGGTCCGGATCCTGATCGTCGACGATGAGAGGGCCATCACCGACCTGGTCGCGATGGCGCTGAAGTACGAGGGCTTCATCGTGGCCACCGCCGCCACCGCCCGTGAAGCTCGCACCGCGGTCATGGACTTCCGCCCCGCGCTGGTCATCCTCGACGTCGGCCTGCCCGATGAGGACGGCTTCGCGCTGGTGCAGCGGCTCATCGGCGATGGCATCAAGGTGCCGGTGATCTTTCTCACCGCCCGCGACTCCACCGAGGAGAAGGTGCGCGGCCTCACCGTCGGCGGCGACGACTACGTCACCAAGCCCTTCAGCATCGAGGAACTTGTGGCGCGGGTGCGCGTCGTGCTGCGCCGCCACACCGCGGCCACCAACGGGGCGGGCAGCCGTCTCCAGCTCGCCGACCTCGAGCTCGACGAGGAGACCCACGAGGTGTTCCGCGCCGGCAAGGTCGTCGAGCTGACCCACACCGAGTTCCGCCTCCTGCGCTACCTGCTCATGAACGCGGGCCGCGTTCTCTCGCGCACCCAGATCCTCGACCACGTCTGGAAGTACGACTTCGGCGGCGACGCCAGCGTGCTCGAGACGTACATCAGCTACCTGCGCCGCAAGGTCGACAAGGCCGACCCGCAACTGATCCACACGGTGCGCGGGGTTGGGTACGTTTGCCGGGTGCCGCGAGGGGCGTGATGTCGCTGCGCCGGCGGCTGCTGCTGACGCTGGCGCCGCTGTTCATCATCGGGCTGATCGCGGTGGACGCGGCCACCTTCCTATCGCTGCAGTCGTACCTGGTCAGCAAGGCAGACGCCCAGCTTCTCGCCGTCCACCCGTCTGTGGAGATGTACCTGACAAGTGGTGGGTTCGGCGATGGCGGCCACGGTGGACCGCAGCCGAGCGCGCAGGACATCCCCACCGGAACCTTCGGCGAGATCCTCTCCGCCTCCGGCTCTGTCATCGCCGGACCCCACACCTTCGGACCGAGCGGCTCCGCCCTGTCATCAGCGCCGGTGCTGCCCGCAGCCCTGAAGGCCAGCAGCGAGCAGAACCCCGAGTACAGCACCGTCGAGGGGAGGGGCGGCGTCGACCACTACCTCGTCTACGTCGACAACGCGTCGCAGAACGGCGCCCTCCTGGTCACCGCAGTCCCCCTGGACGACATGACGTCGACACTCAACCAGCTGCTCCTGCTCGAGGTGCTCACGACCGCGGCGATCACCATCGTGGTCCTCGTCGCAACCTGGCTGATCGTGCGCCGCGGACTGCGGCCGCTGGAGCGCATGGGCACCATGGCCCGGGCGGCCGCCACGGACCTGAGCCGGCGCGTGGAGCCGGCCGACAACGTCACCGAGGTCGGCCAGCTGGGTATTGCCGTCAACACCATGTTGAGCCAGCTCGAGACCGCGTTCGCCGAGCGAGCCGCCAGCGAGCAGCGCCTGCGCCACTTCGTGTCCGACGCATCCCACGAGCTGCGCACCCCCCTTACCTCGATGCGCGGGTATGCGGAGCTGCTGCGCCGAAACCCGGAGATGACCGAGCCCGATGTGGCGCTGGCCACCCGGCGCATCGAGGACGAGGCGGCGCGCATGGGGATCCTCGTCGACGACCTGCTGCTGCTGGCCAGGCTCGACCAGGGCCGCCCTCTGGAACGCGTGCCCGTGGACCTGGGCGCGCTGGTGACCGACGCGTGCGCCGACGCCCGCGCCACCGATCCCACCCGGCCCATCACCTCGCGGATCGACTCCCCGGCCCAGGTCATCGGTGACGAGATGCGCCTGCGCCAGGTACTTGGCAATGTCGTGCGCAACGCGCTCGTCCACACGCCGCCGGCAACGCCCCTTGAGATCACCCTTGGGGCCGGCGGCGCGTCCGCGATCATCGAGGTGGTCGACCACGGCCCCGGCATCCCGCCGGAGAACGCCCAGCGCATCTTCGAGCGCTTCCAGCGCGTCGACCCCGAGCGCAGCCGAGACCAGGGCGGCAGCGGCCTGGGGCTCAGCATCGTCGCCGCCGTCGTCGCCGCCCATGGCGGCAGCATCCGCGTCCAGCAGACGGCGGGCGGTGGGGCCACCTTCCGTATCGAGCTGCCGCTGATGGTTGCCTCGGGCGCTCCTCCGACCGCCGCCTCGCCCCCCTCGGGCAACCCCCCGGCCCACCGCCCTCCCGGTCAAAGGTGAGCGCGATAGAACGCGACCGTCGCTGCCAGGATCGCGGCGCGGTTGCGCAGGAACTGGT
>DATBCJ010000035.1:0-7386 GCA_036270565.1 Candidatus Dormiibacterota bacterium | reverse complement strand
CCCGGTGAAGAGCACGTCGTCGACGAGAACCACGGCGCGGCCGTCGATGGGCGGCGCCTCACCCCCGTCCGGCGCCTTCAGCGCGCCGGGGCGGGGCCGCATGGGGCGGGGACGATCGTCGCGGTAGTCGCGGAGGTCGAGGGCGGCGAGGTCCGGGGACGGCTGCCCGAGGGCATCGAGACCCCTCGCAACCCGGCCGGCAAGCGGCACGCCACGAGTGCGAATGCCGGCGAGCACGACGGGCTCGCCCTGGTGCCGCTCGGCGATCTCGTGGGCGAGGCGCATCACGGTTCGCGCGATGGCCATCTCGTCGAGGAGCCGCGGACGCCCGGCAAGCCGCTCGGATGCCCCGTTCATGCCAGCAGAACCTCGAGCAGGGCCATGCGCAGGGCAACCCCGTTGGCCGCCTGTCTGAAGTAGGCGGCGCGAGGGTCGGAGTCGACCGCGGGATCGATCTCGTCAACGCGAGGCAGGGGGTGCATGACGATCGCCGTCGCGGGCAGGCGCGCCATCGTCGCGGTGTCGATGCGGATCGCGCCGCGGGCAACCTCGAACTCGGCAAGCTTGGTGAATCGCTCCTTCTGGACCCTCGTCTGGTAGACGACGTCGGCGCTGGCGATCACGTCGTCGAGCCGGCTGTACAGCCTGTAGGCGACCCCGCGACCGTCGAGATAGGCGCGGATGTCCGGGCCCACCTGGACCACGTCGGGCGCCACGAAGCTGATCCGGACACCCTGGTAGAGCGCCAGCAGGCGTGCCAGCGAGCGCGCCGTGCGCCCGAAGCGAAGGTCCCCGCAGATGACCACGTGGAGGCCTTCGATCCGGCCCAGCTCACGCTCGATGGTGAAGAGGTCGAGGAGCGACTGGGTGGGGTGCTCTCCGGGGCCGTCGCCGGCGTTGACGACGGGAACGGTCGCAACCGCGGCTGCCTGGGCCGCGGCCCCCTCGCGATCGTGGCGGAGCACGATCACGTCGGCGTAGGCGCAGACCATGCGGATGGTGTCCTCGAGCGTCTCCCCCTTCATCGCGCTGGAGAACACGTGCGCCGCCTCGGTGCCGAGGACGGCACCGCCGAGGCGGAGCATCGCCGACTCGAAGCTCAGCCTGGTCCTCGTGCTGGGCTCGTAGAACAGGGTCGCCATGATCCGGCCGGAGAGGCTGTCGCCTCGGGTCCCCTCCAGCGCGCTGGCGCGCTTGAAGAGCGCGTTGAGCAGGGGACGGTCGAACTGCGACGCGCTGACCACGTGGTCGAGCCCGCCGGTCCGCACCGCCGCCATCAGCAACCCTCCGGGACCGCAGCCCGCGCGGAAGGCGTGCCGTCACCGCGACGGCGATTCGCATCCCTTGCCGGCCTCGCGGGACCTGCTTGAAGTGGATTCGTCCGCCGCACTGTAGCGCAGCTGCGACGCCCGACGTGGGCGGGCGGCGGCTGGGTTACGCTGGGTCCATGGACGCGAGCCTGATCGGACGGGTGCTCCTCGTCGCCGGGATCGCCGTCGCACTGGTCGGGGCCTTCCTGATGCTGGGCGGCCGGGTGCCCTTTGGCGGCCTCCCCGGCGACATCTCAGTGCAGGGCCGGAATGCCAGCTTCTTCTTCCCGGTGGTCAGCTGCATCGTCATCAGCCTGGTGCTGACCGTGGTGCTCAACATCTTCCTCCGCCACTGATCCCCGTTTGAGCATCCCGTCGCGCAGCGACAGCGGCGCGCGCGGCGCGCCGAGGAGTGGGGTGTATCAGGTCGAATTCATTTCGACCTCAGCAGCGGCGAGGATCTGCCTCGCCCCTGTAATCAGAACACCGGCGTCTCGTGGTAGACCCCGAAGACGTCGCGCAGCGCGCCCACGATCTCGCCCTCCGTGGCTCGGGCGCGCACCGCGTCGATGATCGCGGGCATGGTGTTCTCGCGGCCGGCGGCGACCTCCTTGAGCGCGTCCAGCCGCGTGGCCACGCTGGTGTTGTCGCGCGCCTCGCGCAGACGGCGCAGACGCTCGGCCTGGTCGCTCTCCACGTCGATGTCGATGACCAGGACGTCGGGCGAGCGTCGGTCCACCGTCTCCTGGAAGGCGTTGACGCCGACGATGACCCGCTCGCCCGAGTCGAGCTGCGACTGGTAGTGGAAGGCGGCCTCGGCGATCTCCCTCTGCGGGTAGCCGTCGGCAATCGCCCTGACGATGCCCCCCCGCTCGTCGATCGCCGCGAAGTAGTCCTCGGCGGCCTTCTCCATGCGGCTCGTCAGGTCCTCGATGAACCAGCTGCCCGCCAGCGGGTCGGCCACCGAGGGGACGCCCGTCTCGTAGGCGAGGATCTGCTGGGTGCGCAGGGCGATCTGCGCGGCCTTCTCGGTGGGCAGCGCCAGCACCTCGTCCATCGAGTTGGTGTGCAGCGACTGCGTGCCGCCGAGCACGGCTGCCATCGCCTCGAACGCGGTGCGGGCGATGTTGTTCTCGATCTGCTGGGCGGTGAGCGAGCACCCCGCCGTCTGGGTGTGGAACTTCAGCTGCCAGCTCTTGGGGTTCTTGGCACCGTAGGTGTCGCGCAGGCGACGTGCCCAGATCCGCCGCGCGGCACGGTACTTGGCGATCTCCTCGAAGAAGTCGATGTGGCTGTTGAAGAAGAAGCTGAGCCGGGGCGCGAAGTCGTCGACGTCGAGTCCCGCCGCCATCGCCGACTCGACGTACGCGAAGCCGTCGGCGAGGGTGAACGCCAGCTCCTGCGCGGCGGTGCTGCCGGCCTCGCGGATGTGGTACCCGCTCACCGAGATGGGATGCCAGCGGGGGATGTGCTCCGCGCAGAAGGTGACCACGTCGGTCACCAGGCGCATCGACTGTTCGACCGGGAAGATGAACTCCTTCTGGGCGATGTACTCCTTGAGGATGTCGTTCTGCAGCGTGCCGCCGAGCTTCTCGTAGGCCACACCCTGTTCCTCGGCGACGACCAGGTACTGCGCGAACACGATCGACGCAGGGGAGTTGATGGTCATCGAGGTCGTCACCCTGCCCAGGTCGATGCCGTCGAACAGGGTGCGCATGTCCTCAACGGAGTCGATGGCCACGCCGCACCGGCCCACCTCGCCGAGGGATTCCGGGGCGTCGCTGTCATGACCCATCAAGGTGGGCATGTCGAAGGCGACCGACAGGCCGGTCTGGCCGTGGTCGAGAAGGAAGCGGTAGCGCGCGTTGGTGTCCTCGGCGCTGCCGAACCCGGCGAACTGGCGCATCGTCCAGAGCCGGCCCCTGTACATGCTCTCGTGGATGCCGCGTGTGTACGGGTACTCGCCCGGCGCGGGCACGTCGCGTGCCATGTCGAGGTCGGTGAGCGCCTCGGGCCCGTAGCTGGGCTCCAGCGCAAGGCCACCGAGCGTGTCCTCGGGCACTGCCGGCGCCCGCCGGCGGGGTTGAATCGCCTGGGTCATGACTGCTGTCCGCTCGTGGGTCCGTTGAGGATGCGATCTGCGAGCTCGTAGGGGTCGACTCCGCGGAGGTCGCCGCTCAGCTCCGAACCCATTGTGCCGTCTTCGAGCTCGCGGCGGGCCCGATCGGCGGCGCGCTCCACCACGATCGACTCGATCTCAGCGCGAAGCCGGCCACGGCGGCGTTCCTCCAGCTCTCCGCTGTCGGCGATCACCGAGTGGTGGCGTTCGATGGCGTCGAGCATCTCGTCGATGCCCTCGCCGGTGGTACCGATCGTCTGGATCACGGGAGGCCGCCACGCCGCCGTGGCGGTCCTCGCCTGCCGCGTCAGGTCGCGGAGCTCCCTGGCCACCTTGGCCGCTCCCGGAACGTCGGCCTTGTTGACGACAAAGATGTCGGCGATCTCGAGGATGCCCGCCTTGAGGATCTGCACGCTGTCGCCGGTCACCGGGGTGGTCACCACCACCGTGGTGTCCGCCGTCTGCATGACCTCGAGCTCGCTCTGTCCGACGCCGACGGTCTCGAGGAGGCAGCGATCACGTCCGCTGGCGTCGATCAACCTGACCGCCTCCCGCGCCGCGCTGGCCAGCCCACCGAGATGACCACGCGCCGCCATGCTGCGGATGAAGACGCCGGCGTCGCCGGTGTGGCGCTGCATCCGCACCCGGTCTCCGAGGATGGCCCCTCCGCTGAACGGGCTCGAGGGGTCGACCGCGATCACCCCCACGCGGTGGCCGGCCGCGCGCCAGCGGACGATCAGCTGGTCGCAGACGGTGCTCTTGCCACTCCCGGGCGGCCCGGTGATCCCCACCACGTGCGCCGCACCGGCCCGGCCCCGCACCGCGCGCAGGATCTCCTCGGCCGCGGGGTCGCGATCCTCCACCAGGCGAATGGCGCGAGCCAGGGAGCGCACGTCGCCGCTGAGCAGACCGCTGGCGATGTCCATCGGGGGCCGAGTGTAGCCGCGCTGCCGCCGCCATCCGATCTGGAAACGGCCGAGTCGGCGGCTGATTTCCGTACCATGACCCGGTGAGCGCTCCCGAGGCGCCGTGGCGCCCGCGGCGGCCGCAACGAGCGCGAAGATCCCGGCCTCGCCGTCGTCTCCTCACCATGGCGGGCATCGCGTTCGGCTTCATCGTCAGCGGGATGACCGGGACAGCGCTGTACTTCTCGCCCGCGATCGCGGCGGCGTTCCAGGATTTCGGGCACACCATCCACCACCAGCCGGTGGTGGCGCGGCGTCCGGCGGTGGGGGCGACGGCGACCCCCGTGAGCGCCGCTCCCGCCGCGACGTCGACGCCGGTCACAGGCAGCAGCTTCACGGTGCTCCTGCTCGGCTCCGACAACGACGCCAAGTTCGCGACCAACCAGGTCCTCACCCAGTCGATGATCCTGGCCAGGGTCGACCCGGTGAGCCGTCACGTGACCATGATCTCGATCCCTCGCGATCTCGACGTTCCGCTGTCAACCGGGGGCACCGACAAGATCGACAAGGCGTACCTGTACGGCGGCGTCGACGCCGCGATCAGCACGGTGGAGCAGGACTTCGGCGTGCACGTGGATCACTACGCGTGGATCGGACTGCTCGGCCTCGTGCACCTCATCGACCAGGTCGGCGGCGTCGACGTGGTGGCGAGCAACCCGGTGCTCGACGATTTCTACCCGCAGGACCTCAGCGGCAGCCACCCCTACCTGTACGAGCGCGTTGCGGTTCTCCCGGGCCCGCAGCACATGGACGGCATGGAGGCGCTCCAGTACGTGCGCTCGCGACATGACGACCTGCGCAGCGACTTCGGCCGATCGTTTCGTCAGCAGCAGGTCCTGCTGGCGCTCCGGGCGAAGGCCAAGCTGCTCGGCCTCGCCGACCTCCCCGACATCGCCAACGCGATGAGCGGGCAGTTCAGCACCGACATGTCGCTCGGCGAGGTCGGGCAGCTGCTGCCCATCGCCGGCAACGTGTCGCTGACCAACGTGCAGCAGGTGGTGCTGCTGCCGCCGTACACCGCTGGGCAGACGATCAACAACCAGGACGTGCTCGTGCCCAACTGGGACCTGATCCTCCCACTCGTGCACAAGTACTTCCCGGCAACGTGAGGCGCCGCCTGGCCTTCGTCACCGCTCTGCTGGTGGCGTGGGCGGCGTTCGGCTTCGGCGTCAACCGGCTGCTGGAGAGCCGCAAGTCCAACCTCACCGAGGCCAGGTCGACGGTGGCGCCCCCGCAGGAGGCCCCGGTGTTCAGCCTTCCCGGCACCATCTGGGTGAGCCAGGGCGGCCACCTCTACCGGCTGCACGGCGGGCAGTTCACCGACGTGCGCCTGCCCACCGCGCCGGGGACCTGGATCCAGCCGGCCGTCGCCGGTGGCGGCCGCCTGCTGGCGGTGGCGCGTGCCGCGGAGTACAGCGACGTCTACCTGATCGACGCCTCGGGCACGCCGCACCAGCTGACCAGGAACGCGACCACCACCAGCCACGTCGAGTTCAACGCGTGGTCGTACTGGCCGCACCTTGCCGCCGACGGCACTACCGTCATCTTCGCCTACGACGGACCCAAGATCGGGACGTTCGAGGTGCACCTCGCGGTGTGGTCCGGACCACTGAACGGCAAGCTGGAGTCGACGCAGTGGACAAGCCCGAGCCAGTACACCGGTGGCGACGTCGCGCCGGTGCCGCTGCCCGACGGTGGGGTCATCTACGCCAGCTACAGCATCAACAGCAATGAGCAGATCGTCTCGCAGATCGCCAACGTCGCCCGGCCCGGAGCAACGCCGGCGTTGCTGACAGCCGCGTCGGACGATTGCAACGCACCGGCGGTCAGCCCGGACGGGTCGGAGCTCGCGGTGATCTGCACGTCGGACACACAGACCGCCAGGCTCGAGGTGATCCCACTCGTCAAGGGTGTGCCCGGTCCGCCCCGGGTGCTCGTGCCCAGCTGTCTCTGCGCATCGCCGGCGTTCTCCCCTGACGGCGCCAGCCTGCTCTACCTGGCCCCTTCCGACGCCAGCGGTCACTTCCAGCTGTGGTGGATCGACCGCGTCACCGCGGCCACGCCGGCCGCGCCCCGGGCGCTGACCGCCCGTCTCGACCTCGACGCGACGTCGCCGCCGGCGTGGGCGCCGGCGTGAAACGGGATCCCGCGTCCCAGCCGAGCCGCGACAATGGGTGTCATGCGACGGGGTAGGACGCGCCTGCTGGTGCTCCCGTTGGTGGCCGCTGCGCTGGTCCTGGGCAGCTCACGAACGGCGGCGGCCACCAGCCTGTGGCCGACGTACCACCTCGACCCCGCCCGCAGCGGCAACGACACCGGTGAACCGTCCTTCGGGAGCATGGGCCACGTCTGGGACAGCCCGCCGCTCGACGGCTCCGTCTACGCCGAGCCGCTGGTCGACGGCAGCAACGTGATCGTCGCCACCGAGAACGATTCGCTGTACTCGTTCGACGCCAGCAGCGGCGCGCTGCGCTGGGGGCCGGTGCACCTCGGCGCTCCGCGCACCCAGAACTTCCCGTGCGGCGACATCAACCCACTCGGCATCACCGGCACACCGGTCATCGACGGCGGCTTCCTCTACGTGCTGGCCGAGGTGCAGACGTCTGCGACGACGTTCGAGTTCCATCTCGCCAAGGTTGATCCGTCGTCCGGCGCGGTCAGCTACAACAAGAACGTCACGCCGAGCGGCATGGACCCCAACGTGCAGCAGGAGCGCAGCGCCCTGGCGGTGTCGGCCTCCAACGTGGTGGTCGCCTGGGGAGGGTTGGACGGCGACTGCGGCAGCTATCACGGCTACCTCGAGACGGTGTCGGAGTCCACGGGCACCGCGGTGCACCAGTGGAGCGACACCGCCGGTGGCCGAGAGGGTGGCATGTGGGCGACGGGAGGCCCCGCGGTCGACGGGGCAGGAAACATCTTCGTGGCCACCGGGAACGGCTCCTCCACCAACATCAACAGCTACGACTACGGGGACAGCGTTCTCAAGTTCAAC
>DATBCJ010000034.1:0-4985 GCA_036270565.1 Candidatus Dormiibacterota bacterium | reverse complement strand
TCCGCGTCCACCGGGCGCCGGCGTCAGCAACGCGGAGATGCTCGGCCTGGGTGTGTACCTGGCCCTCGCGGTGACAATTCCGCTGCTGGTGGGCTGGCAGCTGGGCACGCTCGCGGGCGTCCCGGCAGCCGGGATCGGGGCGGGGCTCCTGCTTGGTATCGTTGCCGCAGGCTGGATCCTGTACCTGAAGCTGAGGCGATACTGGTGATCTCGAAAAGCGTTTCCGCGCGGCCCGCGCACGTCGTGCGGTCGGCTGCGGTGGCGTGCGTGGCCGCCGCCGTGGGATGCCTGTTGGTCAGCCTGGTGGTCGGCCACCCGACCTTCGGACTGGGGCTCGCGGTCGGGCTGGTCGTGGGTGCGGGCAATGGCTATGCCACGGAGCGCCTCTTCGCTGTCGGCATCCCTTTCATCGCCACGAGCATGTTGAGGATCATCGTGCTGACCCTGGTCGCGCTCCTCTCCGGGCTCGTCTTCGGGTTCCGTGCGGCCGTCCCGGTGGTTGCCGGCATGGCGGCCGCCCAGCTGATCCTCGCCGGTAGCGCCGTCGTTGAGTCGGTCCGCGCATGAGCTTCGCGGTGCTCGCCGCCTCGGGCCCCAACGTCACGCAGCCGACCACGGCCATCTGCGGCTCCCCGCCGCTGCTGACCAACCCCGTCCCGATCTCGACGTGCGATCTCAACCAGGACACGCTGATCAGCAGCGGGCTGGCCATCGCAGTCACCCTCATCATCGTCTTCGCGGTTGCGCGCCACCTGCGCCCGGGCCGTCCCGGCAAGCTGCAGATGGTTCTCGAGCTGTTTCTCGACTACGTCAAGGGCCTGGTGCACGACTCCGTGGGTGAGGGGTCGGACTTCATCATCCCGATCGCGGCCACCATCGGCCTGTACATCCTGGTCGCCAACTGGATCGCATTCCTCCCGCTGGCCCGTCCGTTCCAACCCGCCGCGGCAGACATCAACCAGACGCTGGCCATGGCCGTGGTGGTCGTCCTGGTGGTGCAGGTGTACAGCCTCAGGGTGCTGGGCGTCCGCGGCTACTTCCGCCGGTTCACCAAACCGTTTGAGTTCAACTGGGCGTTCCGCATCGTGTTCATCCCGCTCAACCTCATCGAGGAGGTCGTCAAGCCCATCACGCTCTCGCTGCGGCTGTTCGGCAACATCTTTGCGGGGCTGGTGATGGTCGAGCTGCTCAGTCAGCTGCCGATCTTTCTTGCCTGGTTGCCGGTGGCGATCTGGAAGGTGTTCGACGTCATCTTCATCGGCGCCATCCAGGCGTTCATCTTCATGCTGCTCACCGTCATCTATTTCGAAATGGCCCGCGAAGGACTGGAAGAAGAGGGGCACCACGGCGGTCAAGCCGCGGTTGCCGCATAGGAACTAGGGAGGCACCATGAACCACGCTATCGCCCTGGCAGGGGCGCTGATCGGCGCCGGCATCGCGCTCGGTGGAGGCGCCATCGGTGCCGCCATCGGAGACGGGCTTGCCGGCAACGCGGCCATTCAGGGGCAGGCGCGCCAGCCCGAGGCAGCCGGTGCGCTGCGTGTCACCATGTTCCTGATCATCGGGCTCGTCGAGGCCATGTACTTCATCAACGTGGTCTTCGTCTTCATCCTCATCGGCGACGCCAACATCTCCGGTTGACGCTGATGAGAGCCATGGTCGCGGACGCCAGCCTGCTGGAGATCAACGCCACCTTCGTGGTGGAGGTGATCGCCTTCGTGGCGCTGCTGCTCGTCCTGCGGCGCTGGGCGTACCCCAGGATCATGGCCGCGGCGGAGGCTCGTCAGAACCAGATCGCGCGCGCCCTCGAGGACGCCGAGCGCAGCCGCAAGGAGGCGGCGGCGGCTCTCGAAGACATCCACAGGCAGGTTGAGGAGGCGCGGGCCCAGGCGCGCGAGATCCTCGACCGCGCCCATCGGGCCGCCGTCGCCGAGACGGAGGAGCTGGTGCGCAAGGGCCGGCAGGAGGCGGAGGCGCAGCTCGTGCGTGCGCGTGCTGAGATCGCCGCCGAGCGGGACCGGGCCATCCAGGAGATCCGCGCCCAGGTGGGCACGCTGGTGGTGCTGGCGGCGAGCAAGGTGCTCGGTGAGGCCGTCGACCGCAAGGCACACGAGCGACTGATCGAGGAGTCGCTGGCGCAGGTCGACTCCGGCAACGGTCACGGTGCCCGCTGATGGCGTCGTCCATCGGGCGCCGCTACGCCCAGGCCTACTTCGACCTGGCCCGCACGGCGGGCAAGATCCCGGAGTGGCGCGAGGACCTGGTGCGGTCGGTGGACATCCTGTCCAATCCGGAGGTTGCCGCCGCCCTGGCCAACCCGCGCCTCACGCTGAGCGATCGCACCCGTCTGGCGATCGAGGTCCTCGAGGGAGTGGGGGAACCGGCGCGCAACCTCGTCCGCCTGCTCATCGAACGCGGTCGCCTCGGCGTGCTCGCCGACCTGGTCGAGACCTACGACGTCCTCACCGACCGCGACAGCGGCGTGATCCGGGCGACGGTGACCACCGCCGTGGCGGCGGACGATGACCTCAGCACGCGCATCAGCACGGCCTTGAGCGAGAAGCTCGGCGCGGCTGTGCAGACAGAGGTGCACCAGGACCCGAGCATCCTGGGAGGCCTGGTCATCCGCATCGGCGACCGGGTGATCGACAACAGTCTGCGCACCCGGCTCCAACAACTCCGGACGGCACTGGTGTGATGCGCCTGCAGCCGTCTCCTGCCACCGCGGCGGCCGCCGCATAACGACGAGAGGAACACACAACCATGGCCATACGAAGCGACGAGATCGGCGACATCCTCAAGCAGAGGATCGCCAGCTTCGACGCGCCGGTCGTCGACGCGCATGAGGGTGTGATCACCTCGGTCGGCGACGGAATCGCACGCATCTACGGGCTCGAAGAGGCGATGGCGGGGGAGCTGCTCGAGTTCCCGGCGCCGCCCGGCGGCCACTCGGTTCTCGGCCTCGCGCTCGACCTCCGCGAGGACGGCGTCGGCGCCGTCATCATGGGTGAGTACCTGCACCTGCAGGAGGGCGACACCGTCCGCACCACCGGGCGGATCGCGGAGGTGCCCGTAGGCGACGAGCTGATCGGGCGCATCGTCAGCGCGCTTGGCGAACCGCTCGACGGCAAGGGACCGGTGGAGACGTCGCAGGACCTGCCCATCGAGCACGTGGCCCCGGGGGTCATCTTCCGCCAGGCGGTGACCACGCCCATGCAGACCGGGATCAAGGCCATCGACGCCATGTTCGCCATCGGCCGCGGCCAGCGCGAGCTGATCATCGGCGACCGCCAGACGGGCAAGACGCAGGTGGCGCTCGACGCCATCATCAACCAGAAGGACAGCGGCATCGTCTGCATCTACGTGGCCATCGGCCAGCGGCGCCAGACCGTTGCCCAGGTGGCGGCTCGCCTCGAGGAGGCCGGTGCCCTGCAGAACACCATCATCGTGGCCGCCACCGCGAGCGACCCGGCCCCGATGCAGTTCCTCGCGCCGTACGCCGGCTGTGCCATGGGCGAGTACTTCATGCAGAAGGGCAAGCACGCGCTCATCGTCTACGACGACCTCAGCAAGCACGCCCAGGCGTACCGCCAGCTGTCATTGCTGCTGCGCCGTCCGCCCTCGCGCGAGGCGTACCCGGGCGACGTCTTCTACCTGCACTCGCGCCTGCTCGAGCGCGCCGCGCGCATGAGCGACAAGGAGGGCGGGGGCACGCTGACCGCGCTGCCGATCATCGAGACGCAGGCCAACGACGTGTCGGCGTACATCCCCACCAACGTCATCTCGATCACCGACGGCCAGATCTTTCTCGAGACCGACCTCTTCAACGCGGGGATCCGGCCGGCCATCAACGTCGGCATCTCGGTGTCACGCGTCGGGTCGGCGGCACAGACCAAGGCGATGAAGCAGGTCGCCGGGCAGCTCAAGCTCGACCTCGCCCAGTACGGGGAGCTCAGGGCCTTCGCCCAGTTTGCCGCCGACCTCGACAAGCGCACCCGGGCCACGCTCGACCGCGGCGTTCGCATGACCGAGTTGCTCAAACAGCCGGCCAACTCGCCGGTTCCGTTTGCGCAGCAGGTGATCGCCATCTTCGCGGGCACGCGCGGGTACCTCGACGACGTGCCCGTCGACCGCGTCAGCGAGTTCGAGAGGGGGCTGCTGCGCTTCCTGAGCAGTGACCACGCGGGCCTCGAGAAGGAGATCGACGAGAAGAAGGAGATAACCCCGGACACGGAGAAGCAGCTGATCTCCGCGATCGAGAAGTTCAAAGAGGGCTTTGCAGGGTAGATGGCATCTCTCCGCGACCTGCGCCGGCGCATCAGGAGCGTCAAGAACACGCAGAAGATCACCAAGGCGATGGAGCTGGTCGCCGCCGCCAAGATGCGACGCGCCCAGGAGCGCCTCGAGTCCGCGCGTCCGTACGCGGATGAGATCACCAACGTCATCGCCGACCTGTTCAGGCGGGAGCCCGAGTACAAGCACCCCTACCTCGAGGTGCGCGAGCTGCGCAAGCGGCTCGTCATCCTGGTCACCTCCGACCGCGGGCTGGTGGGTGCGCTCAACAGCAACAACGTCCGGCTGGCGCTGCGTGAGATGAATGACTCGCCCTCCGCCGCATCCGTGGTCACCATCGGCCGCAAGGGCCGCGACGTGATGCGCCGGCTGCGCAAGGACCTCGTCGCCGACCGCAGCAACCTCGGCGACCGGCCGTCGATGGGCGACATCCTTCCCGCCATCCGCGTGGCCATGGAGCAGTACGAGAACGGCGACGCCGACCAGGTCGACCTGGTCTACGCCCGGTTCATCAGCGCGGGCCGCCAGCAGGCCACCGTGCACCGGCTCCTGCCCGTGGAGGTCCCCGAGGCCAGCGGAAAGCTGGCCGCCGACTTCGTGTACGAGCCCGAGCCCGAGGTGGTGCTCGACGCCCTGCTGCCCCGCTACATCGAGGCGCAGATCTACCGCGCGGTGCTGGAGAACCTTGCCAG
>DATBCJ010000033.1:0-5421 GCA_036270565.1 Candidatus Dormiibacterota bacterium | reverse complement strand
GGTGGGCCTGGTCTGAGGCGCTGACCCGGGCAACGTCCTGCGACACTTGCAGGCCGTGCCCGGGTCGCCTTCCGCCCATCTCGCCACCACGCGTCGTGGCACTGCTCTCGAGGCGGTGGTGCGAGGTCACGTCGCCGTCGTGGACGCCGGTGGGCGCCTGCTGGCCGCCGCCGGTGACCCGGACGCCGTGACCACCCTGCGCAGCTGCGTCAAGCCCCTGCAGGCGCTGCCCTTCGTCAGGCGTGCGGTCGACGCCATCGGGGCCGACGACGCGGAGGTCGCGGTGGCCTGCGCTTCACACCAGGGCGAGCCCGTCCATGTCGACACCGTCCGCCGCCTGCTCGGGCGCGCCGGGGTGGACGAGGATGCGCTGAGCTGCGGCCCGCAGCTCCCGGGCGACGGCGAGGCGGCACGCCGGCTGCTGGCGTCGGGCGGAACACCCGCACGGATTCACAACAATTGCTCGGGCAAGCATGCCGCCATGCTGGCGGCCTGCAGGGTGTCGAACTGGCCGCTCGCCGGGTACGCCGCGTACGACCATCCGCTCCAGGCCGAGATCCGCGGCCTCATGAGCGGGTTCGCGGGCGCCGACCTGGCACGCCGTCCCCACGGCATCGACGGGTGCGGCCTGCCCACCCACGAGCTGCCTCTGCGCACCATCGCCGCGATGTTCGCCGCCGCCGCCGCCGACCCCGATGTCCGCCGCTGCCAGTCCGCCATGGCCGCCCACCCCTACCTGGTGGCGGGGCGTGGTTGCTTCGACACCGCCCTCCTCGAGGCCGCGGGCGCCGCGGTCACGGTGAAGGTCGGCGGCGCCGCGGTATGGGTCGCGATGCGCCGCCCGGACGGCCCCGCGCTGGCCATCAAGCTGGAGGCCGGCGATCCGACCGCCATGCCCGCCGTGGCGCTGGCGGCGCTGGCGGCCCTGGGCTGGATCGATGAGGCGGCCCTCGCCGGTCCCCTGCTGGGGCAGTTCCGTGGCGTCGCCCTGCGCAACTGGGAGGGGCTGCAGGTGGGGTCGACCGACCCCGAACCGGGATGGCTGGACGGCCTCCGCAGCTGACTCACCGCGGCCGCCCGAACCCCCGGTCCCGCGGTGATATAGTGTCACCAGTAATGTTGACGCCAATGTCAACTTCGGACACGCTTGACGCGTTGGTTCCCCGCGACGCATCGTCCGCGGTCGGCGCCGTCGGCGTCTTCGAGGAGGTCGGGAATGCCTGATCAGAGCCACGTCGGCCGCCGCTACGAGGCCACCGGGCAGGTGGTGGACGGGGCCGGCGCCGAGGCGTTCGCGAAGGCGATCGCGGGGTCGGACGAGGTGTTCGCGCCCGGCACGGTGCCGCCGACGTACGCGGCCGTCTACGCGCTCTACCCGACGCTCTACCAGCTCTTCGGCGACGCCGAGGTGGGGGTGAACCTGGCGGGTCTGGTCCACGGTGAGCAGGCGTTCGAGTGGCCCACCCCGGTCCGCGCGGGCGACGTTGTCGACGCCTCCGCGGTGATCGCGTCCGTCGAGCAGAAGCGGGGCATGACCTTCCTCGGCATCGAGCACGAGGCCCACCGTCAGGACGGCGCGGTGGTCTGCCGCGGCCGCTCGCTGATGATCATCCGATGAGCGACGCGACCACCGCCGTGCTCAGCAGCGCCGCCATCGGCGACGAGATGACCCCGCTGTCGCGCGCCGTCACCCAGGAACAGGTCAACGCCTACGCCGACGCCTCCGGCGACCACAACCCGATCCACGTCGACCCCGACTTCGCCCGCGCTGTCGGCCTTCCCGGCACCATCGCCCACGGTCTGCTCGACATGGCCATCCTCACCGAGGCGGTGGCCCGCTGGGCGGGCGGCTACGAGCAGGTGGCGTCGGTCAGCTGCCGATTCTCCAAGCCACTGCTCCCCGGCCAGACCATCACCTGCACGGGGCGGGTCATCGATGTCGACGATTCCAGCGGAACCGCCAGCCTCGAGCTCGAGGCGATCTCGAGCAGCGGGGAGCGGGTGCTCACCAACGGCCGGGCGACGGTCCGGCTGGCACGATAGAGGGGACACCACGACATGGGCTTCGAGTTCAGTTTCACGCAGGAGCAGGAGGAGATCCGCAAGCTCGCCCACGAGTTCGCGGTCAACGAGATGCGTCCCGTCGCTGCGGAGTACGACGAGAAGGAGGAGACCCCGTGGGCCGTGATGCAGAAGGCGCACGACCTCGGGCTGGACGCCGCCAGCGGGTTCCCCGAGGAGTACGGGGGCGGCGGTCTCGACCTGATGACCTCGATGATCCTCACCGAGCAGCTGTCCTGGGGTGACGCCGGCATCGGGGTGTCCATCAACGCCAGCGGCCTCGCCGGTGCCGGCATCATCGCGATGGGTACCGAGGAGCAGAAGAAGAAGTACATCGGCATGCTCTGTGACCCGGCCACGCTGCGCATCGGCGCGATGGGTCTCACCGAGCCCAACAGCGGGTCCGACTCGATGGCGCTCGAGTCCACCGCCACCAAGGTGGACGGCGGCTACGTCCTCAACGGCACCAAGCAGTTCTGCACCAACGGCGGCATCGCCGACGTGCAGGTGGCGTTCGTCACCACCGACAAATCCGCCGGTGCCGCCGGCATCGCCGGCTTCGTCATCGAGAAGGACACGCCCGGGATGCGCCAGGGGCGCAAGGAGAGCAAGCTCGGGGTCCGCGCGTCGCACACCGCACAGGTGATCTTCGAGGACTGCTTCGTCCCCGAGGAGGCCCGGCTCGGCTTCGACAAGGAGGGCAACGCCACCGGCCCGGGCGCGGTCGGCGCCCTGCTCATGCTCGAGGCCACCCGCCCCATGGTCGCCGCCGGCGCCGTCGGCATCGCTCGCGCCGCCTTCGAGTTCGCCCGCGACTACTCGCTGGAGCGTGTCGCGTTCGGCAAGCCGATTGCGCGCCACGAGGCGATCGCCTTCAAGCTCGCCGACATGGCCACCGAGATCGACGCCGCCTGGCTCCTGACGCTGCGCTCCGCGTGGATGGCGCAGAACGGCATCCCCTTCGCGCGGGGTGAGGGATCGATGGCCAAGCTGATGGCGGGCGACGTCGCCATGCGGGTGACCACCGACGCCGTGCAGGTGCTCGGCGGCTACGGATACATCAAGGAGTACCCCGTGGAGCGCTTCATGCGCGACGCCAAGATCTACCAGATCTGGGAGGGGACGGCGGAGATCCAGCGCCTGGTGATCAGCCGGCTCATCCTCGGCGAGCGCAAGGCGCTGACCGCGCGCCCGCGGGTGATCAAGGCGGAGACGGGAGTCACCGAGGTGGCCGCCGCAAGCTAGGAGTTACGAGGGCGGAAGTTCCCCCTCACTCACGCCCCCACGCGCGCCTTGCCGCGCGCCAGCTCCGCCTCGGCGGCGGGGCGCCCGTCCCAGCCGCGCACCGTCGTCGCCTTGCCGGGTTCGAGCTCCTTGTAGATCTCGAAGAAGTGCGCGATCTCGAGCAGCAGCGGCTCGGGGACGTCGTCGAGCTCTCGCCAGTCGATGCGGGTGTCGGCGGAGGGGACCATGAGCAGCTTGGCGTCGGGACCGTGCTCGTCCGACATCCAGAACACCCCCAGCGGCCGGCAGTAGATGTGGCAGCCGGGGAAGGTGGGCTCGCCGACGAGGACGAGCGCGTCCAGCGGGTCGCCGTCCTCGCCGAGAGTGCCCACCACGTATCCGTAGTCGGCCGGGTACCGCGTGGCGGTGAAGAGCTCGCGGTCGAGCCGCATCGCCTGCACCAGCGGGTCCCACTCGAACTTGTTGCGGCTGCCCTTGGGGACCTCGACGACGACGTCGACCTTGACGAAGTCGGCCATCAGCGGCGCCCCCGGTTGTTCATCGTAGGAACTCGTCGTGTCGATGCCGGGCGACTATAGACTCTCCGGCCAGCACGACACGCAGAGTCACTGGGAGCTCGAGGCATGTTCGACCTCACCGGCAGGGTTGCCGTCGTCACCGGCGGATCGCGTGGCCTCGGCCGCGCCGACTGTCTCGCGCTGGCACACGCCGGAGCCGACGTTGTGGTCACCGACATCCTCATCGAGTCGGACCCCAACATCCAGCAGGCTGCGGAGGGCGCCAACTCCGCGCTCGCGCAGCTGTTCACGTCGCAACACGCGGTGTATTCCGAGCAGACCAGCGAGGAGATCCGCCGCATGGGGCGACGCTCGGTGGCGATGAAGATGGACGTCACCGACCGCGAGCAGGTGCGCGACGTCTTCGAGCACGTCAAGAAGGAGTTCGGCTCCATCGACATCCTGGTGAACAACGCGGGTACCCTCGACCACGTCGCCCAGATCGAGAACCAGAGCGACGACCTGTGGGATCGCGATCTCCGCGTCAACCTCACCGGGGCGATGCTCTGCACCAAGGCAGCGTGGCCGTACATGCGAGAGCAGAACTGGGGGCGGGTCATCTACATGGCATCCGTGGCCGGAACCCTCGGCGGGTTCGGTCAGGCCTCCTACGCGACGACCAAGGCGGGGCTCATCGGACTCGGCAAGTCGATGGCGCTCGAGGGAGCACGCTACGGGATCACCGCCAACGTGATCGCCCCGGGGATCATCAGCACCGAGGCGTTCAAGGCCGGCAGCCCCAAGATGAACGATCGCATGGTGCTGCGCACCGCACTGCGTACCGCCGGTGCGCCCGAGGACATCGCGTACGCAATCTGCTTCCTGGTGTCAGCTGAGGCGCGCTACATCACCGGGCAGGTGCTCACGGTGGCAGGGGGAATCGACCTGTTCGTGTACTAGCCGCGCAGATGGAGCGGCGAGGTCCCGACCAGCTCGAGGTGGGCGTGGTGTACCTGCCCGCCGCGGTGGGACCGTACCTGTGGCACGAGTTCAGCGCGGAGGTGGTGACCCGCGACCTGGCGGCAATCGCCGCGCATCGCATCCCGGTGATCAGGGTCGGCCTCAGCTGGGACGCCTTCATGCCCACCGACCGCGCCCCCAGCCCGCGCCGCATGCGCGACCTGGAGACGCTGCTGGCGGCTGCGCGCGAGCTTGGGATCGGCGTGGTGCCAACCCTGTTCGTTCAGTCGATCGGTGACAGCGTCATGCTCCCGGCCTACGCCATCGATCGTCGCGCACCGCGGACGGGTGTGCGTTGCATCACCGACGCGCGCGTCGTCGAGGGAGGCCCGCGTGACATCTATGCCGACCCGCTCATGCTCGAAGTGCAGGTGCGCTGGCTGGACGCGATGCTGGCGGCGTTCGCCCACCACCCCGCGATCGTTGCCTGGGACCTCGGTCACGACCCGGCGAGCACTGTCCGGCCGCGCCGCATCGCCGAGATGGCCGCATGGGCGGCGCTGCTCGCCGAGCGAGTGCGTGCGCAGGAGGAGGAGTGCCGGCTGACGCTCGGCCAGGGTGACGTGGTGCGCGGACGGGGCGTGCGGCTCGCCGCCGT
>DATBCJ010000032.1:0-3872 GCA_036270565.1 Candidatus Dormiibacterota bacterium | reverse complement strand
GGCGATGCGCGAGGGCGCCGACGTCATCTACCAGGCGAGCTTCTTCGACGGACGCTGGCGCGGCCACGCAGATGTCGTCTGCCGGGTCGACGCACCCAGCGACCTGGGGACGTGGAGCTACGAGGCGTTCGACGCCAAGCTGGCCCGCACCACCACCGCCGGCGCGCTGCTCCAGCTGGGCGACTACACGCGTCAGATCGCCCGACTGCAGGGATGCACGCCGCGCCGCCTCCACGTCGTTCTCGGCGACGACAGCGTGGAATCGTTCCCCTTCGCGGAGATCTCGTCGTACCTCGAGGCGGTCCGCCGCCGCTTCGTCGCCGCCGTGGACCGCGGCCTCGAGAGCACGGTGCCCGACCCGGTGGCGGCGTGCCAGTACTGCGACTGGAAGGACCGCTGCAATGCCCAGTGGCGCGCGGCCGACCACCTGTCATTCGTGGCCGGGATCCGGCGCGACCAGCGGACCCGGCTGGTGGCGGCCGGGATCGACACCAGGGCGGCTCTGGGAGCTCTGCCCGCCGGCGCCGAGGTCGACCAGATCCGCGGAACCGTCCTCGATGGCTTGCGCGTCCAGGCCGGGCTGCAGGTGCGCTCCGACCACCAATCGGCTCCCGTGTGGAGTCTCATCGAGCCCGACGCCGACGCTCCCCACCGAGGGCTCGCCGCGCTGCCCGCTCCCACGGAGCACGACATCTTCTTCGACATGGAGGGCGACCTCTTCGCCGCGCCCGGCGGTCGCGAGTACCTCTTCGGCTGGGTCGAGGGCGACGCCGTGGACGCTCAGTTCCGCTGTCGCTGGGCGCACGACGCCGCGGCCGAGAAGGAGGCCTTCGAGACGTTCATCGACACGGTGATGGAGACCCGGCGGCGTCAGCCGGCGATGCACGTCTACCACTACGCGGCGTACGAGCCTGCGGCGATGAAGCGGCTCATGGGCCGGTACGCCACCCGCGAGGAGGAGGTCGACGAGCTGCTCCGCGCCGGCGTGTTCGTCGACCTCTACCGCGTTGTCAGGCAGGGTGTCCGCGTCGGCGTCGAGTCGTACTCGATCAAGAAGCTCGAACCGCTGTACATGGCGGCGCGCGACGGCGGGGTCACCGACGCCGGTTCGAGCATCGTCGAGTACGAGGCGTGGCTTGAGTCGCCCGACGACGACATCCTCGAGTCGATCCGTGCGTACAACGAAGTCGACTGCCGGTCGCTCGTGGGACTGCGCGGCTGGCTGGAACGGCGGCGCGACGACCTCGAACGAACCACCGGGGCACCCGTTTCACGGCCGGCGCTGACCGACGGTGCTGCCTCGGACGCGGTTGCCGCGGGCACCGCGATGGTCGAGGCGCTGGCGGCCGAGCTCACTGTCGGAATCCCAGTCGACACAGCTGTCCAGAGCACCGAGCAGCGCGCGAGGTCGCTGCTCGCCGCGCTCCTCGACTGGCATCGTCGCGACGCCAAACCGCAGTGGTGGGAGTACTTCGCACGCCAGGACGCCTCCGACGAGGAGCTCATCGAGGACGGTGCTGCGCTCGGCGGCCTTGTCCTCGACAGCGTCACCGCCACCGACAAGAAGGTACAGCTGTTCCGCTTCCGGTTTCCGCCGCAGGAGACCAAGCTCGCGGCCGGCGACGACGTCGAGGACTCGCGCACCGACGACGACGGCAACGGGGGTAAGAGATCGAGGCGGCTCGGCAAGATCCACGCCATCGACACCGCCGCCGGCTGGCTGGTCCTCAAGCGCCTCGCCATCGACCCGCTACCCACCGCCCTGATCCCCGGCGGCCCGCCACCCGGGACGGAGCAGCGGGGGGCGCTGCTCCGTCTCGGCAGGTGGGTCGCTGAGAACGGCATCGACTCGCCCGGCCGCTTTCGGGCGGTGCGCGACCTGCTGATGCGCAACCGGCCACGCATCGGCGGTGTGTCCGCGGGTGCCGCGCTGCGCCGCGACGACGAGGACATCGGCACCGCCGCGCGGCGCTCGATCCTCGATGCAGACTGCGCCTGTCTTCCCATCCAGGGCCCGCCGGGCTCGGGGAAGACGTACACAGGCGCCATGGCCATCGTCGACCTGGTCACCGACCGCTCACCGCGGCGCGTTGCGGTGACTGCGTTGTCCCATCGCGCGATCACCCAGCTGCTGCGGAGTGTGTGTGCCGAGGCGAGGCGCCGCGGGGTGACGCTGCGGGTTGTGCAGAAGAGCGACGGGCGCGGATGCGACGACGACTTCGTGCAGTGCGTCACCACCAACGACGCGGTGGTCGCGGCGCTCGACTCCGACGCTGTCGACGTCGTCGCCGGAACGGCATGGCTCTTTGCCCGCGAGGACATGGACGGCAGGTTCGATACCCTCTTCGTCGACGAGGCTGGGCAACTCTCGCTGGCCAACGTGGTCGCGGTCGGCGGATGCGCTCGCAACATCGTGTTGCTCGGTGACCCACAGCAACTCGAGCAGCCCTCGCAGGGCGCGCACCCGGCCGGCGCCGAGCTGTCGGCGCTGGGTCACCTGGTGGGTGAGCACGAGACGATTCCCGACGACCGCGGGCTGTTCCTCGACGTGACCTGGCGAATGCACCCCGAGGTGTGCGGATACATCTCCGACAACTTCTACGATTCGCGCCTTGCGTCCAACCCGGACTGCGCGCGCCAGCAGGTCCTCGGCGACGACGCGCTGGCCGGCGCCGGTCTGCGCTGGCTGTCCGTCGAGCACACCGGCAACCGGTCGGCGTCCGAAGAGGAGGCGGTGGCGGTTGCGGAGCTCGTACAGCGCCTCGTTGGCCGCCGCTGGGTCGACCGCCACGACGTCGCGCGTCCGCTGAACGCTGCCGACGTGCTGGTGGTGGCGCCGTACAACGCGCACGTGGCGGCACTGCGCGCCGTCATTCCCGAGGACGTGGCCGTCGGCACAGTCGACCGGTTCCAGGGCCAGGAGGCGGCGGTGGTGATCTACTCGATGGCCACCTCGATGGCGGAGGACGTGCCCCGGGGCATGGAGTTCCTCTACTCACGCAACCGTATGAACGTCGCCGTGTCGCGGGCGCGCTGCCTAGCCGTCCTCGTCTGTTCGCCCGACCTGTTGCGTGTCGCGTGCTCGACCGCGGCGCAGATCCCGCTTGCCAACGCGCTCTGCTCGTTTGTCGACGGGGCCCGGCTTCTCGACCCGGCGGCGCTTGGCGCGCGGCTTCTGCAGCCGCTTCTGCTCTGAGGCGGCGGCGCGCTCGACCGTGGGCGCAGGTGGTTCGGCGGGGGGCGATGATCCTGTTGTCGTGAGGATCTCGAGCTCACGCACGACGTCCTTCTCGCCGATCAATTCCACCAGCGTGTCCACAACCTGGGCGCGCAGCACGGGCTCCTCGGCAGCGGCGTCCGACTGTGTGTGGGCGCCGGGTGCGGAGTGCTCCGCGGTCTCGACCTCGTCCTCCGCGGCGAGAGCGTGGATGACCTCGTCCAGCCTCTGCTCCTCGAGAGCGAGAAGGGCTTCGAGCTCAGCGATGCGAGCGGTTGCGGCACGCTCGGCGGCGGTGGCGGCGGCGGCTGCTGCCTCGATCGCTGGCTCGTGTGGGGTCAGCGGCACCGGTGCGGCGGTGGCGAAGAATTTGACGTCGTCGACATCATCGACGCTCACCCGGCGGCCATGGCGCAGCCCACCCGCAACGAGGAGCACACCCAGGAGCACGGTGCCGGCACCCGCGGCGACGAGAAGTGTCGAGGCCAGCGGGTGGTTGCCGGGAAGGGTCAGGCCCACAAGACCTGCGATCAGGAACCCGAGAGACCAGCCGAGGAGGGCAACCCGGAGAACGCGGGTCATGCACGCGATTGTGGCAGCGGGGCCGGACCGGTGCCGCCTGCCGATCCGCGTGGTGGTCGACTGATCAGGACCG